>DASWOH010000341.1:0-3674 GCA_036398815.1 Rhizobium sp. | reverse complement strand
GCGTTGACAAAATTCATTCGGCACGATGCACAGGAAGATGGTTCGAATTTGAACGAACCGGCGGCGCGCGACTGGAAAGCGGAGCTTGATCTGGCCTTCGAATTGGCGGATGGACGAACGCGCCTCATTCGCCGCCGCCAGTACGGACCGCTCGTCGTCCAGCGCCCGTTCTATCCGGAAGAAGACGGCACCTGCCACGTCTATCTCCTGCATCCGCCGGCCGGGATCGTCGGCGGCGACAGGCTGCATCAGGTCTTCGACGTCAGCGACGGCGCCAGATGCGTCCTCACCACACCGGGCGCCACCAAGTTTTATCGCAGCCCCATGCAAAAGGGATCGCAGCACAACACGATCGTCGTGGGCGCGGGTGGGACTTGCGAATATCTTCCTCAGGAAAACATCATATTCGACGGGGCCAATGCCGAGATCGAAACGCGCGTCACGCTCGCGGACGACGCGACCTTTGTCGGGTGGGATTTCTTCTGTCTCGGTCGCCCAGCGGCGAAGGAGCGCTTCACCACCGGGTCGCTCGGTCAACGCATCGAGATCGTGAGGAACAACGACAAGATCTGGTTCGAGCGATTCAAGCTCGGCGGGGACTCACCGCTGCTGGCGGCGCGCTATGCTTGCGCGGGCCAGCCTGTGTTCGGGACGATGATCTATGCCGGGCGTTTGCAAGACGGATCGGCGGAGCACGTCCGCAATTCATTGAACATAAAAACATCGGACGTGAAGACATCGTCTGTTTTTTCGGTCAGCCAATTGCAACACGTCGTGGTCTGCCGCTATCTTGGCGAGCAGGCCGAAGAGGGCAAAAACCTGTTCATTCAAGCCTGGAATGTATTACGATCAATCTGTCAGTCGAAGTCTGCGTGCTTGCCAAGAATCTGGGCAACATAAGCGCTTTAAACCGTAAGGGCCTCCGATGGAGCTGCTGCCGCGCGAGAAAGACAAACTATTAATCTTCACTGCCTCACTTTTAGCCGAGCGTCGCAGGGCGCGCGGTGTCAAGTTGAATTATCCGGAAGTCGTCGCGCTGATTTCCGCTGCGGTCATGGAAGGCGCGCGCGACGGCAGGACCGTCGCCGAACTGATGACGTATGGCGCGACCATCATCAAGCGCGAGGAAGTCATGGAGGGGGTGCCGGAAATGATTCACTCCGTGCAGGTCGAAGCGACCTTTCCCGACGGAACGAAACTGGTCACCGTCCACAATCCCATTCCATAAAAATGCCAATTCCATAAGGACAGGCCATGATACCGGGCGAATATTTTATCGATGACGGAGACATCGAGTTGAATGCCGGCAGAGAGGTTCGCAGCCTGAAGGTTGCGAATTCCGGCGACCGCCCCATTCAGGTCGGCTCGCACTATCATTTTTTCGAGACCAACGAGGGCCTGGTATTCGACCGTCAGAAGGCCAAGGGCTTTCGGCTCAATATCCCGGCGGGGACCGCCTTGCGCTTCGAGCCGGGGACAGAGCGCACCGTCGAGGTTGTGAGCCTGGCGGGGGACCGCACAGTGTACGGCTTCGCCGCCAAGGTCATGGGCAAACTGGAAGGCTGAAGATGGTCAAGATTCCGCGCCGGACATACGCTGACTTATACGGCCCCACCAAAGGCGATCGTATCCGCCTCGCCGATACAGAACTCCTGATTGAGGTTGAGAAGGACTTCACGACCTACGGTGACGAAGTCACGTTCGGCGGAGGCAAGGTCATCCGCGACGGCATGGGCCAGAGCCAGCGCCCGGCAGCGGCGGTCGTCGACCTCGTCATTACGAATGCGATTATTCTCGATCACTGGGGCATCGTAAAAGCTGATGTCGGGATCAAGAATGGCCGCATCGTCGGCATCGGCAAATCCGGCAATCCGGATATCCAGCCGAACGTCGATATCGTGATCGGCCCGGCGACCGACGTGATCGCGGGCGAAAACCAGATTTTAACCGCCGGTGGAATCGACTCTCATATTCATTTCATCTGCCCACAGCAGGCCGAGGAAGCGCTCGCGAGCGGCACCACGACGCTGCTCGGTGGTGGAACGGGGCCGTCTGTCGGCACGCTGGCGACGACAGTGACGCCGGGGCCGTGGAACATCCACCGCATGCTCGAGGCCGTCGAAGATCTGCCCGTCAATGTGGGCCTGCTTGGCAAAGGCAACGCAAGTCTTCCAGAACCGCTGCATGAGCAGATTCGCGCCGGCGTCATCGGCCTGAAGCTGCACGAGGATTGGGGCACCACGCCGGCTGCGATCGACAATTGCCTCAACGTCGCCGATGAGCAGGATATTCAGGTCGCGATCCACACCGACACGCTCAACGAGAGCGGCTTCGTCAAGGACACGTTTGCGGCGATGAAGGGGCGAACGATCCACAGCTTTCATACCGAGGGAGCGGGCGGCGGCCACGCGCCGGACATCATCACCTCATGCGGCGAAGATTATATCCTGCCCTCCTCCACCAATCCGACTCGCCCTTACACCATTAATACCATCGATGAGCATCTCGACATGCTGATGGTGTGCCACCATCTCAATCCCGCGATCCCGGAAGACGTCGCTTTCGCAGAATCCCGCATCCGCAAGGAAACCATCGCCGCTGAAGACATTCTTCACGACCTCGGCGCGTTCAGCATGATGTCGTCGGATTCGCAGGCGATGGGCCGGATCGGCGAAACCACGCTTCGTACCTGGCAGACCGCGCACAAGATGAAGGTTCAGCGCGGACCGCTGGAGCAGGACAGCGCGCGCAACGATAATTTCCGCGCCAAGCGTTACATAGCCAAATACACCATCAACCCGGCGATCACCCACGGCATCAGCCATGAGATCGGCTCGATCGAGGTCGGCAAGCGGGCCGACCTGGTGTTGTGGCAGCCGATGTTTTTCGGCGTGAAGCCCTCTCTCGTGATTATAGGCGGAATGATCGCAATGGCCCCGATGGGCGATCCGAACGCGTCCATCTCGACACCGCAGCCGGTTCACTACCGTCCGATGTTCGGACTTCTCGGGCGCGCGCGCGCCAGCACTGGCGTGACTTTTGTGTCCAAGGCGGCCTTGAACGAGGGCATTGGCGAAAAGCTAAAACTTCAGAAATCGCTGGTGGCCGTGAGAAACACCAGGACCATTCGCAAGAAGGACATGATCCATAACGATCTGACGCCCAAAATCGAGGTCGATCCGCAAACCTACGAGGTTCGCGTCGATGGCAAGATCATTACGTGCGAGCCCGCCAAAATTCTTCCGATGGCGCAGCGCTATTTCCTTGTTTGAAGACTTCCGATTTCAAGCCTTCCTGCACACCGTGACGCTCATAGGCCCGCAACACCGTCGGCGACGCAGTCCTTGACCGGACGTCCGGGCCGGATCATTTCACCATTGTGCCATTCGCAAACGCTCGATTTCCGCACCCGACTTGATCAGCATGCAATCATCGATCCAGCGCACGCCATTGACGAATTCGCTCGATGGCATCTTGGCGACAAGATCGAAGTATTCACCGGCCGTTAGCATGCCGGGAGCAATCATTATTGGTGGTAGCGAGAGCCCGTTACGGTCTTACCCCCCGTCAGGAACCACCGAATTTTCCGTTCCGGTGCATAGGCTCATGACGAGTCGATCGACGTCCAAAGGCCTTGGTCCTCTGCGATTCTGTCGTACTGCGATCCGCTCTCG
>DASWOH010000340.1:0-4835 GCA_036398815.1 Rhizobium sp. | reverse complement strand
CCGTTGCGTTGGCCGTCCCGGCGTGGTCTCACCCTTGTCGGTGACGTGGCGCATGTGATGCCGCCGGTTGGGTTGGGCGTTAATCTTGCCATGCTGGACGCGGCCGACCTCGCAGATACCTTGATCTCGTCAGCGGATTGGGTCGAAGCCGTCTCGCGCTTCGAGGTGTCAATGCTCGACCGCGCGGCACCGTTGGCGAAGGAAGCGCTTATCGGCTTCGCCGAGATGTTCGGTTCCGATGCGCCGCGAGCTATGCTGGAACATATGAGAACCAGACGCGGCTGACGCTGTATTCATGCGCTGAGATAGCTGGCGAGATCGGAGGCCAGACCGATGGAACGCAGCGCGGCGTCGCGGCAGAGCCCGCAGATTCTCGTGTATGGCCGAGCGCAGCATTGGCCATCGCACTGTCTGGCTCGCGATGCTCGTCCGGCATTTGGCGGGGATTGGTACAGACGGCCAGGGGGGTAAAGTGACATGCGAGCAGCTGCCATTTCGCGAAAGAGCGTCCAACGACACTGCTCAATCAGTTGGGGTCATCGATTCACGTCGATGCTGAATTGTCTCTGAGTCCCTGTGGGTACCGGATGCTGGCCAGATGGACCGGGAAAGATTAGATCACTGCCAAAACACAAAGCGGAGACGACGATGGACGAAACAATCAAGATCGATAATCGTGGCGATTTTGGCCTTTGGGCCATTGAGGTTGCCAAACACATCGTCGGCGAGTGAGGCTTCGAGCTGGCAGAGGCGGCCCGAGATGGCACGGAAGAAGACCTGCGCATTGCAGGAAATGCTCTCGGCCAGGCCATCACGAATGCGCTCATGGAAGTCTACGATGGCCTGCTGGATGGATCACCCGAAGAATAATGCCCGCGCTGGATTGGAAGCTGAACATTTCGCCGTCGACCATGCATCGCACCCACATAGACAAGTCCAGCCTTCAACTTGTTCATCTCCTCCTACAAGTGAGAATGAAAGCCGGCTGAGCAATCATCAAGCGTCGTGAAGACTTCCGGTCCGCCGTTTAGAGGTGCGTTGATCGAATAAGTTCCGAAACTGACGGTCATGGCTGATGCCGCCATTGCCATATCCAGCATAGGAATTGAATCGGTCGTCGCCAGAACGGTGGTGCTGGAACGGCTTCGGACATCCAGCGATATTGTGTCCTGACCAGTTGGAAGTCCTTCGAATTGAATCGTGACGGTATCGTCCTTGATCCCCTTCGGCGCACCGAAATAGATCTCTTCAAACCTTCTGAATTTCGAGAACATCAAGGGAACTTTGCCGTTCCGCATATTGTGCAAGGCAGATCTCGAATGGACCGTTATCACCTCTCATAACCCGCCAGTTCCCTTTTTGATAAAGGACCGGCTCGAAATCGCGGGCATCCGCTACCGCAGGTAAAAGTAAGACAGCGGCAAGGACGATTGTGGACGTGAACTTCATTTCCAACCCTATATCGCAAAGGGTCATGCAGAAGTAACGTTATTCTTGATCTAATTAAGGCGCGTGGGATGTCCGCTCCAATCGGTCCTGCCACCTCGCCTTGATTTCAGTTTGAGCCAACGCATCTTTTTACTCTTGGTGTTCCGGATAAAGCGTTAGTCGCGCACTATCCATAAAGTCGGAGGATAAAGCCCATCACCGAGAATTGAGGAGAAGGCATGCACCCCGGAGTCGCTTCTGAAGGAGGTCATGTTAAATTTTCAGAGATGATCGGTTAGCAAGTGGATTTTCCAATGCTTACAACGCTAGCGTTGTTTGTCAGTCTTTCTGCCGTCGCGTCGACGGTTGTTGCGCAAACGAAAGCAGATGATGTCGACGTGGCTCTCGTTCTCGCGGTCGATACCTCCCGCTCCATGGACAATGAAGAACTTCAGATCCAGCGCGACGGCTATGTCGAGGCGCTCAGGCATAAGGAATTTATCGACGCGGTAAAAAGCGGTCTCAATGGTCGTATTGCTGTCAGCTATTTCGAATGGGCAGGTTCCGAGGCGCCCGATTCAGTGGTCGATTGGGAAGTGATTGCGACGGAACAGGATGCAATCGATTTTGCCCACAAGATCGAGACTCGCCCGATCGACACCCGGGGACGTACATCGATTTCCGCCGCAATTGTTCAAGGCGCAACGATGATTGCCAGCAGCCCATATCGAGGAATGCGAGACGTCATCGACATTTCCGGCGACGGAGCAAACAATTTCGGCGAACCCGTGGCGCCTACTCGCGACAAAGTCGTGAAGGATGGCATTGTCATCAACGGTCTTGCGATGATGCTGAGCCCGTCCGAGACACAGGCCGATCTCGATAAATATTACGCGGATTGCGTGGTCGGAGGTCCCGGTTCCTTCGTGCTGCCTATCCACAAGATCGAGGATTTTGCTGCCGCTGTGCGTCGTAAGCTGGTTCTGGAGATCAGTGGCTTCGCCCCACCGGCGACGACGCAGAAAGTCCTCAGCGATCAGCCAACCACTGATTGTCTCATCGGCGAGAAGCAATGGCAGGACCTGTTCGACCGCTGATTTCGGGCTTTGGATGAGATCGCGAAGAATGCGTGATACTATACACAGTGGCGCTTACAACGGCCGTGCCGTGCCTGAAGCGGTATATCTTTCAGCTTTGAGCCACGCCTTGGCCTCTCGCTGCAACGGTGCCTCCATATCGCGCGTCTTCTCGTGGAGGCAGTCTTGTCTCGGGGGTGTAGACTTCCGTCTGACGCAATTCCTCCGTCTCGCCTTGCGCCTCTTGCCAAAAGCCGGGGCACGGGGGTAGTTCACGACATGGACTTGTTGCTGAAACTGGTGAAGGGGCGTCTTTGGTCCATTTACGAAAGACGTGAGCCGGCGCCGATACGCGACCTGCGTGACGCCATCAGTGATGTCGTGACAATCGTGGTGCTGGTGGTGTTCGCCGGCATGATTGCCGCGGCGCTGATCTTTCATCTGTAGGAGATGATCGTCTGCTGGCTCAGCAAGCTATGCGGGAGGAGTGTTGATATCGTCTGAATCTGATCGGCCAAACAATCGGCCGTCCGTTACCGAACGCCTGATCTTTGCTATTCCTGCAGCACTGTTTTATGGAATAATCCTTTACTTCGTGGCCTGGATGCCCGCGGAAACGAGCCTTCCTTTCATAGCCGGTCTCGTCTTCCTCCCCATGGCGATCGCCAGTGTCGCCACCGTTCTGGCAGACCCACGCGGGGAGGGCAGCCTGTGGCGACACGTCAAGATCGGTTGGATCTGCATCACGCTCTTCATCGTACTGGCCGTGGTGTTCCTGAGGGAGGCCGGCATGTGCGCCGTGATGGCGGCACCGTTCTTTTATGCCGGCTCGGCGTTGGGATCATTGATCTCAGGCCTGTCACTTCGCAAGCTGCGGTCACGGTCGATCGCGTCCTGCCTCGTCGTTCTTCCGCTTGTCGGCCTGCCCGCGGAGCCCCTTATCCCAGCCCCCCAGCATGTGGGCCAGGTTCAGACTGTCATTGACATCGACGCACCTGTGCAAACCGTTTGGAAAAATACCGTCGAGATTCCCGATATCGCCCCGCAGGAACTTGAATGGACCTTCAGCCACAATATCGTTGGCGTTCCAAAACCGGCCGATGCGCGACTGGAAGGGCAGGGCGTCGGCGCCGTCCGTCATCTGCGCTGGACGCGAGGGGTGAGATTCGAGGAGATCGTGACAGGTTGGCAGTCTGACCGATATCTGTCATGGAATTTCCGGTTCGGACCGCATTCTATTCCGAAGGCGGTCGAAGGGCATATCAAGGTCGACAGCTCTTATCTGAAGCTCGCCGGCGGCGACTATCGCCTGGAGCCTCTACCCAGCGGCAGGACCCGGCTGACTCTGACGACCCGCTACGTCATTGCCACGCCCATCAATGCCTATTGCAACTGGTGGGGACATATCTTCCTGAACGACTTCCATGGTACCGTACTCAATGTCATTCGTCGTCGCGCCGAAGCCGAGGCGAAGCATGCCTGAGTTGTTAGCCGGCTCGGGCGTAATCGTTAGCGGGGAGGGCTGTGGGGTGTGACGCGGAGGCTCCGGCCACAAAATCTGTTCAGGAGCAATCCGATGGCCGATAGCACCAATGAAATCGCCATATAGCCGATGGTGAGCGGCACGCCGTAAAAATAGTCTTTGTCATAGAGAGCGGCGATCAGCGAAAGCATCGCGCAGTAGGCCAGCGTCAGTCCGATCACCAAAGCCATCACTACAGCAAACCAGCTTCGAATCCTGGTCAGGAGGGACGGCGACTTGTAGGGCGCGAGCTGCATGAGAAGCCCCACCGCCAGGGCGCCGGCGAGCATGAGATATATGCTTCGAACGACGTCCATGCCGCCGTCGGCAAGCGTTTCCATCAGATGTCGCATGTGATCGGGAATGCCTTCTACTGGCGCAGTAATCCTGTCCGCGGCCTTCAGGATGACAATGCGCGGATTGACGGGGGTGGGGGAAGCTAGACGGGGTGCTGATGATGTTCCGGGCTCTACGCGCTTGGCCTTTACCTTGCTGTATCGAGACTTCATTCGGTTCATGGTCGCATTTATAGACGTGTGTTAAAGAGCATCCAAGGGTGACCCATCCAGTGTAACCGCCCGATTGGCACCGCCTGCCGTCTAACGCATTGATGACCTAAGACACGTATTTAACGACGTCGTTAGCGACGTGTTTTATGCGGGGATTGCGATGCGCGTTGAAATTCTTGGGCAAGAGCGGCGGCGTCGATGGCGCGACGATGAGAAGCTCGCGATTGTCATGTCGGTTGGGGATGCTGGAGCGACCATTACAGAGGTTGCCCATCGGCACGAAATTACGCGCCAGCAGAT
>DASWOH010000339.1:0-17351 GCA_036398815.1 Rhizobium sp. | reverse complement strand
TTCGCATCCAACGGCGTGATCATCACGGTATAGACACCGCGAAACTTCCTAGTCATGTCAGATATCCTGGTTCTAGCGCTTCTCGGTGACGGAAAGCCGGGAGTTGGTGGCTTGACCGAAGCGCTTCTCGATATGGTTCTGGACGAAATCCCAGAGCGTGGTCAGAAGAAGGTAGTAGATGGCCGCCACCGCGAAGAGCTCCAGCACCATGAAGTGCTCCTGGATGAGCACCTGGGTGCGCCTCAGAAGTTCCTCCATCGAGATGACCGAGGTCACGGAGGTCGTCTTCAACAGGCCGTTGACGGAGTTTCCAAGCGGCGGAATGATCACTTTGAAGGCTTGCGGCATGACGATGTGGCGCATGATCTGCCGTTCCGTCATCCCGAGCGCCCGGGCAGCACGAGCCTGCCCTTCCGGGACGGCCTCGATGCCGGCACGGATGATTTCCGCAAGATAGGCGGCTTCGTTGAGCGCGAGCCCGATCAAAGCCGCCTCGATCACGGTGAAGCGAATGCCGAACTGCGGCAGCGCGGTGTACAGAGCGATAAGCTGGACGAGCAACGGCGTGCCGCGAAACAGCCAGATGTAGATCTTGGCGAGCGTCTTGGCCAACCGGAACGGTGATCGCCGCATCAGGGCAAGGACAAATCCGAGGATAAGACCCGCCGTCAGCGACACGAGGGTCAGCCAGATGGTCGTGAAGACCCCACCGAGGATGAAGGGATTAAACAGGTATCCGAAGAAACCCGACCAGCTCCAAAGCGTCATGAACGTAACTTTCTGCTCAAGGCGAGCGCGGAAGATCCGCGCGTCGCCATTCCGATGGACCGATTAAACCGATCAGCGGCCGGGGCCCTTCACGGAGTAATCGCCAGACACCATAGGCAATCCGTACTTGTCGAACAGCGCCTTCAGCGATCCGTCAGCCTTCATCTCCTTGAGCGTCGCCGACACGGCATCGGCAAGCGCCGGGCTCTTGAAGGCGATGGCGACCGGTGCGGGATAGAGGCCGCTCAGAGCGCGCTTGAAATCGCCGCGTGCGTCATAATCCTTGGCGACGGCGTCAATCGAGACCACGCCATCGACCTGGCCCGCACGCAGGGCCTGATAGGCCAGCGCGAAATTGTCGAAGGTCTGGATCGTCAGGCCTTTCTTGCCGGCATCGCGCAATTCCTTGTCGAGAAGACGTGTCTTGGTTTCCTCGAAGCCGCCGATCTCGACGCCGATCGTCATACCGGCGAGATCGTCCTTGCTGGCGACCTTCTTGTCGGATTTCGGGGCGATCGATACGCTAATCGCCTGATCCTCATAGGGGATCATCTGCATGATCTTGGCGCGTTCTTCGGTGAAGAAGATACCGGTGTTGATCATGTCCCAGCGGCCGGCCTGCAGGCCAGGCACCATCGCGGAGAACTCGATGCGGACATATTCCGGCTCAAGGCAGAGACGCTTGGCGATCTCGGTGCCGAGCTCGACGCGCATGCCCTTCAGGTCGCCGCTGGAGTCGATGAACTGCAAGGGCGGCAGCGTCGGATTGGTCGACATCACCAGCTTGCCCGGCGTGATCAGCTCGCCGGCCGCGACCTTTGGCGTGCAGGATTGAGCAAGGGCGAACGATGTTGTCAGGGCTAGGAACGATGCGGCGAGAATGCCGCGGGACAATTGAATTCGGAGCATGATGACCTCTGGAGCTGGTTTTCTTATTGGCGTCCCAAAGTTTGCATTCATATGGGATCCCACTTTTATACAAAATTTTACCGTTGATGCAAGGGCTGCTACGACGACCCCTCAGTAATTTGTAAGAACGCCCTGCCGAACGGCTTCAAGATGGCGCGCCATCGCCTGCCGCGCCGCATCGGAATCATGTGCCGAAAGTGCGGCCAGGATCGCCCGATGCTCGGCGACACCGGGTTTTGCCCGGACCACCGCCATCTGCCTTTCAAAGATCGTCGTATAGCGCCGCATCTCACCGATCGTGGCTGCCATGAAGGGATTGCCGCTAGCAGCGGCGATGGAGCCATGCAGTGCATCGTCGAACTGCCAGACGAGCTCCGGGTCCGGATCCGGCTCGGCCTCGATCGCATCCAGCATCACCGAGAGTGATTTCAACTCCTCCTCGGTCATATGCGAAGCTGCCAAGGCAATGGCGCTCGGCTCGAGCAGCATCCGCATCGCCAGGCTGTCGAGATAGTCCTTCAGCGTTATGACCCGGACGCAAAGCACCCCTTTGTCATTGCGGACCAGCAGCCCCTCCCCTTCAAGGCGGCCGAGCGCGTGGCGCATCGGAGAGCGCGACACGGCATGCTTGCTTGCAAGCCGCCTTTGCTGCACCACCGATCCGCCCACCAGCCGGGCCGAGAGAATGTCGGCTAAAAGCAGACGATAGGTTTCGTCGGCAAGGCTTGCCTCTCCCGCGTCGTTCAGGCGATCGTCCATGAGTTCCCTTTTTGCTTCTTTGCGAGATCGGCTATCATATGTAACAGCTGCCTATACGAAGAAAGTGCGTTGTCATGCGAAATGCGGACAGCACGGGAAATGAGGTAAGGGTGACAGATATTTCAATCATGCCGGCGACACCGTCGTCCACGGGCGGACAGCACAATCTTGCCTCGCTGACCTACAAAGCCGTTTCCGACATGATTCGCCATCGCAGGCTGAAGGGCGGGCAGGTCATCGTCGAGGCCAGGCTCGCCGAAACCCTCGGCATTTCCCGCACCCCATTGCGGGAGGCGCTACAGCGGCTGGAAGGCGAAGGGCTGGTGCGCAAGGGCGATGGCCGCAACTACGTCGTGCGCCAGGTGGATATCGGTGAATATCTGCAAAGCCTGCGGCTGCGATTGCTGATCGAGCCGGAGGCGGCCGTCCTGGCGATCCCCAATATTCCGCGCAGGCAACTGATCGCCGTGCGGCGCGAGATCCATGAGCTTCTCGACGCGACCGCCTACCATACCGACGCCCACTGGGTCTCCGACGACAACCTGCACAACCTGATCATCGATCACTGCGGAAATACCGTCATGGCGAAAGTGCTACGGGAGTTGCGCGCCACCACGCGCCTGTTCGAAATCGACCGCCTGAAGGATCGCCTGAAGCCCGACTCCACCGAGCACCTCGTCATCATCGAGGCCGTGGAACGCGGCGACGCGGAACAGACACGCGCCGCCGTCGCTCTCCATATAGAAAGCCTGATCGCCTTCACCCGACAGCATCTGGGCGTCGCCTGACAATGAACTTGATCGGCGAGCCTAGCCGCCGATCATCAGTTTGACGACTTCCTCATGCGTGGTTTCGCTGATCTGGCGCTCTCCGGCGACAATGCCGCGCCGAAGGACGACGATGCGGTCGGAGACGGCGAAGATGTCCTGCAGATTATGCGAGATGAAGATCACGCCACGTCCCTGCGCCTTCAGTGACTTGATCAGGGCGACCACCTTGCGCTGCTCCGGCACGCCGAGTGCGGCGGTCGGTTCGTCCATGATCAGGATGCGGGCGTTCCAATAGACCGCTCGCCCGATCGCCACCGCCTGACGCTGGCCGCCGGAGAAGTTGCTGACCGGCGCATCGAGCCTTTTCACATGGAAATCGAGCTGTGCCATCGTCGCGCGCGCGGCCTCCGCCATCGCCTTCCGGTCGATGACCGGCAAGAAGCCGAAGAGCTTCTTCATCGGCTCGCGGCCAAGAAAGATATTGGCGCCGATCGTCAGATTGTCGGCTAGCGCCAGATCCTGATAGATCGTCTCGATCCCTTTTTCCCGCGCATCCTGCGGCGAGGAGAAGGTGACGGGCTTTCCCTCGATCAGGATTTCGCCCGAGGTCGGCGGATAGACGCCCGAGATCGCCTTGATCATCGTCGTCTTGCCGGCGCCATTGTCTCCCGCCAGCGCGACGACCTCGCCGGGGTGGACGACCAGGGAGCAATTGTCCAGGGCATGGACGGCACCGAAATACCGCGACAGGTTGCGGACTTCGAGAAGGGGCGTTGCGCTATTCATCCTGTTTTGCTCCGCTGAACCGGCGCTGCGCCTGATCGATAAGCACCGAAATGATGATGACGATGCCGACGGCGATGAACTGCCAGAAGGGCTCGACATTCATGAAAACCAGACCGTACTGGATGACGGCGATGACCAAGGCGCCGGCAATCGTGCCGATGATCGTCCCCGAGCCGCCGAACAGACTGGCGCCGCCAATGACGACGGCGGCGACGCTGTCGAGCAGCAACGGCTCGCCCGCCTGGGCCGCTCCGGCGGTAAAGCGGGCGGCATAGAGCGCACCGCCGAGACCGGCGCAAACTGCCGAGAGCATATAGAGCCGCAGCAGATGGGACTTGATGTCGATGCCGGCGCGTCGCGCCGCCTGCGCATTGGCGCCGATCGCATAATTGTGCTGGCCGAAGCGCGTCTGGCTGAGCAGGTAATGCATGATCAGCACGAAGACGATGGTGACGATGACAAGATAGGGCACGCCGTAGAAGCGGCCGTTGCCGAGTTCGGCGAAATAGGAATTCCTGACCGGAACGGTGGTTCCGCCGGCCAGAAGAAAGGCCGTGCCGCGAGCGACGCCGAACATGCCGAGCGTGCCGATGAAGGGCGGAACTTTGAGGCGGGAAATCAAGAGGCCGTTGATGAAGCCGGGCACGGTGGCGGCGAGCATCGCGACGAGAATGCCGAGCACCATCGCCATCGGCAGCGGCATGTAGAGACCCGCGATATTGGTGACATGCGCGGCGACGACAGCCGCAAGACCCATGATGAAGCCGGTCGAAAGGTCGATGCCGCCGGATATGATGACGAAGGTCTGGCCGATCGCCAGCAATAGCGGCGCCACCGCAAAGACCGCCACCGACTGCCAGTTGAAGGATGAGCCGATAAAGGTGCCCCCGAAATCGATGCGCGCCCAGATCTCGAACGTCACGATCAGCCCGGCAAGAAAGAGCCATGCGCGCAATTGCGCGATATAATTGACGATGGTCTTTGCCTGATCGCCGTGGTCCGCCTGTGGCGCCACATGCTGGTCCGCCTTGCGGGCCTCGGTATCTTCGGTAGTCATGGATGAATCCAAACTCGAGCGAGGACGTACAGAAGTCGTCACGCCATTCCCTCCATTATGATCAGAGACGTGCCCCGCCCCTTGGACGAGGCACAAACTTCATCCGATTAGTCGGAGTAGATGAACTTCGCGACGTCCT
Organism: Rhizobium sp.; assembly: GCA_036398815.1. GTDB lineage: Bacteria > Pseudomonadota > Alphaproteobacteria > Rhizobiales > Rhizobiaceae > Rhizobium. Next base: position 12,163 of record DASWOH010000339.1, on the reverse strand, counting down.
TGTCGGCGACGTTCGCTTTGTCGATGACCGTGAAGCCGGTGCCGATCGCGGTCGGGATCGAGTTGCCGGTCAGATGCGCATACGCAGCCATCACGCCGAAATAACCGATTTCGGCCGGATGCTGGGCAATCGCCAGATCGACGAGGCCGGAGTTGATATTGTCGACGATCGTGGTCGGCGCATCGAAGGCGACAACCCGGATCTTGCCCGTCTGGCCCGCCTGTTGGACGCCGTTCGCGGCACCGAGAGCGGAAAACAGGTTGGCGCCGAAAACGCCGTCGAGGTCCGAATTGCGGGCATAGACGGCCTGCAGCTGCGACGCCGCCTTGTTGGCATCGTCGTCATTATACTGGGTGTCCAGAACGGTGATACCCGGATATTTCTTCATCTCGTCCTTGAAACCCTGCTCGCGCTGGTCGGTGGTCGAGATGCCCGGCTTGACGTTCGAAACGTAGACCTTGCCCTTTTCGCCGACGGCCTTGGCCAGCGCGCGCGCTGCGATCGCGCCGCCAAGCACGTTGTCCGAGGCGATGTAGGCGAGCGGAAAATCGGCATCGCCGCTGCCGGTCTGGTAGACGCCATTGCCGATGAAGGTATCGACGGTGATGACCGGGATGCCGGCATCCGCAGCCTTTTTCAGCGGCTGGATCAATTGATCCTTGTCGGTCGGCGCAATCAGGATCGCATCCGGCTTCTTGGCAATGATCGCATCGAGAACCGGAACCTGCGTGACCGGGTTGAAGTCCGGCGCCCCCTGGAATACGAGCGTCGCACCAACTGCCTTGGCAGCGGCCTCCGCACCCTTGCGCATGGTGATGTAGAAGGCGTCCGTGGTCAGACCCGGGATCAGCGCGATGGTGAACTTCTTGTCCTGTGCCTTGACGCCGCCGGCAACGGCCGACACGCCGGTTGCGAGTGTGGCCACGGCGCTGGCCTTTAGAAATGAACGTCGCTCCATAATTTCCTCCCTTGAAAGCCGAACATCTCCCCTGTCCGGCAGAACGGATAATCAGTGGCTTATGGCGGGCCGTCAAGTAATTTTTTTCTGCAACGAATTTCCGCCATCTATTTGAAATACCTTGCCAATCGGGGAGATCGGCAAAGCGATACGCCTCGCCGCCAACGAAGCGTCGCGCGACGGTTTGAAGTCAGATCGAGCTTTTGTCTGCCGCCGGGAAGACGGCAATTTTCATACCTGGCCGAACACCTCTGAAATCCAGGCCATTATGCTGTCCATATCCGGTTCCTTCGTTTGATCGACCGTCCTCAACGGGCCACATGCCATGGGCTCCGCGCGGTCGGCGAGCGCCGCGAGTTCCGATACATACTCGGCGCCCGGATGGCCCGGCAGCCTGTCCTTCAGACGGCTGGCATAGCGTTCCGCGGCAATCGCGCCGGGCACCTTGCACCAAAGTTCCGCGACGCGATCGACACCGGCGTCCCGGATATAGGTTTCGAGCAGCGCCTTCGGCTGGAAACCGAACCATGCGTCGACAATGAAGACAGAACCGGCCGGCGCCTCGCGGATGAACGACCAGATCGCCTGATAGCTCGCCTTTCCCAAAGTCCGGTTGAAATCCCGGTCGACCGCGCCGATCTGCTCCAGGAAGGGATTCTTGATGCCGTCAAGGGAAAGGATCGGCCAGCCGGTGCGTTGCGACAGCGATTTTGCGAGCCGGCTCTTCCCCGATGCCGGAACGCCGTTGACGAGCACGACGCGTTTCTCGGCCGAGGCATTGGCGAAGATCGACAAGGCTGCGCCGATCACGCCGGCATCGTCTCCCAGTTTCGCAGGCAGGATCGTCGGCCGGAACCATGGCGCCACCGCCGGAAGGTCGGCAAGGGCGCGCGCCGCGTCGCAGCCGAGCCCCCCTCCCAACAAGATGACGTCCGGATCCATCGTGGCCGCGATATTGTCGAGCGCCGTGCGCAAGGGGGATGCCCATGCACGCAAGACCGCCCTCGCCGTACCATTTCCCTCGGCCGCCATTTCGAAAATCTCGCCGATGGACGTGGCCGAAAGGCCGGCTTCGTTCATGTGCCGGCGCAGTGCCGTTCCCGAGCTGAAGGTCTCCACGCAGCCGCGTCGTCCGCACGCGCAAAGCGGACCATCCTGCAGGACGGAGATATGGCCCAGTTGCCCGGCCGTCATGTGGCCGTGATAGATGCTGCCATTATGGGCGACGGCACCGCCGATACCCGTTCCGATCGTCAGCATCGCGACGCTTTGATATCCCTTGGCGCCGCCGACGCGCATTTCGGCGATCAGCGCCATGTTGCAGTCATTTTCGATGACAACCCGCTTGCCGAGGCGCGTCTCCAGCCGATCGGCAAAGTCGATACCGGCCAGATTGAGGATTCCGCCGGAGAGGATCGTGCGACTGGCCGCATCGACACGACCGGGAATGCCGACACCGATGCCGGCTGCTCCCATCACATCAAGCGCTTCGACCATTGCCACGACGCGCTCGACCACCTGCAACGGATCGGTGGGTGTCCGATCCGATAGCTTCTTCAAAATCTCGCCTCGATCGGAGACGAGAGCGGCGCGAATATTCGTGCCGCCAATGTCCACGCCGATGGCTGTTTCAGGCATCTTCTTTCTGTCCCCGGCCGACGGTCTCAGACCTGCTACCCTTGAAATGGGTGGCGATCACAGCCTGAATTTCGCGAAGACGCGGAACCGCGACGGTTTCCAGTCTATCCCTCGTGACGGCGCGGTCGAGCGAAATGCAGTCCTTCCACAGCGAGCGGCCCGCGATGACACCGGAGGCACCGTTGCGCATGGCATCTTCGACCTGCTTCAGGAAGGTCGAATGGTCGACACCGGCGGACAAGACTGCCCAGGGCACGTCTCCCGCAAGCCTGGTGACATCAGCACAGGCCTCCGGACTTCCGGGGTATGGGATCTTGAGGACCTTCGCTCCGCAGTCGAGGCAAATCCTGCTTCCGCCGACGATCAGAGACGGGATCTTCGCCTTGTACTCGGCTTCGTCCTCGTCATCGAACCTGTATGTCAGGAATTCAACGACGAGCAGCAGGTCTTCGCGTGCGAAATCCTCGATGCATTGGTGCAGGATCTTGATGTTGTGAACATTGGCGTCATCCCGGTCCGAGCGGAGATAGACCATGATCTTGCCGCCGGTCGCGCCGAGCTGGCGGACGCGGCGGGCCGTGATGCCGGGAACCAGCTTGGAAAGGCGATATCCTTCCGGAGACGTGTCCCAGCCCGACGCGTCGAGGCCGATCAGGAGCGCCGTGTCGCGCTGAATGATGCGGTCGTCGACCAGAGCCGGAACAGCGCAGATCGGGTCGACCAGGACGCAGGATGCCTTGCTGGCGAGAAATCTGGCGATATCGGCCTTGGTGTCGCCGAGAGTCTTGTCAGAGATCGCCGCCTGCGCCTCCGGTTCCTTGGCAAGCAGGCTGCGCATGCCGCCGCGCTGATCGCAGGCGATCACCATCATGGCGCCGTCGCTGCCGCAAATCTGCTGGTAGCCGCGCATTTCGGCTGTGGTTAATCTGGACATGTATGCTCCTCCCTATAGCGTGCCCGAAACGGGTTGCTGAAAGCGCATCCCACTCCAAGATTGGAAGGGGATGGCCAACGAATGTTGAGAGTTCGCGTCCGCTGCATAATCGTTGCGAAATCGGCGGTTTTAAGCGATAACTCCCTCAGTGCCCAATGTGTAACACATTGCAGAAAGGAATTTCAACCTGAATTCGTCTCAGCCGCAGGAGCCTGCAACAAACCGTGCATTGCTGCACATGGTTGCAAAGTTGCACTACCAATCCGACATGTCGCAGGTCGATATTGCCAAAAAGCTAGGATTATCAACGGCTACGGTTTCACGCCTGCTCCAGAAGGCTCGCTTGGCCGGCATCGTGCGGATTGAGGTGATCGATCTTTCCCCGTCGGAAGACCTGAGTGCGGCATTGATCGACGGCCTGAAACTGCGCAACGCCACGGTGATCGACACGCCCTCCTCCAACGTCCTCAGCGCACTTGCCCCTCCGGTCGGCTCCATGTTGCAACAGGCGGGCCTTCACTCCGGCTCGACGCTTGGTATCGGCTGGGGACGCGCCGTTCGGGAAGTCACTCTCGCCGGCCTGCCGCAACTGCCCGGCATCGTCACCATCGCCCTCAATGGCGGCATGCAACAGGCGGCAGCGCACTTCCAGATCAACGAATTCGTACGCCAGGCGGCGGAGCAGATGGGCGGATTGCCGCATTTTCTGCACGCGCCATACATCTCGTCAGCCGAGCTGCGCGACGCTTTCCTCGCCGATCCCACGGTGCAGCAGGTGACCTCGCTCTGGAACAGGCTCGATGCGGCGATCGTCGGCGTCGGGTTGACGCATGCGGCCAACCCGTCCGAAGCGACGGCGGCCCTTCCGGGAGAGAAAGCCCTCAGCCACGCAGCGGGCGACGTGCTGCGCCACTACGTTACCGAGGCCGGCGAGATCCTGCATTGGGACGGCGAAGAGCGCATGATCGCCGCCTCTCCCGAGCAGCTACGACAGGTTCCCCTGTGCATTGCTGTTGCCGCCACGCCGGCCAAGGCGCCCGGCATCATCGGCGCGGCGCGATCGGGCATGATCAATGCTCTCGTGACGGACGCCAATACGGCGCAGGCGATCCTCGATCGCCTGTCCGCCGCCACCCAGAAGAGCTAAGGAAGAATTTTCAAGATGGCCCTGCCTCTCCACCCCGACCGATCCTTCGGCGCCTTCCTGTTCGATATGGATGGAACCGTGCTGAACTCGATCGCGGTGGCCGAGCGAGTCTGGACGGCCTGGGCCTTGCGGCACCATGTCGACGTCGAAAACCTGTTGGCGACGGTGCACGGACGCAAGGCAATCGAAACGATCACACGGCTTGGCCTTTCCGGAATCGATCCGGCTGAAGAGGTTCGGCTTCTGACCTTGGCCGAGATCGCCGATGTCGCCGGCGTCGAGCCGATCATGGGAGCGGTCGACTTCCTGAACGCCCTGCCCAGGGATCGCTGGGCAATCGTCACATCCGCGCCACGAGATCTGGCGGCTGTCCGCCTCAAGGCCGCCGGCATTCCCTGGCCTCCGCTGCTGATTGCCGGCGAGGATGTCCAAAACGGCAAACCCGCGCCGGATTGCTTTCTGCAGGCTGCGAAAATCCTGGGCCAGCCGATAGAGGAATGCCTTGTCTTCGAGGACGCTCCGGCCGGAATAGAAGCAGCCGAAACAGCCGGCGCCGAGGTGGTCGTGATCAGCGCCACCCATAAGACCGTGCTGCAAGCGCGGCATCCAAGCGTTGCGAGCTATGACGATCTCGTCGCGAATATCACATCCAGCGGCTCGCTGCGGATCTCCGCCAGGTCGGATTGAAGATCCGGGCTCCCGCCTCGCCGGATAAAGCAGCCGCCGTTACGAAGCCGATGCGATGGCGTCCGCGTAGATGTCCAGCACGCGTGTGACGCTGGCAAGGAGGAGCGCGCGGGCCTGCGGCTCCACCGATCCGCTGGCGACCAGCGGCTCCAGATGGCCGAGATGCTGGCTGATCAGCGGGCGCGGGATCGTTACGTCCTCAAGAGCTGCCATCAGTTCGTCCACGGCCTTCTGCGCGGCCGGTACGGCCCAATAGTAGCGAATGCGGTCGCTGAACGAATAGTGCCGTTGGACATGTTGCTCACGGGCATCGCCGGGGTAGTATTTCTGCCAATGCTCCGGCGACGACAGCATGATCCGTTCCATGGCGGCGGGAACGGTCTCGCCGACCGCATCCGGCGTCAGGGTTTCCGCAATGGCGCTGAGGCCGTACAGCGCCTCGCGCAGAGCAAAGGTCAGCCAAGGGCCGACTTTCAGGATCGCGAATCCATCGCCGACAAGATCGCGGAGCGCCTCGCCGCTTTGATAGTCCGTCGAATGGGCCTCGAACACGAATTGCGGCATATCGTCCAATGTGGCGACGAGATCGGTTGCCGCCTCGCGCACGTACGCAACGACCTCGGCATTGCCGAATTCCACGCCCGGCTGGACGACGATGCCGATCGCACGCGTAAAAGCCTCGTCCAATCCAAGCTCGGAAAAGGCGGTGCGGTGAAGCTCCACCGTCGCGCGGGCATCCCTGGGCGTCGTGACATGCAGATGATCGAGCGCCTCGAACGCGCCGCCCGGAACGGGAACCTCGGTACCGATGATGTAGCTCGGCGCCTGCGTTCCGGTCTGGCCTATTCTCGCTTCCGATATAGCGGCCAGCTCGGCTGCCCGGAATGCGATCGTCTCGTCGGCAAGGGCCGTGGGGTCGCCGGCACAGGCCATGCTCGTGTCGAGATGCAGCTTGGTGAAGCCGGCGGCCGCAAAGGCGTCGATCATCTCGCCTGCCTTGCGCATCGCCTCGCCGGACGGCAGATGCTTCCAGGGATTGGGTCCGAGGTGATCGCCGCCGAGAATGAGACGATCCAGCGGAAAGCCGACCGTTGCCGCGATCTTTTCGACGAAGGCGCGAAAATCGGCGGGCGTCATGCCGGTATAGCCGCCATCCTGATTGACCTGGTTGCAGGTCGCCTCGATCAGCACATCGGCGTTCCGGCTCTTTGCGTGCAACAGCGCCGCCTCGATCACCAGGGGATGGGCCGAACAGACGGAGGTGATACCGGATGGCAGGCCGATGCCACGGCTTTTTGGCATATTTGCCAGTCGCTGCGTCGCGGAACTCATGACGATGCCCTCACGGTCGCACCGGAAAGGAAGGACTGCACCTCGGCAAAGGTGGCGATGCCTTCCATCGGCCCTTTGCGCGTCACGGCCAAGGCCCCGCAAGCGCAGGCCAGTCTCAAAGCTTCCTCAGCAGCCACACCCCGGAGCCAGAGGGAGACGAAGCCTGCACCGAAGCAATCGCCCGCCCCGGTCGGATCGACCTCCTCGACCGCGAAGCCGGCCGCGGCGACCTGGCGGCGCCGATCGTAATAGACCGCGCCTTCCGACCCCTTCTTGACGATCACCGCCGATATGCCGCGCTCGAGCATTTCAGCGGCCGCGGCGGCCTCGTCGGTCGCTTTGGTGAAGATGAACAGTTCCTCGCCGCTCGGCAGGAAAATATCCGTCAGCGCCAGCACCCGGTTCAGCGCCTCGCGCATGCCGGGCAGTTCGATCATCTCTTTGCGTATATTGGGGTCGAAGGAAACCGTGCCGCCATTGCGCTTGATCGTCTCGATGCCTGCCAGGATGACGGAGATCGCCCGCTCGGAAAACAGGGAGGAACCCATGACATGGAAATGATCGGCGCCGGCCAGCAGGGCTTTCGCGTCATCGCCGGTCTCGATCAATCCCGCAGCGCTGTTCTTGATGTTGAAGACGAAATGACGGGAGCCGTCGGTTCGATAGGACACGAAGGCCGTGCCGGTCGCCTGCCCTTCATGAACCGCGATGGCGGAGACGTCCGCGCCCCAATCGCGTAATCTGTCGATGTTCATCCGTCCGAAATCGTCTTCACCGACGGCGCTGATCAGGCCGGCCGGCTGGCCGAGCCTTGCAGCCTGCGCAATGAAGATCGCCGGCGCTCCGGACGGGAACGGCCCGTGCAACAATCCGGGCCGGGCCAGGCTTTGATCGAGCCGATCCGCCATGATTTCGACGACGATTTCCCCGGCGCTGACGAGTTTTTTCATGATGGTTTGAACTCACTCCCAGAGAAATTTTCCATTGTGATCGATGAGATCGATCAATCAATCAGCGCCCTTTCTATGATTCGAATTTTTATGCGTCAATTAAGAAATTGACGCATGTAATATTTTTGAGCAACGTAAGGCTCGAAAGAACTTGCCCGGAACTTGCCTCCCCGGTTGCGCTTCCTTTCTTGCGAACGCATAACAATCGCGGATGAGCGGACCGGCTCGAGAAATGGTCGACTTTTGATGGAAAAAATGACGCATAAGACAATGGAGGATTTCGCGAAATCCTGTGGCGTCTCTCGCCCGACCCTCTCGAAATATTTCGATGATCCGACGAGCGTCAAGCCGGTGACGCGCGCGCTCATCGAGGCGGCCCTGCGCTCATCCGACTATCAGCCCAATATCTATGCGCGAAACCTCAATCGGAAGAGAACCCGCACTATCGGCATCCTGGTTCCGGCCCTCACCGACCCCTTCTACGCCGAAATGGTCAATCGCCTGGAATTGCGGCTGCGCAACGAGGGCTATTGGCCGATCGTGTTTTCCTCGCACGGTCTGCCGGAGCTGGAAGCCGAAGCCGTCAGCACCATGCTGTCCTTGAAGGTAGCGGGCACGCTCGCAGCACCGCTGGGGCAGAAATCCGATCCGCGCGCGTTCGAGAAGCTCGCGCAGAATGTGCCCCTTGTTTATTTCGACACTTATATCGAGGGAAACACGCCGTTCATCGGCAACAACAATTATCAGAGCGTCGCGACAATCGTCGAATATCTCTGCCGATCCGGAGAGGCGCCGGCCTATCTCGACATTCCGCATGTCAACCACAACTCGCCGGAGCGGCTGGCAAGCTATATCGCCACGATGGAGACTTCCGGCTACGAGCCGGTGGTGATCAAGACCAATGCCGCCTATACGTGGGACTTCGAGCACATCGGATATCAGCAGATGGACGAGATGCTGAGCGCAAAGACGCTTCCAGCCAAGACCATCCTCTGCGCCAACGACCGCCTTGCCTTCGGCGTAATGGCGGCCGCCTTCGCGCATCGGCTGAAGGTCGGGCGCAAGAAGGGCGACGACCTGCGCGTGGCCGCCCATGACGACCATCCGCTCAGCCGCTACACCTGCCCGCCGCTGACGACGATGGCCCAGGATTTCGCCGCGATGACGGCCAGCAGCGTCGACACGCTTTTGACGCTGCTGGGCGATACGGATACGCCGGTTCAGACGATCACCCGCAAAGTCAGCCTGGACGGGACGCTGGTCATGCGGCAATCGGCATAGGCAGCGTCGCGTTCCGCTCAATTCGGAACAGCTTCGAACTCACGCCATGCCTCCACCGCCTCCTCCACGGCCTGCCGTGCGGCCGGTATGTGTTTCCCCATCGACACGAAGCCATGGATCTGCCCAGGCCAGTGCCGTAGCACGACGCGAACCCCGTCCTCTTGCAGCCGCTTGGCATAGGCCATGCCTTCATCGACCAGAATATCGTGTCCAGCCGTGATCACGAAGGCCGGCGCTGCCCCCGCAACGCTTTCGGCCCGCAGGGGCGAGACCCGCCAGTCGGCGATATCGGCCTCGGTGCGGACATAGTGATCGCGAAACCACCTCATCGCCGACGCGGTCAAACCATAGCCTTCGGCATAGCGGCGATAGCTGTCGGCCGTCTGCGCGGCATCCGTATTCGGGTAGATGAGCAATTGCGCCGCAAGCCTTGGGGCGTCGCCCGAGCGTGCCATCAGCGCCAGTACGGCGGCAAGATTGCCGCCTGCGCTGTCCCCGGCCACCGCGATCCGCTCAGGATCGATACCGAGTTCGGCGGTGGCGCCCTCCATGAAGGCCAGCGTTGCGGCGCAATCCGTCAGCCCGGCCGGAAACTTGTATTCCGGCGCGAGGCGGTAGTCCGGGCAGACCACGGTGCATTGCGCGAGATTGGCGAACCAACGGCAGATCTCGTCGTGAGAATCGAGATTGCCGATCACCCAGCCGCCGCCGTGAAGATAGAGAAGGCCCGGCCCATCCTTCGCGGGCACGCCGATGCCGCGATAGACGCGCAGGGGGATCGGGCCGTTCGGACCGATGATCTGGAAATCCACCACGGAAGCGACCGCCTCCCGAATACCCTGAACGGTCGGAAAGCCCGCATTATAGTCGATACGGGCTTCCAGAGGCGTGCCGGCCTCAATCGGCCGAACATTCGACCGATTGCTCATGTCGAGAAAGCGCCGAGCGCGCTCATCGAGCTGTTCTTTCATGTCGGCTCTCCCTTCGACATTCAGGCGAGGAGACTGCGTGCTTCGTCTTCGCCAAGAAGCGGCGGACGCACCAGATCTCCGCCGATGCGGACCGACTGCCCGCTTTCGCCGGAGGCAAGAATAGCCTCCATGATCTCGAGCACATGCAAGGCAAGCTCCCCGGATGCGCGCGGCGCTCTCTTCTCCTCAAGCGCCCGCGCGAGATCGGCGACGCCCAGCATGCGGTAATTCGCCCGGTCAGGCGCTGCGAATGGCCAGTTCCTCTTGCCGTAAAGCTCGCCGTCGCTATCGAAATCGTGCCAGTCGGCGCCGCGCTCCGACAGCGAGACCGTGCCGCCGAATGTATCGGGATCCGGCAGGCGAAGGGAGCCTTCGGTGCCGTGAAGCTCGATCGGATGATTGGAATGGCGGAAGACATCCCAGGATGCGCCGAAGTTCACGGTCGCACCGGACTGGAATTCCAGCAAGGACAGCACGTTGGTCGGCGTGCCGACCTTGAAGGTCGTGTTCTTGAACGGGCCTTCCGCGGTAATCAGGCGCTCGTCCTGGCCCTTCGTCGCCATCGCCATGACGCGCACCACCGGGCCGAGCAGGTTTACCATCATCGTCAGGTAATAGGGTCCCATGTCGAAAACCGGACCGCCGCCCGGCTGATAGTAGAATTGCGGATTGGGGTGCCAGTGCTCCATGCCGCGCCCCATCATGAAGGCGGTGCCGCTGACCGGGCGGCCGATTGCGCCTTCCTCCATCAAGCGCCGCGCGCGCCGGCCGGCGGCGCCAAGGAAGGTATCGGGAGCGGAGCCCAAAAGCAGACCCCGGGCCTTCGCCTCAGCCACAAGCGTCCGTCCTTCGGCTGCCGAAGTCGCAAGCGGCTTCTCCGTGAACACATGCTTGCCTGCCGAAAGCGCGGACATGGTGATGTCGAAATGCACCGCGGGAATCGTGAGGTTGAGAACGAGGTCGACTTCGGAATCGCCAAGCAGTTGGTCGACGCTCAGCGGCCGAATGCCGTATTCGCGAGCGCGAAGGGCCGCCGCCTCAGCGGAAATATCGGCACAGGCGCGCAACTCGATACCGGCAAACAGTGCGGCATTGCGCAGATAAGTCATCGAAATATTGCCGCAGCCGATGATGCCGATGCCAAGCTTTGCCTTTGTTTTCTCAGTCATATGTCTCATTCCTCCCTTAATCTGTTAGCCCGTGCGTCATCGTTGGCCATATCCGCCCGACGCGTCTCGAAGCGAGTTAAAGCATCTTATTTCTTGACGCGCGACAATTTTTTATGAAACATACGACAATACTGGCGCAGAAATTTTGGAGGTCGCCAGTTTTCCTGGGAGGGAAACATGACTGATTTCAAAAAAGAGCCGGCCGAATCGATCGCCGCCGGAAATTCCCCGATGCTCGACCGCCGCCAATTGCTGTTGGGTGCTGCAAGCGCCGCAGTCGGCGCGGCGACCCTCGGCGTCACGTCGGGACTGGGCATGCGCACGGCACGCGCCGCCGATCGCACCGAGATCAGCTTTGCCAGCGCCAGCTTCTTCGGCAAGGAAGGTCTCGGCGATCTCGTCAAGGCTTATAACGAATCGCAGGACCGGATCACGGTCAAGTTCATCGAACTTCCGCCGCCGAGTTCCTCGACCGAGGTCTATCAGGGCCTTGTCCAGCAATTGGCGCGCCGCAACGGAACCCCTGACGTCTTCAGCCAGGATGTGGTCTGGATCGCCGGCTTTGCCGCCGCAGGCTGGGCGTTGCCGCTGGACGAATATTTCCCGAAGGAAAAGCGCAGCGATTATTTCCCTGGAACGGTCGCCGCCTGCACCTACGATGAAAAGCTGACCGCGCTTCCGTGGTTCGTCGATTCCGGCATGTTCTACTACCGCAAGGATCTGGTGGAAAAGCATGGCGGCAAGGTGCCCGAAACCTGGGATGACATGGCGACCATGGCGGCAGCGGCCCAGAAGGCCGGCGATGCCAAGTTCGGCTATCTCTGGCAGGGTAAGCAGGCTGAAGTTCTGATCTGCGACGCCGTGGAAATCATCACGTCGAACGGTGGCTCTATCCTGGCACCCAACGGCAAATCCTCCGTCATCGGCGACAAGGCGGCGGTCGAGGCGATCCAGTTCCTCTACGATACGATCAACAAGACCAAGATCAGCCCGCAGAACGTCCTCTCATGGGACGAAGAGCCGTCGCGCCAGCCCTTCACCTCGGGCGAAGCGATGTTCATGCGCAACTGGTCCTATGTGTACCCGATCGCGCAGG
>DASWOH010000338.1:0-24452 GCA_036398815.1 Rhizobium sp. | reverse complement strand
TCAACGGAACCCTCTTTCCCGATGGCCCGGCCGATTTTCTTCACGCGCCCGTGTTGAAGGCGCTGGCGGAACGCTCCGTGCGCTTTGCCAACAGCTATACGGCAAGCCCGCTCTGCGCGCCGGCGCGAGCCTCATTCATGTCCGGGCAATTGCCGAGCCGCACCCGCGTCTATGACAACGCCGCGGAATTCGCCTCCGATATCCCGACCTTCGCGCATCATCTGCGCGCCGCCGGCTATCAGACGGCGCTTTCCGGCAAGATGCATTTCGTCGGGCCGGACCAGATGCACGGCTTCGAGGAGCGGCTGACCACGGATATCTATCCTGCCGATTTCGGCTGGACGCCGGACTATACCAAGCCCGGCGAGCGCATCGACTGGTGGTATCACAATCTCGGTTCGGTGACCGGCGCGGGTGTCGCCGAGATCACCAACCAGATGGAATACGACGACGAGGTCGCCTACCACGCCACCCGCAAGCTGCTCGACCTGTCGCGAGGGCACGATGAGCGGCCCTGGTGCCTGACTGTCAGCTTCACCCATCCACACGACCCCTATGTCGCCCGCCGCCGCTTCTGGGATCTCTATGAGGATTGCCCGGCGCTCGATCCGGAGGTCGGCGAAATCCCCTTCGACCAGCAGGACCGGCATTCGCAACGCTTGATGAAGGCGAGCGATCACGCCGCCTTCGATATCACCCCGGAACAGGTGCGCCGGGCGCGGCGCGGCTATTTCGCCAATATCTCCTATGTCGATGAAAAGATCGGCGAAATTCTCGACGCACTGGAGCGCGGACGCATGGCGGACAATACCATCGTGCTGTTCGTCTCCGACCATGGCGATATGCTCGGCGAACGTGGGCTGTGGTTCAAGATGAACTTCTTCGAAGGCTCGGCTCGCGTACCGCTGATGATCGCCGCCCCCGGCTGGAAAGCAGGGCATATCGATCAGCCGGTATCGACGCTCGACGTGACGCCGACGCTCGCCGGCCTTGCCGGTATCGATATCGCTTCGCTACGGCAATGGACCGATGGAGAGGACCTGGCTCCGCTTGCCCACGGTACGGGAAGCCGTGGTCCGGTGCCGATGGAATATGCGGCGGAAGGCTCGGAAGCGCCGCTCGTCGGCCTGCGCGACGGGTGTTACAAGCTGACGCTCTGCGACAAGGACCCGCCCCTGCTCTTTAACCTCGATGCCGATCCCAAGGAACTGACCAATCTCGCCGATGATCCCGCCCATGCGGAAACCCTTGCGCGGCTGACCGCACAGGCGATGCGGCGCTGGAATCTCGCCGCCTTCGACGCCGCCGTGCGCGAGAGCCAGGCGCGGCGATGGGTGGTTTATGCGGCGTTGCGCAACGGTGCCTATTATCCCTGGGACTACCAGCCGCTGCAGAAGGCCTCTGAGCGCTATATGCGCAATCATATGGACCTGAACGTGCTGGAGGAGAACCAGCGTTTTCCGCGCGGGGAATAAGCTTTCCTGTGGCCGGGCTTTGCCGGAGACGATATGGTCGGGCCAATGCTAGGGAGAAAAGACGCATGAAGATCAGTGCACGCAACCGCCTCAAGGGCAAGGTCGTCGAAGTCACCAAGGGCGCGACGACCGCCCATGTCCGCATCGACATCGGCAACGGCTCGATCGTCACCTCGTCGATCACCAACGAAGCGGTCGACGATCTGGGCCTGGCGGTCGGCGTTGATGCCTATGCCGTCATCAAGGCATCCGATGTCATGGTCGCCGTCGACTAAGTTTCACGCTTCTGGCAATAATGCGCCGTTCCCTCGTCACCGGTCTGGAAATCACCAGGCTGCGGCGGCGCGATCGGCTTGAACAGCGTCCGGTCCGGCTTCAGGTCCAGAAGCGGCGTGCCATCGAGGCAATCGAGGCCGCGCACAAGCAAGGTGGCACCCTCTACCGCTTCCAGCTTGACGATGGATGTGCCGATCGGGTTGGGTCGCACCGGCGAGCGCAGTGAAAACGTGCCGTGCACCTTGCCGCTGTTGGCCGGGCTTTGCAGCACGAGATCGCGGCGCGAGCGGTCCAGCCAATAGAGAATTTCCAGCCGCTCGAAAGCCTCCACGCCCTTCAGCGCCAATACCCAGGGCTCGAAAATCTCGATACGGCAGAGCGGCCCGTCATGCCGCCCCTGGCGCGGTGTTTCCATGCGCGAGGTCCATGGCGTCGAGATGCGGCCGATGAAGACAAGACCGGCATCGGTCGCCGCCGGCGGCTCGACCGCCACCTCGTTTTCGCGGATTTCATTCTCGCGGACCATGGTTTTCCCCTTCCGGAGCAAGAGTGTTCGGCGGCTTGGCCGATGTGGTTATGAAATCGATGAATGCTCTGAGCGGAGCGGGCACAAGGCGTCGCCCGGGGTAGTAGAGAAATGGGCCGGTGAAGGGCTGCCACCATGGTTCGAGCACCGGTTCGAGCGCACCGCTGTCGAGATGCGGGCGCAGCCATTCCTCGAAAAGGTACACGATGCCGGTGCCGCCGATCGCGGCGTCCACAACGAGATCGGTCGCGCCGCCGATGCTGACGACGAGCGGCCCCGTGGGAGTGATCCGCACGACTTCGCCGTCACGCTCGAACTCCCAGGCTGGCATCAGGCCGCTGGAAAAGCGGCCACGAAGACAGGCGTGGTCAATCAGCTCCCTCGGATGCTCCGGCCTGCCATGGAGGTCAAGGTATGACGGCGAGGCGGCGGTCGCGAAGCGCTGGGTGCGTGGTCCGATCGGTATGGCGATCATGTCCTGCTCCAGCCGTTCGTCATATCGGATGCCGGCATCGCAGCCGGCAGCCAGAACGTTGACGAAACTGTCCTCGGCGACGATCTCCAGTTGGACGTCCGGATAGGCGGCAAGAAACCGCGGGACGATGTCGGGCAACACGAGCCGCGCCGCGCTGATCGGCACGTTCAGCCGCAATGTCCCCGCCGGCCTGTCACGGAAGCCGTTCACCACGTCGAACGCCGCCTCCACCTCAGACAGCGCGGGGCCAAGTCTTTCCAGCAATCGCTCACCCGCTTCGGTCGGAACGACGCTGCGCGTCGTCCGATTGAGCAATCGCACACCGAGCTCGACCTCAAGGCGGCGAACCGCTTCGCTCAGGCCCGAAGGGCTTTTGCCGGTCAGGCGGGCGCCCTCGCGAAAGCCCTTGGCACGCGCCACCGCGACGAACGCGCTCATGTCCAGCAGATCGATCTTCACTGTTCGCCACTCCGCACAGCCTGTACGGACTGTACCGGATTATCACGCAGGCCAACAGCGCCTATTTCTGGATGGACGTTGAAAAGGAGATATCTCATGTCCAGTATCGATCACTCCGGAACATTCACCCTTGGCGATCGCGCCGTAAAGCGGCTCGGCTATGGAGCCATGCAGCTTGCCGGGCCTGGTGTGTTCGGGCCGCCTCGGGATCGCGACGCGGCGGTGGCCGTCCTCAGGGAAGCCGTTGCGAGCGGCGTGAACCATATCGACACCAGCGACTTCTATGGCCCGCACGTCACCAATGAAATCATCCGTGAGGCGCTCCATCCCTATCCCGAGGATCTTGTCATCGTCACCAAGATCAGCGCCCGCCGCGGAACGGACGGTTCGTGGATTCCCGCCATGTCGCGCGAGGAATTGACGCAGGCCGTGCATGATAACCTGCGCAATCTCGGTCTCGACGTGCTCGATGCCGTCAATCTTCGCAGCATGCTCGATGTGCACGGCCCCGTCGAGGGATCGCTCGAGGCGCCCTTGACGGTGCTCGCCGAGCTCCAGCAAAAGGGCCTGGTGCGCCATATAGGGCTCAGCAACGTCACGCCGACGCAGATCGCGGACGGCCGTAAAATCTGCGAGATCGTTTGTGTGCAGAACTTCTACAATCTGGCGCACCGCGATGACGACGCCCTGATCGACACGCTTGCCCGCGAGGGCACCGCCTATGTGCCGTTCTTCCCGCTCGGCGGGTTCAGTCCCCTGCAGTCGTCGGCACTCTCCGACGTCGCCGAACGCCTCGGCGCCACCCCCATGCAGGTTGCGCTTGCCTGGCTGCTTCGCCGCGCGCCCAACATCCTGCTTATTCCAGGCACCTCGTCCGTCGCCCATCTCCGGGAGAATCTGAAAGCGCCCGAGATCGACCTGCCGGACGACGCGCTGGCGCAACTCGACGGCGTGGCAAGCGCCGGTGCGAACTGAGAGCCGGAGGCTCCCATGATCCTCGATATCACGCCGCCTTGACGGCGTGATATTCCTTGATGGCGACCATCTTGATCGCCGGATAACGTTCCGCCTCGTAGCGCAGCGAAAAGCCGTCCTGGGCGAGGAAGACCGGATCGCCGTCGAGGTCGCGGGCGATGTCGCCGCGGCGGGCGGTGAGGAACTTGTCGAGATCGGCAGGCTGGTCGGCCGAGATCCAGCGGCAGACGGAGAAGCGCGACATTTCGAAGGAGACCGGCAGGCCGTATTCGGCCATCAGCCGCTCCTTCAACACGTCGAGCTGCAGCGCGCCGACGACGCCGACGATGGCGGGCGAACCGTCTTCCGGCGAGAAGAGCTGTACGACGCCCTCTTCCGCCATCTGCTGCAGCGCTTCCTTCAGCTTCTTCGCCTTCATCGCATCTTCGAGACGCACACGGCGCAGGATTTCCGGCGAGAAATTCGGCACGCCCTGGAAGACGAGGGATTCGCCTTCCGTCAGCGTATCGCCGATACGGAGCGTTCCATGGTTCGGAATGCCGACGACATCGCCGGCATAGGCGGTGTCGGCAAGCTGGCGCTGCGAGGCGAAGAAGAATTGCGGCGCGGTGAGGCCGAGCTGCTTGCCGGTGCGCGACAGCCGGGCCTTCATGCCGCGCTCCAGCTTGCCGGAGCAAATGCGCGCGAAAGCGATACGGTCGCGATGGTTCGGGTCCATGTTGGCCTGGATCTTGAAGACGAAGGCCGTCATCTTGTCGTCCGTGGCGTGAACCGTCCTGATATCGGCGACCTGATCGCGCGGCGGCGGCGCGAATTCTCCGAGCGCGTTGATGAGATCGCGGACGCCGTAGTTGCGCAGAGCCGAGCCGAAGAAGACCGGCGTCATATGGCCTTCCAGGAAGGACGCCCGGTCGAAGGGACGGCAGGCGTCGATCGCCAGCTCCGTTTCGTCGATGAAGGCTTGCCGCTCATTTTCCGGCAGCCGGTCCGCGACCGTTTGCGGGCCGTTGACCGGCGTTGCCGCCACCTCGGTGTCGGAGCCACGAACGGTATTGTCGGCCAGATGATAGGAGCCGCAGAAGCTCTTCGCCCGGCCGATCGGCCAGGTGATCGGCGCCGTATCGAGCGCCAGCTTTTCTTCCACTTCATCGAGAATCTCGAAGGGATCGCGGCTTTCGCGGTCCATCTTGTTGATGAAGGTGATGATCGGAATGTCGCGCATGCGGCAGACTTCGAACAGCTTCAGCGTTCGCGGCTCGATACCCTTGGCGGCGTCGATGACCATGACGGCGGCGTCGACGGCCGTCAGCGTCCGATAGGTGTCGTCGGCGAAGTCTTCGTGCCCGGGCGTATCGAGGATGTTGAAGACATTGCCTTCATATTCGAAGGTCATGACCGAGGTCACGACCGAGATGCCGCGTTCGCGTTCGATCTTCATCCAGTCGGAGCGCGTCTGGATGCGATCCTTCTTCGCCTTGACCTCGCCGGCAAGCTGAATGGCGCCGCCGAACAGCAGCAGCTTTTCGGTGAGCGTCGTCTTGCCCGCGTCCGGGTGGGCGATAATAGCGAATGTGCGGCGGCGGGAGACCGCCTCGGCGAGACTTTCGGCCATGCGTGTGAATCCTGTGAATTGCGGCGTATCTAGCGTTTCAGAGACCGGATTGCAATTGACCTTGGCCGTTCCGGCGCAAACTAATGCCGCATGACCATTCACACCGATACGCGCCCGACACTGAACCTCATCCGCCTTGCCCACGGCCAGGGCCTGGACCTGCCCGCCTATGAGACCAAGGGCGCGGCCGGCATGGATCTACGCGCGGCCATCGAGGACGGCGTAACGCTGACGCTCGCGCCCGGCAAACGGGCGCTCGTTCCATCAGGCTTGATCTTCGAGATCCCCGAGGGTTTCGAGGCACAGATCCGCCCGCGCTCCGGCCTTGCCTTCAAGCACGGCATCACCTGCCTCAATTCTCCCGGCACGGTCGACAGCGATTATCGCGGCGAGGTGAAGGTGCTGCTGATCAATCTTGGTGGAGAGCCGTTCGAGATCACGCGCGGCATGCGCATTGCTCAGGTGGTGGTCGCGCCGGTAACGCAGGTGCGTGTCGCTGAGATCACCGAAGTCAGCGAAACGGCGCGCGGTGCCGGCGGTTTCGGCTCGACCGGCGTGTGATGGCGGAATTCTAACGGGAAAGCGGCGGCAGCCGGCGTTTCACCGGGGTTGCCTTGATCATCGACGTATTCGTTTCGGCGCGTTCGGTGATCTTGTCGAGGATGCCGTCGAGTTCGCCCATCGAACGCACGACCAAGCGGCCGATGAAACAATCGTCGCCCGTGACCTTGTCGCATTCGATGAATTCCGGCGTCTCCTGAATGATGCGCTGGACCACATGCAACTGGCCAGGCAGCGGCCGGATGCGGACGATTGCCTGCAGGGGATAGCCGACAGCTTCCGGCGCGATATCCACGGTGAACGCCGCGATGACGCCGCGCTCCTCCAGCCGGCGCAGCCGCTCGGCGGCACTCGGCGAGGACAGCCCGGCCGCTTCGGCCAGTTCCTTCAGCGAAATCCGGGCATTGCGCGCGAGCGCCTCCAGCATCCGCTGGTCGATTGCGTCGAGGTCCGCGATCATATTAGGCACACCCATATTCTTACCTCATATAATTAGGCACGCAACCCATTACTCTTTATTCAACCTATATCATCCAATCAATGGCGGCAATATTATCAGGCTCGGCAAACGGGAGCCCGGATCATGAGCGAGATAAAACGCGGCACAGCAGAAATGACGGCGGCAATGCTGATTTCGGGGACGATCGGCTGGTTCGTGCTGATGTCGGGGCAGCCCGTCACCGGCGTCGTCTTCTGGCGCTGCCTGTTTGGCGCGCTGACGCTTCTGATCGTCTGCGCGGCCATGGGGCTGTTGCGCCCCGGTATTCTTAGCCGACGAACCTTTGCAATCGCCGTCGGCGGCGGCATCGCCATCGTGCTGAACTGGCTGCTGCTGTTTGCCGCCTATTCGCACGCCTCCATCTCGATCGCTACCACCGTCTACAACACCCAGCCCTTCATGCTGCTCGGCCTCGGCGCACTGTTTCTCGGCGAGAGGATTACTCTTACCAAGCTTTTCTGGCTGGGCCTCGCCTTTGCCGGCATGGCTGTCATCGTCGAAGGCAAGCCCACGGAGACAACGGGCTCCGGCAGTTATGCCATCGGCATCCTGCTATCGCTCGGCGCCGCCTTCTTCTATGCGCTGGCAGCACTTGCCGCCAAATGGCTGAAGGGCACGCCGCCGCATCTGATCGCGCTGATCCAGGTCTCGACCGGCATCCTGATGCTCTCGCCCTTCGCGGATTTCTCCGCTCTGCCGCAAGGTGCCGGCGGATGGTCCATTCTGGCAACGATGGGCATCGTTCATACCGGCCTGATGTATGTGCTGCTCTATGGCGCGATCCAGAAGCTGCCGACGCATCTGACCGGTGCGCTATCCTTCATCTACCCGATCGCCGCCATCGTCGTCGATCGGTTCGCCTTCGGCCATGTGCTCGGGATAACCCAGATCATCGGCGCAGCGATTATTCTGGCGGCGGCGGCAGGCATGAACCTCGGCTGGACGATCGCCTTGCCGCACCGTAAAAGCGGTCATCTCCCAAAGGAAGCCGCCGAATGATCACCTGCTACCTCCGCTATACGATCGACCCTTACAAGCTTGCGGAATTCGAACATTACGCCAAGCTCTGGATTCCCCTCGTCAACCGACTCGGCGGCACGCATCACGGCTATTTCCTGCCGCATGAGGGCGCCAACAACATCGCGCTGGCGCTCTTCAGCTTCCCGAGTCTCGCCGACTATGAGGCCTACCGCCAGAGGATGGCCGAGGACGCAGAATGCCGAGCGGCCTTTGCCTATGCGGAGGAGACGCGCTGCATCCTGAGCTATGAGCGCAGCTTCATGCGGCCGGTTTTCTGATCCTGCTTGGCCTAGTTAGGGCAGCTTTCCGATTGGCCGTCGAGCCCTTCGGTCAGCCACTCGAAGGCTGCACTTGTCGATGAGCCATTGCGCGTGATGCGCAGGACGTAAAGACCATCGAAATCCTTGCCGTGCCACTTCGGCACCGCCTTGGCATCGCCGCCATTATCGGTGATCAGCTGCCGGGCAAGCTCGATAATCTGCTTGTGCTCCCAGGCGACGAAAACGAGCTTTCCGCGATAATCCGGCTTTTCCAGCGCCGCCTTCAGGCCGTCGACATCGTCATAGCCGAAGCTGGTGTCGACTGGCAGGCTGAGAGCAATGGCGGTCGGCTCGATGGTCGCAAGCGGGCGGACATAATCGTAGGAGGCGCCGGAATCATCCTTTTGCTTCGACGGATCGGGCGCAAAGATCGCCGCCGGCTTGCCGAAGAGGCGGGTGAGCACCGGCGGCAGCGCCAGTGCACGATTGAGCCCCTGGCAGCTTAGCTGACCGAGGCCGGCCTCAGGCTTCTCGCCGTGGCGCAGGAAGACGATCGTCTGCGTCGCCCCATCTGCCGCCATAACCATCGACGCGAAATCGCAGAAAGAGGCGAGACAGAACAGCCCGGCAACAACCCGCTGCGGAACCATCCGCATTACCGCTGCGCCTCGACTGCCATGCGGACGGCGAGGCCGGCCAGCACCGTGCCCATCAGCCAGCGCTGCACCAGCATGAAGGCCGGGCGCTGGGCGAAGAACATTGCGATGGAGCCAGCCGTCAGCGCGAAGATGGCGTTGAACGTCAGGCTGATGGCGATCTGCGTGAAACCGAGGACGAGCGACTGGGTGAAGACGCTGCCGGCCGCCGGGTCGATGAATTGCGGCAACAGCGACAGATAGAGAATCGCCACCTTCGGGTTCAGCAGGCTGGTCACCAGCCCCATGGCGAAGAGCCGGCGTTTGCTGTCCTTCGGCAGCTCACGCACCTGAAAGGCGGAGCGGCCACCGGGCTTCAGCGCATTCCAGGCAAGCCAGGCGAGATAGGCCGCGCCGGCGAGACGCAGAGCGTCATAGGCAAAGGGCACGGCAAAGACGAAGGCGGTGATGCCCAGCGCTGCGGACAGCATATAGAAAACGAAGCCACAGGCGACGCCGCCGAGCGAGATCAGCCCGGCCGCCGGCCCCTGCGAGATCGACCGCGACACCAGATAGATCATGTTCGGCCCCGGCGTCAGCACCATGCCGAGAGCGATCAGGGCAAAGGCGATCATGCTGGTCAGATGCGGCATCGGGGTCTCCGGCTGAGGGTCTTGTCAGAAGTCGATTTGAGCTGTGGGAACAAGCTTGATTTCATGCGGCCCGGCATCGAAGCCGTCAAGCAGCATATTGTGATGGGAGACAATTGCCTCGAACGACAGCTTGCCAATATCGGCGGTCGTATGGCCGTCGCTGATCAGTGTCACGTCGAAGCCGAGCGAGACCGCGCGCCGGGCTGTGGTGTCGACGCAGAATTGCGTCATGCAGCCGCCGACGATGAGGCGGGTGATCCCTCTGGCACGCAGGCGCTGCTCGAGATCGGTCTCGAAGAAGGAATCGCAACTCGTCTTGTGGACCACGGCATCGCCCGCCTCCGGCGCGATTTCCCGCCGCAGCTGCCAGCCCTCGCCGCGCTTCGCCAGACGATGGGCTCCCTGGCCGTCATGCTGAACGATGAAGGAGGGAATGCCGGCGGCACGCGCCTCGCGCTTTAGCGCCGCAAGTTTGGAGACGACCGTCTCAAGGGCGGCATCGATCGCCGGTTGGCGCGCTGGCGTGCCAAGGCCGGTCAGGACGGCGTTCTGAAGGTCGATCAGGAGCAATGCGGAGGACATGGGAGCCTTATGCAGCGTGGTTTCGACAACGTGGTTCGGCAGGCCGTTAACCCTTTGGTAGTATGTTCGCGCCGTCGGCGCAACCGCTTGAAAAGGCGGGAATGCTGCGATAGAGCAACCGCCTGTCTCTGAAGGAAGACCACTATGACACTGGCAGCCTTGCTCGCCTATAGCGGCGCGCTTTTCATCGCAGCCGCCATCCCCGGCCCAGGCATCAGCGCGATCGTCGCCCGCGCGCTCGGCTCCGGGTTTCGCGAGACCTTCTTCATGGGGCTCGGTCTCGTGCTCGGTGACATGACCTACCTGACGGCGGTTATTCTAGGCCTTGCTTTCGTGGCGCAGACCTTCACCGAAGTCTTCATCGTCATCAAGATCGCCGGGGCGCTCTATCTCGCCTACATCGCCTGGAGGCTCTGGACCGCCGGGCTCACCGATGTGGCCGCGAAGAAATCGACCAGCGCCGGCATGTCCTTTCTCTCCGGTCTGCTGGTGACGCTCGGCAACCCGAAGACCATGCTGTTCTATGTCGCGCTGGTGCCGACGCTGATCGATATCGGCGGCATCGGGCTTTACGAATATGCGCTGCTGCTGACTGCGACCTTCGCCGTGCTTCTGTTGGTGCTGATCCCCTATATGCTGCTCGCTTCACGGGCGCGCACGTTCCTGAAAAGACCGAGGGCGCTGCAGGTTCTGAACCGGGCGGCCGCCGGCATCCTTGCCGGTACGGCAGCCTTCATCGCCGCCCGCGCGGCCTGAAAAAACCTTCCCCGATGACGTCATTTGGGGGATTCTTTTCCCAAATGTCAGCGGAGCCCAGAGTGGGATCACTCTGGTTTCCGCCGCCGTTTGATCCTATTGTGCCTTCACAAATCCAATAAAGGGAGAGCTACCCATGTCCGACACCCGTAAACCAGGCCGCGGCCGCGTCTATGCCTCGATCACCGAGACCATCGGCGACACGCCGATCGTGCGTCTCGACAAGCTGGCCAAGGAGAAGAGCGTCAAGGCCAACCTCTTGGCAAAGCTCGAATTCTTCAACCCGATCGCCTCGGTCAAGGACCGCATCGGCGTCGCCATGATCGAGAGCCTGGAAGCCCAGGGCAAGATCACGCCCGGCCGCAGCGTGCTGATCGAGCCGACCTCCGGCAATACCGGCATCGCGCTCGCCTTCGCCGCCGCCGCCAAGGGCTACAAGCTGATCCTCACCATGCCGGAAACCATGTCGATCGAGCGCCGCAAGATGCTGGCCCTGCTCGGCGCCGAACTGGTGCTGACCGAAGGGGCGAAGGGCATGAAGGGCGCGATCGCCAAGGCCGAGGAACTGGCCTCGACGCTGCCGGACGCCATCATCCCGCAGCAGTTCGAAAACCCGGCCAACCCGGAAATCCATCGCAAGACGACGGCCGAGGAAATCTGGAACGATACGAACGGCAAGGTCGACATCTTCGTCTCCGGCATCGGCACCGGCGGCACGATCACCGGCGTCGGCCAGGTGCTGAAGGCCCGCAACCCTGATATCAAGGTCATCGCCGTCGAGCCGGCCGATTCACCGGTTCTGTCCGGCGGCAATCCCGGCCCGCACAAGATCCAGGGCATCGGCGCCGGCTTTGCACCGAAGATCCTCGACACCCATGTCTATGACGAAGTCGTCACCGTCACCAACGACGAAGCCTTCCAGCAGGCGCGCCTCGTCGCCAGGCTCGAAGGCGTGCCGGTCGGCATCTCCTCCGGCGCGGCGCTGACGGCTGCGATCAAGGTTGGCCAGCGGCCGGAAAACGAGGGCAAGAATATCGTCGTCATCATCCCCTCCTTCGCCGAGCGCTATCTTTCGACGGTCCTGTTCGAAGGGCTGGGTGACTGATAGATATTTAGTCGGATAAATATTTAGGGGCGCCGCTGGCGCCCCTTTTTATTGTTGGGATCTTATATTTATTAGCAATATGCTTATTAGCGATCCAGGGCGCCTCGTAGGCGGAACCCTATCTCGCCCTTGGCGGGCGAGATAGGGCCTCATTATCTTCACGCCGCCGCCGTCAGCCTCTCGCCGGCGATGCGGTAGGAAATAGCCTCGGCGAGATGGATGCGACCGACCGTCTGCTTGTCGTCGAGATCGGCAAGCGTGCGCGCCACTTTCAGCACGCGATGATAGCCTCGGGCTGAAAACTTCATCTTCTCGGCTGCATCGCGTAGCAATTGCAGGCCGGCGGCGTCCGGCTCGGCGATGGTTTCGATCATCGATGTCGAGCAGCGGGCGTTGGTGGAAATACCCTTCAGTCCGGCGGCCTCGAACCGTTCGCGTTGCCGCTCACGGGCGCGGGCGACGCGCAGCGCGACGTCGGCGCTCTTTTCCGCCGTTGCCGGCCGGATGAGATCGGCGGCTGAGACGGCGGGCACGTCGATACGGATATCGATACGATCGAGCAGTGGTCCGGAAATCCGACCCTGATAATCCGAGACGCAGCGCGGGCCACGGGCGCAGCTATGCCCCGGCTCTCCGGCCATGCCGCAACGGCAGGGGTTCATCGCCGCGATGAGCTGGATGCTGGCGGGATAGGAAACGCGATGATTGGCGCGGGCGATGATGCATTCGCCGGTTTCCAATGGCTGGCGCAGCGCGTCCAGCGCCTGCGGCGAAAACTCCGGCAGTTCATCGAGAAAGAGAACGCCGTGATGGGCAAGCGAAGCCTCGCCGGGCCTGGCGCGGAAGCCACCGCCGACCAGGGCCGCCATGGTGGCGGAATGATGCGGCGTGCGATAGGGCCGGCGATCGGAGAGCTTGCCGCCGGAAAGCTGACCGGCGACCGAATGGATCATCGACACTTCCAGCAGCTCCGCCGTCGACAGCGGCGGCAGGATAGACGGCAGGCGCGAGGCCAGCATCGACTTGCCGGAACCGGGCGGACCGACGAAAAGCAGATTATGCCCGCCGGCCGCCGCCACCTCCAGCGCCCGCTTGGCGCTCTCCTGCCCCTTGATATCGGCAAGGTCGGGGAAATTGGCGGCGGTAGCGCGGATGGCGGGCTCTGGGCGCGACAGGACCTGGGTGCCGCGAAAATGATTGGCGAGCGCGATCAGGCTGCGCGGCGCAAGGATATCGATTTCGGCGCCGGCCCAGGCGGCTTCGGGACCGCTTTCGGCCGGGCAGATCAAGCCCTTGCCCATGGCATTGGCGGCGATTGCGGCCGGCAGCGCGCCAGCGACCGGTGCGATCGTGCCGTCAAGATTGAGTTCGCCGAGAACGGCATAGGCAGATAGCGCATCCGCAGGGATAGCACCCAGCGCCGCCATCAGCCCGAGCGCGATCGGGAGATCGAAGTGACTACCCTCTTTCGGGAGATCTGCGGGCGCGAGATTGACCGTCACCTTCTTCGGCGGCAGCGCCAGGCCGGAGGCATGCAGCGCCGCCTGCACGCGCTCGCGGCTTTCGGCCACCGCCTTGTCGGGCAGGCCGACGATGTGCATCAGCACCTTGCCGGGCGCGATCATCACCTGCACTTCGACGGGAACGCCCTCAATGCCCTGAAATGCAACCGTGCTGACACGCGCCACCATGCTCTATCCCCTCACGCCGCAAAGCTTTTACGCTAACAACCCAATCCCTTAGTGGGCTGCAGGTTGCAATCTTGCATGGAAAAAGGAATAAAACAAGAACAATAAACGAACAAATATACTGCCGCACCGTGCGGTACGACAGTAAGTTGTAATATAAGAGCGAAAGGCCGAAATCAGGCGCGCTTGGTTTCGATCGCATCCCAGAGCAGGCTGGCAATATCGGCGCCGCCGAAGCGTTTGACTTCGCGGATGCCTGTCGGCGACGTGACGTTGATCTCGGTCATGTAGTCACCGATTACATCAATGCCGACGAGGAGGAAGCCGCGTGCCTTCAGCGCCGGGCCGATGCGGGCGCAGATTTCCTGTTCGCGCGCCGTCAGCTCGGTCGCCTCGGCGCGGCCGCCGACATGCATGTTGGAGCGGCTGTCATGCTCGGCCGGAACACGGTTGATGGCGCCGACCGGCTCGCCGTCGACGAGGATGATGCGCTTGTCGCCCTTGCGGACATCCGGCAGATACTGCTGGGCGATGAAGGGCTCGCGGAAGAGCTGGCCGAACATTTCGAGCAGCGAAGAAAGATTGCGGTCGTCACGGGTCGAATGGAAGACGCCGGCGCCGCCATTGCCGTAAAGCGGCTTCAGGATGATATCGCCCATCTCCTCGCGGAAGCGGCGGATTTCGCCGGCATCGCGGGTGATCAGCGTCTTCGGCATCAGGTCGGCGAATTCGGTGACGAAGATCTTTTCCGGCGAATTGCGCACCCAGGCCGGATCGTTGACCACGAGCGTCTTCGGGTGAATGCGCTCGAGCAGATGCGTCGAGGTGATATAGGCCATGTCGAAGGGCGGATCCTGGCGAAGCAGCACGACGTCCATGGTCGACAGATCGACGCGCTCGGGTTCACCGAGTTCGAAATGGTCGCCCTTGACGTCGCGCAGGATCATCGGCTCGACGGAAGCATAGATCGTACCGTCGCGCATGCTGAGGCGTTCGGGCGTGTAATGGAAGAGCTTGTAGCCGCGGTTCTGGGCCTCCAGGCTCATGGCGAACGTCGAGTCGCCCGCGATGTTGATGCCCTGCACATGGTCCATCTGGACCGCAACATTCTTGATCTTCGCCATGATTTGCCCTCGCTCGAATTCGCCGACAGATTTAGGTCGCCCGGCGTTCAAACGCAACGGCTATTGACGGCATCAGGCGGCGATACCCTGCGTGCCGCCCTGCCGCACGAGATTGCGCAGGCGATAGGCCATGGTCAGCGGCTTCGGGAACGGCTTGCGGCAGAATGCGACCTTGCGCACATAGCGGTCGATGCGCCATGTTGCCCATGTTCCCCCGGCAAAGTAGGCGACGTCGCCAGCGCCGAGCAGGCGTTCGACGCCATCCTCGGTGGTGATGTGCACCTCGCCTTCGAGGATCATCACGGTTTCGTCCCAGCCGAAGTGCCAGCGGAACTCGCCCGCGGTGCAATCCCACAGCGCCGTCAGCGCGGCATCGTCCTGCCCGCGAGAATGCTCGGCAAGACGGGCGACCGGAGCGCCTGCCAGAACCCAGGATGGTTCGATCGGCGACGGCTTCATGTCCATCTCGCCGGCAGCACCCGCCACGAAGTTTTTCGACTGCGGCAATGCCACAACGACCGGCACGGCACGGGCAGCAAAAGCCGCCATGCTCGCCAACATCAATTTCAAGACCATGCAATCCCCCAATTCCATGCGCGTCTCGGCCTTCATGGCACGGAACAGGTAACGGCACGGTTCAGGAAAACCCTCACATTTTAACGGTTGCAGCGATCAGGCCGCAAAACCCTCGATGGTGCAGACGATCATATCGTGATCGGAAAGCGGCTTGCCTTCCCCATTCAGCGAGGAGATCAAATGGCTTTCGCCGACCGTCAGGCCACGGCTGAGGAACCAGTCGAGCTTCATGGCCCGCTCGGGAAAACGGGTGATGAGGCTGGGGCGCGTGCTCGTCTGATCGAGCGGACCGCCGTGGCGTTCGAAGCCGCGCGTCGCCGCCATGGCAAACAGCGTGTCGGTCTCGAAATCGCCACCGGTGTGATTGCCGGTGTTGAGGTCGCCGCCGATCAGGATCGGCAGGCCGGGCGCATAAGCCTCGAGCGCATCGATCAGCGCCGCCATCTGGCGCTCGCGATAGGCGACGGTGGCGACACTTTCGAGATGCACCGAGACGGCGACGAAGGGACCAGCCTCGGTCTCGACGATGGCACCGATGGCGCAACGCTCACCGACGCGCGGCTGCTCGTTGCTGTCCTTGAACCAGACGGCCTCGCCGGGCAGGCGAAACAGGAAGACATCCTTCAGCGCAGTCGAGGCCATCAGCGCATTGCCATGGAAACCCTTCTCATTGAAGTCGTTCTTGCAGAAGGAACGCTCGATCTCGGAGCCGAGGCTGAGTTCGAGGAATTCGATGCCATAGGCGTAATTCATGCCCAATTCGCCGGCGACGATGGCGGTCGGGTCGTCCTGCGCGGTGCGGGCCATGCCTTCATCCATTTCCGAAAGCAGCACCAGCGGTGCATCGGTCGCCTGCAGCTTGGCGGCGGATTCGTTCGGGAAAAGGCAACGCTCCAGATTCCAGGCCGCCACGGTGAAGGGAAAAGCAAGCGGCCGTCCCTGGCCGGCCGTACCGCCGACGCGCACCGTGTTCATGCAGGCGAGCGACGCCAGTGTCGCCGCGTGGATATCGGGGGTCTTTTCGAGCGAAATGAAGCTTTGACGTTCCTCCTGCGAGGGAACGGCAAAGGCGGAAACGGTGCTGCGGATCATGATGAGGCCTGTCGAGATAGAATAGTGCGCCGATGCCTTGGAGCCGCATGGCGCGGAACGTCTGGCAATAGGCGCGTTTTATGACGGCTCCGTGATACCGGCCTCAAAAGGCATCCTGAAAATGCCGTGGCCAACGGCCGGGCAGGATAGCGACGATGTCGTAGCGCTGCGATAGCAGGGCGTAGTCCGGCTGGCGGGCAAGCCAGAGGTCGCTTGCGGCACGGATGCGTTTCTGCGCGGAAAAAGAGACGGCATCGATCGCTTCCTGTTCGCCACGCCTAGCCTTGACCTCCACAAAGACGGCGAGATCGCCCTTCCGGGCGATGATGTCGATTTCGCCGAGCTTGGTGCGGTGACGGATGGCGACAATGCGGTAGCCCTTGAGCAGCAGGAATGCAGCGGCGAGATATTCGGAAATGTGCCCGCGACGCCAGGCTTTCTGACGCTTCAGTTTTCCGCTCGTCTCACCGCTCATAGTGTTTCACTCGGGCTGTGCCTTCATGTCGAGCAGGCGCTGATAGAGATCCTTGCGCGGCAGGCCGGTCAGGCGTGCCGCTTCCGCCGCCGCCTTGGCAGTCGGCATCGTCTTGGAGAGATCGCGGAGCATGGCCTCGATATCGGCTTCCGGCGTGACGCTTTCCGCCGGCGGGCCGACCAGCCAAACGATCTCGCCCTTGACGTTGTCAACCGCCTCATAAAATGCCGCGAGTTCGGCGAGCGTGCCGCGACGGAACTCCTCGAAGGTCTTGGTCAGCTCGCGGCCGACGGCGCCACGGCGCTCTGCGCCCAGCACAGCGGCGGCAGCGGAAAGCGTCGCGGCGATGCGATGCGGCGATTCAAAGAAGATCAGCGTGGCGGGGACACTAGCTAGCTCCGCCAGCCGGTCGCGTTTGCCCTTGTCCTTGGTGGGCAGGAAGCCGGCGAAAAGGAAGGCGTCATTGGGCAGGCCGGAACCGACGAGGGCCGCAAGCGGCGCCGAGGCGCCGGGAATGGGCACGACGCGGTATCCGGCCTCGATCGCCTGTTGCGCCAGCCGGTAACCGGGATCGGAGACCAGCGGCGTGCCGGCATCGGAGACCAGCGCCACCGAGCGACCGGCTTCCAGCGCCTGCAGCAGTCTCGGACCGACCTCGTCGGCATTGTGCTCATGATAGGCATAGGGTCTGTTCTGGATGCCGTAGCGATCGAGCAGGACGCGGGTGACGCGCGTGTCCTCGCAGGCGAGAACATCGGCGCCCGCCAAGGTTTCCAATGCCCTGAGCGTGATATCGCCGAGATTGCCGATCGGCGTCGCCACGAGATAGAGCGCCGGCTCGAGCGGACGGGCGGGAACCGTGTGATTATGCAAGCGGAAGCTGCGCGTTCCGCCGCTGGAATGGTCTTCGTTCATGCCTGTCCTGAATTCGTCTCGGATTCATCGCCTTTATGGGCGAGGCGCCGTCTTACGGCAAGAGCGCAGCAAATCCTGTGAGCTTTGCCCATCAAATACTGAAATGACGTGCAGCATATCTCTATGCCTCTTGCATTCGCATGCTGAGTTCTGTCATTTTGCCCGTCCAATCTTCGGGGCGATCCCTTCGGGGCCGCTCGGAACCATATCCTTCGGGCGCGTCGGACCGCCCGGGCAGTCACGGTCGAAAGCGGTAGCATCCATGCGTATTACAATTGAGCGGTCGAACCTCCTGAAGTCGCTGAACCACGTGCATCGCGTGGTCGAGCGACGCAATACGATCCCGATCCTGTCCAACGTGTTGCTCAAGGCCGAAGGCGCGAGCCTCGATATGAAGGCGACCGACCTCGATCTGGAAATCACCGAGGCAACCCCCGCCAATGTCGAGCAGGCCGGCGCCACCACCGTTCCGGCGCATCTGCTCTACGACATCGTGCGCAAGCTGCCGGACGGTTCGGAAGTGCTTCTCGCCACCAATCCCGACGGCGGCTCGATGACCGTCGCCTCCGGGCGTTCGAAATTCTCGCTGCAATGCCTGCCGGAATCCGATTTTCCGGATCTTACCGCCGGCAGCTTCAGCCATTCCTTCAAGCTGAAGGCATCGGACCTGAAGATGCTGATCGACCGGACGCAATTCGCCATCTCCACCGAAGAGACGCGCTATTATCTGAACGGCATCTTTTTCCACACGATCGAAAGCGAAGGCGACCTGAAGCTCAGGGCGGTCGCCACCGACGGCCATCGTCTCGCGCGCGCCGATGTCAGCGCGCCTTCGGGTTCGGAAGGCATGCCGGGCATCATCATCCCGCGCAAGACGGTCGGCGAATTGCAAAAGCTGGTCGACAGCCCCGATGTCATCGTCACCGTCGAAGTGTCGGACGCGAAGATCCGCACCACGATCGGCTCGATCGTCATGACCTCGAAGCTGATCGACGGCACCTTCCCCGATTATCAGCGCGTCATCCCGACGAACAACGACAAGGAAATGCGGGTCGATTGCCAGTCCTTCGCCCAGGCCGTCGATCGCGTCTCGACCATCTCGTCGGAGCGCGGCCGCGCCGTGAAGCTGGCGCTGTCGGACGGTCAATTGCTGTTGACGGTCAATAATCCGGACTCCGGAAGTGCTACGGAAGAAGTCGCCGTCGGCTACGACACGGATGCGATGGAAATCGGCTTCAACGCCAAATACCTGCTCGATATCACCGCGCAGCTGTCCGGTGACGCCGCGATCTTTCTGCTTGCCGACGCCGGCTCGCCGACGCTGATCCGCGACACGGCCGGCGACGACGCCCTTTATGTTTTGATGCCGATGCGCGTCTAGCGAAACCAAAGCGCTCTTTCCCGCGTTCTCATGGGCACGGGAAAGGGCGCTTTTATTTTAACGCGCATTGATTGCGACATTTTCTTTTGTTATTGCGTCACAGCATTGCAAGATTAGACACAAGCGATATGTGAGTCGTAATTGTAAAAACTGGTGGGGAGAGCATGGCGCTGCGTCTCAAGGAACGGCTTGGCAAGAAATTCGACGAGGAAATCCGTTTCTTCAAGGGCATGATGCAGGGTCCGAAGACGGTCGGCTCCATCGTTCCGACATCCTCGATCACGGCCCGAAAGATGGCGAGTGTCATCAACGTCCAGTCCGGCCTGCCGGTATTGGAGCTCGGTCCCGGAACGGGCGCCATCACCAAGGCGATCCTGGCACGCGGCGTCGAGCCGCAAAATCTCGTCGCCATCGAATATTCCACCGACTTCTACAATCACCTCGTCCGCCTCTACCCCGGCGTTCAATGCATCAATGGCGACGCCTTCGATCTCGACAAGACGCTCGGCGTGCTGCGCGGCCAGACCTTCGATTCCGTCATCTCCGGCATTCCGCTGCTGAACTTCCCGATGAAGGCACGCGTTGCGCTGCTCGAAAGCGTGCTGGACCGCATGCCGGCTGGCCGTCCGATGGTGCAGATCTCCTATGGCCCGGTCTCGCCGATCATCGCCCGGCCGGATCGCTACCATATCCAGCATTTCGACTTCATCGTCCGCAACATCCCGCCAGCACAGCTCTGGATCTATCGGCGCGGCTGAGTTTGGCTTCGAAGAGTCATCTTGCCGTCGCCTTTCGATGGGACATATTTCGGCTCCGAAGCTCCTTCCGCAGAACAGGATTCCGTTGCCGATGTTCGCTCTCTACATCACCCATCCGCAGGTGCGTATCGACCCTGCGGTTCCCGTGCCGGAATGGGGTCTGTCAGACATCGGCGCGGCGCGGGCGCAACTGGCGGCGACCCGAGACTGGGCCGGCAAGCTCGGCCTGATCATCTCCAGCGCGGAACGCAAGGCGATCGAGACCGCCGAGGTCTTGGCGACGGCAAGCGGCGCGGCGGTGGAAATCATCGAAGCCACACATGAGAACGACCGCAGCACCACCGGCTTTCTCTCCCCGCCGGAATTCGAGAAGGCCGCCGACTGGTTCTTCGCCCATCCGCACGAAAGCTTCAAAGGCTGGGAGCGCGCCATCGACGCGCAGGCGCGGATCGTTTCCGAGGTGGACGCCGTTCTGTCGCGGCACGACCCTCGCGTACCCATCGCCTTCGTCGGCCATGGCGGCGTCGGTACGCTGCTGAAATGCCACCTTGAGGGCAAGCCGATCGCGCGCCAGGGCGATCAACCGCCGGGCGGCGGCAATCTTTTTGCATTCGATCTTGCGAAGCGCGCCGTCTCATGCGACTGGACGCCTATGGAAAATTGGCAGGGATGGGCTTGAGATGACCGCGCGCGACCGCTTGATCGTTGGACTGGATGTTCCAAACCTTCAGGAGGCCGAAAAGGTCGTCGGCGCCCTCGGCGACGATATTCTCTACTACAAGATCGGCTATCAGCTCGCCTTTGCCGGCGGGCTGGAATTTGCCCGCGATCTTGCCAAGGACGGCAAGAAGATCTTCCTCGACATGAAGCTGCTCGATATCGACAACACCGTCGCCTCCGGCGTCGAGAACATCGTCAAGATGGGTATGTCCATGCTGACGCTGCACGCCTATCCGAAGGCGATGAAGGCGGCCGTCGCCGCAGCCAAGGGTTCCGACCTCTGCCTGCTCGGCGTCACGGTGCTGACCTCGATGGACGAAGAAGACCTGATCGCCGCGGGATACGAGTATGATCCGCATACGCTGGTGCTGAAGCGCGCCGAACAGGCGCATCTCGCCGGCATGGGCGGCATCGTCTGCTCGGCCGAAGAGGCCTCGGCCGTGCGCAAGATCATCGGCCCGGACATGGCGCTGGTCACCCCCGGCATCCGCCCGGCGGGCAGCGACAAGGGCGACCAGAAGCGCGTGATGACGCCGGCCGATGCCATCAAGGCCGGATCGAGCCATCTCGTTGTGGCAAGGCCGATCGTCAAGGCGGCCGACCCGAGGCAAGCCGCCCGCGCCATCCTCGCGGAAATGGCCGCCGCACTTTAATTTCAAGACACAGGGAGGCCGAGATGGCAAAGGGATACTGGATCGCTCGCGTGGATGTTCGCGATGCCGAGCGCTACAAGGACTACGTTGCCGCCGCCAAGCCGGCCTTCGAGCGATATGGCGCGAATTTCCTCGCCCGCGGCGGCGCCTTCACGCCGCTGGAAGGCCAGGCGCGCAGCCGCAACGTCGTCATCGAATTCCCGTCGCTGCAGCATGCCGTCGACTGCTACAACTCGCCGGAGTACCAGATCGCCGCCAAAATCCGCCAGGAAGTGGCGGACGCGGAAATGGTCGTCGTCGAAGGCGCTTAGCGCTTTCAAAAAGCGGTTGGAAGATGCGGCGCGATGGCACTTCACCTCGGCCCTCGGATCAGCTAAGACGAAACCAGATCAGCCCCATCTAAGCCTTTCGAGGAGCCTGCCATGACCCTGTCCAACCTTCCGCCGCTCGTGACCGTGTTCGGAGGATCAGGCTTCATCGGGCGGCATGTCGTGCGCGCGCTCGCCAAGCGCGGCTACCGCATCCGCGTCGCCGTACGCCGCCCGGATCTCGCCGGTTACCTGCAGCCGCAGGGCAATCTCGGCCAGATCTCGATCGTCCAGGCCAACCTGCGCTACCGCAACTCCATCGACCGCGCCGTCGAAGGCGCGCAACATGTGGTCAATTGCGTCGGTATCCTCGCTGAAAGTGGCCGCAACACATTCGACGCCGTGCAGGAATTCGGCGCCAAGGCCGTCGCGGAAGCCGCGCGCGGTGTCGGCGCCTCGCTGACACATATCTCCGCCCTCGGCGCCAACGCCAATTCGCCCTCGGCCTATGCCCGCACCAAGGCCCGCGCCGAAGCCGCCATCCTGTCGATCAAGCCGGATGCCGTCATCCTGCGGCCGTCGATCGTCTTCGGACCGGAGGATGGCTTCTTCAACAAGTTCGCCGAGATGTCGCGCACCGCGCCCTTCCTGCCGCTGATCGGCGGCGGCAAGACGAAATTCCAGCCAGTCTATGTCGAGGATGTCGCCGAGGCGGTCGCACGCGCCGTCGACGGCAAGCTGAAGGCCGGCACGATCTACGAACTCGGCGGTCCGGAGGTGCTTTCCTTCCGCGAATGTCTCGAGACCACACTTGGCGTCATCAACCGGAAGAAGCCGCTGATCTCCCTGCCGTTCAGTTTCTTCTCCCTGATCGCCAGCGTCACTTCGCTGTTGCCGCTCATCACGCCGCCGATCACCTCCGACCAGATTCGCCTGTTGAAGAACGACAATGTCGTCTCCAAGGAAGCCGAGGCCGAAGGCCGGACGCTGAAGGGCATCGGCCTGCTGCCGACCCTTCTCGTCTCCGTACTGCCCTCCTATCTGGTGCGGTATCGCCCGCAGGGTCAGTTCACCGGCTCCGGCAAGGCCGCCTGACATCTTTCCGCCGTTGGAAGAATTCTGACGCCGCCTGGTTCGCCGGGCGGCGTTTTCCGTTTCTTCAGCTCCGCTCATGATCTTTCGGGCGGCGCGCTCGCCGCCTTGATTCACAGCCTAGCGTTGCCGAAAAGACGCACCCTGAAAATAGTAGCATTAACGTCAAATTTAACATGAACATTTATTGCTATTGATCACTTCACTGACTAACACAACCGCGCGTCCAGAGGCTCGGCAAAGGAGCCAGATCGTGGCGCGCTCCACTTCTGCGGAAAGGCATTTTTCGATGGGCAAGTCTATCGCGCTTCTGTTTGCGTGCGCGGCATTGGTGATCCTCGCGGGTTCGTTCATGGCCCGTGGCAGCATCGCTTCGGTCAAGGGTGAATGCACGCCGACCTATGGCGTCGACCCATGCACGACGGGCTCCATCGACGCTTCATCCTCGAACTGATCGAGCATGAAAAAGGCCGGTTCTCACCGGCCTCAATTGTCTTCAGCTCCTGACACGCGTCCCGCAACTCAGCCTACGGTGTAAAGCCCGATCAGGCCGAGGACACCGACGCCGATGCGCCACCATGCGAAGGGAGCGTAGCCGCGGCGCGAGACGAAGTCGAGCAATGCCCGAACCACGAACAGCGCCGTGATGAAGGCAGCGATGAAACCGATGACGATCAGCAGACCCTGATCCATGCTGAGTTCGTTGCGGCTCTTCCAGAGATCCAGCGTGAAGGCGCCAACCATGGTCGGCATGGCGAGGAAGAAGGAAAACTCGGCGGCCGAGCGCTTGTCCGCGCCGAGCAACAGCGCGCCGACGATGGTCGAGCCGGAACGCGACGTGCCGGGGATCATGGCGAGGCACTGGAAGAAGCCGATCTTGATCGCCATCGGCCACGAGAAATCGTAGGCGCTGGTATATCTCGGCTTGAATTCGATCCTGTCGATGACCAACAGGACGATGCCGCCGAGAATCAGCGAGATACAGATGACGGCTGGCGTCTCGAACAGCACGCCTTTGATGAAATCATGCGCAAGCGCGCCGATGACCGCGGCCGGCAGGAAGCCGAAGAGAATGGCCAGCACGAAATGCCGCGCCTTGACGCTGACCGGCAGCGCCTTGGCGATTTGAACGAGACGGTTGAAATAGACGAGCAAGATGGCGAGAATCGCACCGAGCTGGATCAGAACTTCGAAGGTGCCTGCGGATTTGAAGCCGAGAAAATGTCCGATCAGTATCAAATGACCCGTGGAGGAAACGGGAATAAACTCCGTAAGGCCTTCCACGAGGCCCAAAACCAGCGCGATAATAATTTGTTCAGCCATATCGTATCCTTTGTCAAACGGCGGGGCGGCCCGATTCGCTTGTGTTAACTAGGCCAAGCTCCTATAGCTTCAACCGATGACGTATGACTAGGGTCGCAATCATGACGGACCCAAAACGCTTATAAGCATCAATCACAAAAGCCCGAGTATCAATGCCGACGCTGTATCATCACTCCATGTCATCCCCATCACGGTTCGTCCGCCTGATCCTGACCGAATACGGTTATCAGACGGAGCTGATCGAGGAACAGACTTGGGAAAAGCGACGCGACTTCCTGGCGCTCAACCCGGCAGGCACCCTGCCGGTCTATGTCGACGACAGCATGCGGGCGCTCTGCGGCGCGATGGTGATTTCCGAATATCTGGACGAGACGCATGGCGTGCTTAAGCGCGATCGCCGGCTTCTGGCCGAAGACCCGTTCCAGCGCGCCGAAATCCGCCGGCTGACGGAATGGTTCATGCAGAAGATGGAACAGGA
>DASWOH010000337.1:0-37269 GCA_036398815.1 Rhizobium sp. | reverse complement strand
ATGGCTTATGCGCAGTCCATCTCATATCACGCATCTATGCACAATCGCCCCAGGCCTGAATTTTGCCGGGTCCGTTCCTCCGGGATGCCTTGTTCGTTACGGAGGTAATGTGCGAAGCATGGCCCGAGCGGACGCGTGGGCGTCATTGAGGGGCGATGGGCGCATGATCCTGGTCACGGGTGCAACGGGGTTTGTCGGGCAGGCGCTGTGCGCCGAGCTTTCCCGGCGGCAGATGGTTTATCGTCCGGTCAGCCGTGCACCAAAGCCGGGTTTCGTTGCCATGGGTACGTTCGATGGTGCGACCGATTGGTCCGGCGCGCTTGCGGGCGTCGAAACCGTCGTGCATCTGGCGGCGCGCGTCCACGTCATGAACGATAGCTCGGTCGATCCGCTCGCCGCCTTTCGTGCCGCCAATGTTAGCGCCACGGTCAATCTGGCGCGGCAGGCGGCTCGGGCCGGCGCCAGGCGCTTCATCTTCCTGAGCTCTATCAAGGTCAATGGCGAGGCGACTTTGCCGGGCAGGCCCTTCACGGCATCCGATACGCCGCATCCGGAAGATCCTTACGGCCAGTCGAAGCACGAGGCGGAGGAAGCGCTTCTCGTCATCGGCGCGGAGACAGGGATGGAGATCGTCATCATCCGCCCGCCTCTCGTCTACGGGCCGGGGGTGAAGGCGAATTTCGCCAGCCTGATGAGATGGGCCGGGCGGCCGTTTCCGTGGCCTTTCGGCCTTGCCGCAAACCGCAGATCGCTGGTCTTCGTCGGCAATCTCGTCGATTTCATCCTGCTCTCGGCGCACCATCCTGCTGTCGGAAACCGGGTGTTCCTCATCAGCGACGGCGAGGATCTTTCCATCGGCGAGTTGATCGGCAAGCTTTCCTCGGCAATGGGGCGGAGAGCGTTGCTGCTGCCCATCCCACCGCGCCTGCTGGAAGGGCTGGCGGCAGCGCTCGGCCGCCGGGCGGCGGCGCAGCGCCTTCTCGGGTCGTTGCAGGTCGATATCGGCGAGACCGTCGCGATCACCGGCTGGTCGCCGCCCTATTCGGTCGAGGAGGGGTTGCGGCTGACGGTCGCTGCTTCCTCCGGGGATCGCTAGGTGACGCTTACAGGCTCCAGACGGCGTGCCCCTTGAGCCGCGGATTGTCGTGTTCCAGTGCTGCCTTCACGTCGACCACCACGCCGTTGTCGCCGAGGAGATTGAGAATGTCAGCCGCACCCTCGGCGAGATAGGATTTGTGCGGCACGGCGAGCACGATGGCGTCGAGCTCGCCGAAATCTTCGAGCGCCGCCAGCCGCACGCCATATTCCTCTTCCGCTTCGCCATGGCTGGCCATGGGATCGTGCACCAGCGGCTCGAGGCCGAACTGGTGCAGCTCGCGGATGATGTCGGGGACGCGGCTGTTGCGGAGATCCGGCACGTTTTCCTTGAAGGTCAGGCCAAAAATGCCGATCCTGGCGCCGTTGATCGGCTTTTGCGCCGTGACCAGCATCTTGATCAGCTTCTGGGCGATGAAGGCGCCCATGCCGTCATTGATGCGGCGGCCGGAGAGGATGACTTCGGGGTGATAGCCGAGCTCCTCGGCCTTGGCGGTGAGGTAATAGGGGTCGACGCCGATGCAGTGGCCGCCGACCAGGCCGGGCGTAAACGGCAGGAAATTCCATTTCGTCCGCGCCGCCTTCAAGACGTCGGCGGTGCGGATATCCATCTTTTCGAAGATGATCGACAGCTCGTTCATCAAGGCGATGTTGAGGTCGCGCTGGGTGTTTTCAATGACTTTAGCGGCTTCCGCTACCTTGATGCTGGGCGCTTTGTGGATACCGGCCTCGACCACAGCGCCGTAGACGGCGGCGATCCTTTCCAGCGTTTCCTCGTTGTCGCCGGCGACCACCTTCACGATGCGCTCGAACGTATGTTCCTTGTCGCCGGGATTGATGCGCTCCGGCGAATAGCCGACATGGAAATCCTCGCCCTGGCGCAGGCCGGAGACCTCGGCGAGCACGGGGCCGCAGACGTCCTCGGTCACGCCGGGATAGACGGTCGATTCGTAGACGACAATGCCGCCCCTTTTCAGCGCCTTACCGACCGTGCGCGAGGCGGAAATCATCGGGCGCAGATCCGGCTGCCGGTTGCGGTCGATCGGCGTCGGAACGGCGACGATGAAGATATCGCGGTCCTGCAGGTCCTCCATGTCGCTGCTGATGCGCAGCCCGCTTTCCTTCAGGCGTGCCGGCGAAACCTCGCGCGTATCGTCTTCTCCCGCCTTCAGGGCGGCGACGCGGGACGCCTTGATATCGA
This sequence comes from Rhizobium sp., assembly GCA_036398815.1. GTDB lineage: Bacteria > Pseudomonadota > Alphaproteobacteria > Rhizobiales > Rhizobiaceae > Rhizobium. The sequence goes on along the minus strand of DASWOH010000337.1, from coordinate 34,973 downwards.
AACCGACGACATCGGGAAATTTCCCGGCGAGGGCAATCGCGACGGGCAATCCGACGTAACCCAGGCCGATCACGGCAATTTTTTCGCTCAACACACTTTACCTCGAATAATCGACCTGAATTATCCCATATCCGAGCTGCGTGTCAGCGAAAATCTTTGCCTTGCCGCGCCGCTTCAGGTGCGTGTCAGATCAATGTGAATATCAGGCCGGGGCTTTGCAATAGGCGTATCGGCGCGGCGTCGCAGATCACTATCCGCCGCGCGGACAGGTGCCGGTGGCGGCACCCGTCGAAACTTTTTGCTCGCATGCTTATTTAATATCCTGAGACGTGTTTTCTCGGAAGGCGTGGTTCGCTATGCGTAACAAATATCTCAGCCAATTATATACTATGCGTACGGAGCTGGAAGCCAAGCTCGAGCTGCATATAGCGCGCTATTGTTTTGGTGAGGAAGAGGTCGAGGATGGCACCGAATCGGATCTGAAAGAAAGGATCCGCGAGGTGTCCGACGAGATCGCCGCTCTGGAACAGGAGCATAGTCGCTAGACATCGCGTTCGTTTCCGCGTGATAAGATTCATACCTCTGATGGATCAACGCGGAGACGACGTTGCCGATGAAGCCGAGCCTGCCCACTCTCTTGAGCATCAATGGCGGTTATGTCGATACCGCCGGCTTCCTGGCCCTGCATGGGCTGTTTACCGCCCATGTTACCGGCAACTTCGTCACCTTCGCCGCCGCGATGGTGCTGGGAACCTCGGGCGCGGCGGCCAAGCTGCTGGCGCTGCCGGTCTTCTGTGTCGTCGTCATCCTCGCCCGCCTCCTCGGCGGCGATCTGTCGCGGCGCAACTTGCCGGTGCTGCCGGTGATCCTGACACTGAACTTCCTGCTGCTGGCGCTTGCCGCCGTCTTCGCCATCGGCTTCGGCCCGTTTGGCAGCGGTGACGGCTGGCAGGCGATCCTGACGGGCATGACGCTGATATCGGCGATGGCCGTCCAGAACGCCCTGCACCGCGTCCATCTCGGCGCGGCGCCGCCGACGACGATGATGACCGGCACGACGACGCAGATCATGATCGATATTGCCGATCTGTTGCGCGGGGCAGCGCCCGAAGCGAAGCCCGCTATCAAGGCGAGGCTTGGCCGGATGGGAGCGACGCTCGGCGGCTTTGTCTGCGGTTGTGCGGCGGCGGCCCTGCTTTTCATGCTGGCCGGCGTAACATGTTTCCTCGTGCCGCCGGTTCTGGCGCTGGCCGGAATTCTGTTGCATGCGGGCAGGGCTGCGGCCCGGCCTGTCGAGCGATAGCGCTCGAAACCCTCGTCTTTGCTGCACTTGCGAAGCCATCGCCTTTTTCGGCCTTGCAACTCTCCCAGAGGTCTCTAACTCTACGCCTCGGACCGAGCACGATCCTGTGTGCTTGGGCAGGACATCGTTGAGAAGGGATGGCTATGGCAGGGGAAACGGTTCTTGTGGTCGGGGGCGCCGGCTATATCGGCTCGCATACGTGTCTGGATCTGGCGAACAAGGGGTTTCAGCCGGTCGTCTACGACAATTTTTCCAACGGTCATCGCGAATTCGTCAAATGGGGTCCGGCGGAAGAAGGCGATATCCGCGACCGGGCACGGCTTGACGAGGTGTTGGCGAAATACAAGCCGGCCGCCATCCTGCATTTCGCGGCGCTGATCGAAGTGGGCGAGTCGGTCAAGGACCCCGTCTCCTTCTATGAGAATAATGTCATCGGTACGCTGACGCTGCTGGCTGCGGCGCAGGCGGCTGGCGTCGGAGCCTTCGTCTTCTCCTCTACTTGCGCCACTTATGGCCTGCCGCAGAGCGTGCCGCTCGACGAGAGCCACCGTCAGGTGCCGATCAATCCCTATGGCCGCACCAAATATATCGTCGAGCAGGCGCTTGCCGATTACGATCAGTACAAGGGATTGCGCTCCGTGGTGCTGCGCTATTTCAATGCCGCCGGCGCCGATTTCGAAGGGCGCATCGGTGAGTGGCATACGCCGGAAACCCACGCCATTCCGCTGGCGATCGATGCGGCGCTCGGCCGCCGCCAGGGCTTCAAGGTCTTCGGCAGCGATTACGACACGCGCGACGGCACCTGCGTGCGCGACTACATCCATGTCCTCGATCTCGCGGATGCGCATGTGCGGGCGGTGGAATACCTGCTGCGGGGCGGCGAGTCCGTTGCGCTGAACCTCGGCACCGGCACCGGCACGACGGTCAAGGAATTGCTGGGAGCGATCGAAACTGTGTCGGAACGGCCGTTCCCCGTCGAATATGTCGGGCGTCGCGAGGGCGATTCGACCACGCTGGTCGCCAATAACGACAAGGCCCGAGACGTTCTCGGCTGGTCGCCGCAATACGATCTGTCGCGGATCATCGAATCCGCCTGGAACTGGCATGCCAAATCCAACCAGCATTGAGCGGCGTCCCTCGGGCAAGCGCCCGAACGTACTACTGATATCGGCCGATCAGTGGCGGGGCGATTGCCTCTCCGCTGTCGGCCATGCCAGCGTGAAGACGCCGAATGTCGACGCTCTGGCACAAGACGGCGTGCTGTTTGCCCGGCATTTTGCAGGCACGGCACCCTGCTCCCCGGCGCGGGCGACGCTTTATACCGGCCTCTATCAGATGAACCATCGCGTCTGCCGCAACGGGTCGCCGCTGGATGCCCGGTTCGACAATCTGGCGCTTGCCGCCCGGCGCGGCGGCTACGATCCGACGCTGTTCGGCTATACCGATACAGCGCCCGATCCACGCGGCATAGACCCGAACGATCCGCATCTGACCACCTATGAGGGCGTGCTTCCGGGCTTCAGCGTGCGCCAGCTCCTCCCGGAGCATGAGAAGCAATGGCTCTCCTGGCTGCGTTCGCGCGGTCATGCGGGGGCGACGAGCCGCGATATCCATATCCCCGTGGGCGCCAAGCCCGGCGAGATTTCCGATGCCGCGCCGGCCTATTCCAAGGATGAGACGCAGACGGCTTTTCTCGCCGGCGAATTCATCCGCTGGCTCGGCGAGCAGGACGCGCCCTGGTTCGCGCATGTCTCGTTCCTCAGGCCGCATCCGCCGTTTTCGGTGCCCGAACCCTATAACCGCATGTTTACGCCAAGCGACGAGCCGGCGTTTGCGCGCGCTGGCGACCGCGAGGCGGAGCAGGCGGCGCATCCCTTTCTCGCCTTCGCCTTGCCGCTGATCGGCAAGGGCGGTTTCATCCATGGTGGGGAGGGGGCTGCAAGCGACTGGACGGCCAAGGATCTCTCGGCGATCCGCGCCATCTATTACGGCATGATCGCCGAGGTGGATGTGCAGCTCGGGCGGATCTGGCAGGCGCTCAAGGATGCGGGTGCCTGGGATGACACGCTGATCGTCTTCACCTCCGACCATGCCGAAATGATGGGCGATCACTGGATGCTCGGCAAGGGCGGCTTTTTCGACGGCAGCTACCATGTGCCGCTGGTCATCCGCGATCCCAGCCATCCGGCAGGCTCGGGCCGGCAGGTAACGCGCTTCACCAGCGCCGCCGATGTTTTTCCGACGCTGTGCGACAGGCTGGGCCTTGTGCCCGATAATCATCTCGACGGTGAGACGCTGGTGCCCTTCCTGGAGGACAAGGAACCGGAGGGCTGGCGCGATGCGGCGTTCTGGGAATTCGATTTCCGCGATATCGCCACGGGCGAGACGGAGCGGCATTTCGGGCTGAAGTCGAATGCCTGCAATCTTGCGGTCATCAGGGACGAGAGCTTCAAATACGTGCATTTCGCCGGCCTGCCGCCGCTGCTCTACGATCTGGCGAAGGACCCGATGGAGTTGACCAATCTGGCCGGCAACAGCGATTATGCGGCAATCCGGCTGGAATATGCCGAAAAGCTGTTGTCGCTCAGGGCACGGCATCTCGACCAGACGCTTGCCTATACCGAGTTGACGGAAAAAGGGCCGGTTTCGCGCCGGCCCTGATCGAGATTCAATAGCAGGCTATCCAGAGAACGCGCCGAGATAGGTCATCTTGCCGACTGGCAGGCCGCGGCTGCGCAGGATGGCGTGCGCGGTGGTGATGTGGAAGAAGAAATTCGGCAGGGAGAAGCTTGCGAGCAGATCCTCGCCGGGCAAGACGACCTTGTTGCCGCCGGGAGAAATCGTCACTTCACGGCTTTCGCTGCCTGCCATCGTCTCCGGCGTGATCGTCGCCAGGAAATCCTGCGTCTTCTTCAGCCGTTCGCGCAATTCGGCAACGGTCGTCTCATTGTCCTCGAAGCGCGGCGCGTCGATGCCGGTCAGCCGGGCGATCGCGAGCTTGGCGCTGTCGGAGGCGCGCTGGAACTGGCCGGAGAGCGGCAGCATGTCGTCGATGAGGCGCGCGCCGACAAGCTCGTTGGGATCGATGCCTTTCTCCGTGGCATAGGTCTCGATAGCGTCGAGATAGGTCGCAAGGATTGCAAGGCCGCGTTGGAAGACGGGGACTGAAAAGCGGTACATCGAGGGCATGCTGGTTCTCCATTGTCGGCCGGTGGGGGTGGTTCGGCCTGTGGTATCGACGGCGTTTTACGCCACTCGATCCGATGGAATGTCCGTTCCATCGGATCGAGTGGCCAAGATGTGGGTTCGAACCCCGTCTTTTACAGCCTTTCACCGTTGAAAATTCCCTTGTCGTCCGTCGAACGCCGGCTCCGTCGGTGCGGTTATAAAATAGTGTTGACGTTTTCCCTGAGAAATGGAATAAATATTCCGCATAAGGAATTTTACGGTTTGTTTGTTCCGTTTTAGGTCTGCCGTTATGGGAGTGATGGCAGCTCGGATTGTTGGTCCTGCGGTCGAAACCGAGGGCTCCGGTATCAAGGAGGGGTGTGGCCGGACACCGCAATTGGGAGGAAAATCATGAGAAAACTTATTCTTGGCTCCGCGATGGCGCTTCTGCTCTCGACGGCGGCGCATGCCGAAACCATCGGCGTGTCGATGGCGCTGTTCGATGACAACTTCCTGACCGTTCTGCGCAACGGCATGCAGGATTATGCCAAGACGGTGGATGGCGTGAAGCTGCAGGTCGAGGACGCGCAGAACGACATCGCCAAGCAGCAGAGCCAGATCCAGAACTTCATCGCCAGCGGCGTCGATGCCATCATCGTCAATCCGGTCGACACGGACGCGACAGCCGCCATGTCGAAGCTGGCGGCGGATGCGAAGATTCCGCTGGTCTACGTCAATCGCGAGCCAGCGAATGTCGACAGCCTGCCGGACAAGCAGGCCTTCGTCGCCTCCAACGAGCAGGAATCCGGCACGCTGGAAACCAAGGAAGTTTGCCGGCTTCTCGGCGGCAAGGGTAAGGCCGTCGTCATGATGGGCGAGCTGTCCAACCAGGCGGCCCGCATGCGCACCAAGGATGTGCATGACGTTCTCACCACCGACGAATGCAAGGGCATCACCATCGTCCAGGAGCAGACCGCCAATTGGCAGCGCACCCAGGGCGCCGATCTTGTGACCAACTGGCTGTCCAGCGGTCTCGAATTCGATGCCGTCATTTCCAACAATGACGAAATGGCGATCGGCGCCATCCAGGCGCTGAAGGCTTCCGGCAAGTCCCTGGACAAGATCGTCGTCGCCGGTGTCGATGCGACGCAGGATGCCTTGGCCTCGATGCAGGCCGGCGATCTGAAGGTCACGGTGTTCCAGGATGCCGCCGGCCAGGGCAAGGGCGCGGTGGATGCCGCGCTGAAGCTTGCCAAGGGCGAGAAGGTCGAGAAGAAGGTCTATATTCCCTTCCAGCTCGTGACACCGGCAAACGTCAAGGACTTCGTCAAGAAGAACTGACGACGTCAATATCGACGGATGCGGGCGCGTGAGCCCGCATCCTCCAGAATTTCGACAGGCCCGGGAGGAAAAAGATGGTTGTCAGCCCGTCCACCATGGCTGCGGTGCGCGCCAGCGGCGCTGTTCCCAATGCCGCCTATCTGCTGAGCGCCGAAGGCATCCGCAAGGAATTTCCGGGCGTGGTGGCCCTCGATGACGTTTCCTTCCGTCTGAAGCGCGGCACTGTGCATGCGCTGATGGGCGAAAACGGCGCCGGCAAGTCGACGCTGATGAAGATCCTGGCCGGCATCTATGTGCCGGATCAGGGCGAGGTGCTCCTGAAGGGCGTCGCGATCCGGCTGAAATCGCCGCTCGATGCGCTGGAGAACGGCATCGCCATGATCCATCAGGAGCTCAACCTGATGCCGTTCATGACGGTTGCGGAAAATATCTGGATCCGCCGAGAGCCGAAGAACCGTTTCGGCTTCGTCGATCATGCCGAGATGAGCCGGAAGACGGAAGAGCTGTTTCGCCGGCTGAATATCAGTATCGATCCGGAAATCCAGGTGGGCGAGCTCTCGGTCGCCAGCCGCCAGATGGTCGAGATCGCCAAGGCGGTCTCCTACGATTCCGATGTCCTGATCATGGACGAGCCGACTTCGGCGCTGACCGAGCGCGAGGTGGCGCATCTCTTCGAGATCATCCGCGGCCTGCGCGAGCAGGGCATCGGCATCGTCTACATCACCCACAAGATGAACGAGCTGTTCGAGATCGCCGATGAATTCTCGGTGTTCCGCGACGGTAAATATATCGGCACGCACGCCTCGACCGATGTCACGCGCGACGACATCATCCGCATGATGGTCGGCCGCGAGATCACCCAGATGTTTCCGAAGGAAGAGGTGCCGATCGGCGAGACGCTTCTCTCCGTCAAGGATCTCAGTCTGGATGGCGTCTTCTCCGACATCTCCTTCGAGGTCAGGGCCGGCGAAATCCTCGGTGTCGCCGGGCTGGTCGGCTCCGGCCGCTCGAACGTCGCCGAGACGCTGTTCGGCGTGACGCGGGCCTCCTCCGGCACGATCGAGCTTTTCGGCAAGAAGGTCGACGTCTCCTCGCCGGCGGTGGCGATCCGCCATCGCATGGCCTTCCTGACGGAAGACCGGAAGGATACCGGCTGTCTGCTGATCCTCAGCGTGCTCGAAAACATGCAGATCGCCGTGCTGCAGGACAAGTTCGTGCGCGGCGGCTTCGTGCAGGAAGGCGCGATCGAGCAGACCTGCGAGGAGATGGCGCGCAAGCTGCGCGTCAAGACGCCGAACCTCGACGAGCGCATCGAGAATCTGTCCGGCGGCAATCAGCAGAAGGCGCTGATCGGCCGCTGGCTGCTCACCAATCCGCGTATTCTGATCCTGGACGAGCCGACCCGTGGCATCGATGTCGGCGCCAAGGCGGAAATCCATCGCCTGGTCACGGAAATGGCGCGCAACGGCGTGGCCGTCATCATGATCTCCTCGGAGATGCCGGAAGTGCTCGGCATGAGCGACCGCATCATGGTGATGCATGAGGGACGGGTGACGGGCTTCCTCGATCGCGCGGACGCAACTCAAGTCAAGGTGATGGAGCTGGCGGCGCAATGATCCGGGCCGGCCATCGCAAGGGAGGATTGAACCATGGTTAGCAAAGTTGCAGAGGCGACCGCACCGTCGCTGACGCGTCCGAGGCGCCGCCGCGTGCCGCCGGAACTCGGCATCTTTCTCGTACTGATCGGGATTGCGCTCGTCTGCGAAATCCTCGGCTGGATTTTCGTCGGCCAGAGCTTCCTGCTCAACATTCAGCGCCTGAAGATCATGATCCTGCAGGTCTCGGTCATCGGCATCATCGCTGTCGGCGTGACGCAGGTCATCATCACCGGCGGCATCGATCTCTCCTCGGGCTCCGTGGTCGGCCTGACGGCCATGGTGGCGGCAAGCTTTGCCCAGTCCTCCACCTGGGCGCGGGCGCTCTATCCGGCGCTCACCGATCTGCCGTTTTTCGTTCCGATCGGCATCGGCCTGCTGATCGGCCTGCTTGCCGGCTATATCAACGGCCAGCTCATCACGCGGACGAAGATTCCGCCCTTCATCGCCACGCTCGGCATGATGGTCTCGGCGCGGGGCCTGTCCAAGCTCTATACCAAGGGGCAGCCGGTCTCCGGTCTTACCGACCAGTTCAATTTCATCGGCACCGGCATCTGGCCCGTCATCGTCTTCCTGCTCGTCGCGCTGGTCTTCCATATCGTGCTGCGCTACACGCGCTACGGCAAGTTCACCTACGCGATCGGCGCCAATGTGCAGGCGGCGCGTGTCTCCGGCATCAATGTCGAGGCGCATCTGGTCAAGGTCTATGCGATCGCCGGTCTGCTCGCCGGTCTTGCCGGCATCATTACGGCGGCCCGCGTCCAGACGGCCCAGGCCGGCATGGGCGTGACGTACGAGCTGGATGCGATCGCCGCCGCCGTCATCGGCGGCACCTCGCTCACCGGCGGCGTCGGCCGCATCACCGGCACGATCATCGGCACGGTCATCCTCGGCGTGATGATCTCGGGCTTCACCTTCCTGAACGTCGACGCCTATTATCAGGAAATCGCCAAGGGCATCATCATCATCGCCGCCGTGGCTATCGACGTCTATCGCCAGAAGAAGCGGGCCAAGCGCTGAAACGGCGGGGGCTTTGCTCCCGCCTTTTCCATTTGTCGCGCCCTTCATGCCGATGAAGATTTTTTTCATTTAGGGATGGCGAATCCCGTCATCTTTTCTATTCTGGCCGCTTTCCCTCCGCTCGTTCGAGCGCTTTACCCAGGATAGACGATGCAATCCGTATTCGATGGCCATAACGACGTTCTGCTAAGACTGTGGCATCATGCGCGCGAAGGCGCCGATCCGGTCGCCGAGTTCAGGGATGGGATAGCGACCGGCCATATCGATGCGCCGCGCGCCAAGGCGGGCGGCCTCGCCGGCGGCCTTTGCGCCATCTATATCCCTTCCGGTCATCTCGTCTTTGCCGAACCTGACCGTAACGGCCATTACGCGACGCCGCTCGCAGTCCCGCTGGAGCGGGCGCCGTCGCTCGATATCGCCCTGGAAATGGCGGCGATCGCGCTCAGGCTCGACCGCGCCGGCGCCTGGAAGCTTTGCCGGTCCACCGCAGACATCCGCGACTGCATGGAAAAGGGCATCTTCGCCGCCGTCATGCATATGGAAGGCTGCGAGGCGATCGACGCCGATCTCGTCGCGCTCGAAACCTTCTATGCGGCCGGCCTGCGTTCGCTTGGCCCCGTCTGGAGCCGCAACAACGTCTTTGCCCATGGCGTGCCCTTCGCCTATCCGAGCTCGCCGGATACCGGCCCCGGCCTGACGGATGCGGGGTTTGCCCTGGTGCGTGAATGCAACCGGCTCGGCATCGTCATCGATCTCGCCCACATCACCGAAAAAGGCTTCTGGGATGTGGCGAAGACCTCGAACCAGCCGCTGGTCGCCAGCCACTCCAATGCCCATGCGCTGACCCCGGTCGCGCGCAACCTCACAGACAGGCAGCTCGACGCCATCAAGGAGAGCCGCGGCATTGTCGGCCTCAACTATGCGACCGCCATGCTGCGCGAGGACGGCCGCTCGGATGCGGACACGCCGATCGAGGTGATGGTCCGCCATCTCGACCATCTCATCAAGCGCGTCGGCATCGATTGCGTCGGCCTTGGATCGGACTTCGACGGGGCGACGATTCCGGGAGATATCGGCGATGCGGCGGGCAATCAAAAGCTGATTGCCGCTCTTCGGAACGTTGGCTATGGTGAGGCCGATCTCGTGAAGCTGTGCAGGGAGAACTGGCTTCGTATTCTGGCGTCCGCCTGGGGAGAAGGCAGCGCGCCGCGTGCATAATCAGACTGATAAAAGTCCAAATAAGGGAACAAAAACATGATGATCACCAGGATGAACCGCAGCTTCCGCGCCCTTTCGGCCGGCGCGGCTCTCTCGATTTTGCTCGCAGCGGCGCCGAATGCCTTCGCCGAAACGCCGAAGGACACGCTGGTGGAGGGCTTTGCCTTCGACGACATTCTCAGCATGGACCCGGCTGAGGCCTACGAGCTCTCCGCTGCCGAAATCACCGGCAACACCTACAGCCTGCTCGTTCGCCTTGACATCAACGACACGTCCAAGATCCAGGGCGATCTTGCCGAGAGCTGGTCGGTTTCCGACGATCATCTGACCTATACGTTCAAGCTGAAGCCCGGCCTGAAATTCACCTCCGGCAATCCGATCACCGCCGAGGATGTTGCATGGTCCTTCGAGCGTGTCGTCAAGCTCGACAAGAGCCCGGCCTTCATTCTCACCCAGTTCGGCCTCACCGGCGACAACGTGACGGAAAAGGCCAAGGCAACCGATCCGAACACCTTCGTCTTCACCGTCGACAAGCCTTATGCACCGAGCTTCGTGCTGAACTGCCTGACGGCGACCGTCGCGGAAGTGGTCGACAAGAAGCTGGTTCTGCAACACGTCAAGCCGGCGACGCCGACGGCCGACTTCAAATATGACAACGACTTCGGCAATAGCTGGCTGAAGACCGGCTTTGCCGGCTCCGGCCCGTTCAAGCTGCGTGAATGGCGTGCCAACGAGGCCGTGGTTCTCGAGCGCAATGAAAATTACTACGGCGACAAGCCGAAGCTCACCCGCGTCATCTACCGCTTCATGAAGGAAAGCTCGGCGCAGCGCCTGGCGCTGGAGAACGGCGATATCGATATTGCCCGCAACCTGTCGCCGACCGATCTTGCCGCCGTCGAGAAGAACGCGCAGCTCGCTTCGACCAGCGCGCCGAAGGGCACGATCTATTACATCAGCCTCAACCAGAAGAACCCGAACCTTGCCAAGCCGGAAGTACAGCAGGCGTTCAAGTACCTGGTCGACTATGACGCCATCGGCAAGACGCTGATCAAGGGTATCGGCGAAATCCATCAGACCTTCGAGCCGAAGGGCCTGCTCGGCGCGCTGGACGAAAATCCGTTCAAGCTGGATGTCGCCAAGGCGAAGGAATTGCTGGCCAAGGCCGGCCTGCCGGACGGCTTCTCCGTGACCATGGACGCGCGCAGCATCGAGCCGGACACCGGCATTGCCACCTCGATTCAGCAAACACTCGGCCAGGCCGGCATCAAGGTGGAAATCATCCCCGGCGACGGCAAGCAGAAGCTGACCAAATATCGCGCCCGCAATCATGACATCTATTACGGCCAGTGGGGCAACGATTATTGGGACCCCCATTCCAACGCCGATACGTTCACCAACAACCCCGACAACTCCGATGCCGGCACCAACAAGACGCTTGCCTGGCGCAATACCTGGACGACGCCGGAGCTCGACAAGGAAACAAAGGCCGCCCTGTTCGAGGTCGATACCGCCAAGCGCGCCGCCATGTATCAGGATATCCAGAAGAAGTACCTGGAAGCCAGCCCTTTCATTTTCCTCTATCAGCAGACGGAAGTGGCCGGCTATCGCAAGGACGTGAAGGATTTCAAGCTCGGTCCAAGCTTCGACACGAATTTCGTATGGCCGATCTCGAAGTAGTAATCCGGCAGGATTAGTTCTTTGAGCACCGTCGAACGGAAAATGGAGGTGCGGCCCAAGAAGGGCCGTACCGCGCCCATCCTAATGGGCGTCTTGCGCTTCCTGGTCGTCGCCGTCACGACCTATCTCGGCCTTCTGGCCGTCACCTTCTTCATCGGACGGGTGATCCCGATCGACCCGGCGCTGGCGATTGCCGGCGACCATGCGCCTGCGCAGGTGATCGAACGTCTGCGCCGCGAAATGCATCTCGATCAGCCGCTCTATCAGCAGTTCTACTTCTATCTGGTGAGCGCGCTCACCGGCGATTTCGGCACCTCGGTGCTGACCACCAATCCAGTGATGGATGATATCCGGCGCGTCTTTCCGGCGACGATGGAGCTTGCGACCGTCGGCACGATCATCGGCGCGGTTATCGGCGTTCCCTTCGGCGTGCTTGCCGCCGTGCGCCGCAACAGTCTTATCGACCAGATCGTCCGCGTCATCGGCCTTGTCGGCTATTCGCTGCCGGTCTTCTGGCTGGCTATGGTGGCGCTCGTCATCTTTTATGCGCAGCTGCGCTGGGTGGCCTATCCCGGCCGCATCGACATTGCCTATGAATATACTTTCACGCCGGTCACCGGCTTCTACTTGCTCGACAGCGCCATGCAGGGGCAATGGGACGTCTTCTGGGACGTGTTCCGCCATATCATCCTGCCGGCTTCCTTGCTCGGCTATTTCTCCCTTGCCTATATCAGCCGCATGACGCGCAGCTTCATGCTGAATGAGCTGGGGCAGGAATATATCGTCGCTGCCCGGGCCAAGGGCCTTTCCGAGATGCGGGTGATCTGGGGGCATGCGCTGCGCAGCGCCATGGTACCGCTGATCACGGTGATCGCGCTTTCCTATGCATCGTTGCTGGAGGGATCGGTGCTGACGGAGATCGTCTTCTCCTGGCCGGGCATCGGTTTCTATATCACCAGCTCGTTGCGCAATGCCGACATGAACGCCGTGCTCGGCGGCACCATCGTCATCGGCACGGTCTTCATCGGCATCAACCTGCTTTCCGATCTGCTTTATCGGACCCTCGATCCAAGGACGCGACGTAAATGACGGCTGGGACCACGCAAATCAGCTGGCGTGACTGGCTGCTGTCGGACCGGCCGCAGTCGCGCCGGCAGGCAAGACTCGGGCGTGCCTATGTCACCTGGCGGCAATTCTCCGCCAATCGCCTGGCTGTCGTCGGATTGCTGATCATCCTTGCGCTGGTGCTGATCGCCGCCCTTGCCGATGTCATCGCGCCGCATTCGCCCGTGATCGGCGATCTTACCAATGCCTATCTGAAGCCGCCGGGCACCGGGAGCTATTTGCTCGGCACCGACGATCTCGGCCGCGATATCCTCTCGCGCCTGATCTACGGGTCGCGATGGACGCTCTATATCGTCGTGCTGGTCGCGATCATCTCCGCGCCGATCGGGCTGATCATCGGCATGGTCTCCGGCTATCTCGGCGGCTGGGTCGATACCGTGCTGATGCGGATCACCGACATCTTCCTCGCCTTCCCGAAACTGGTGCTGGCGCTCGCCTTTGCCGGTGCGCTGGGTGCCGGCATCGAAAATGCCATCATCGCCATCGCCATTACCTCCTGGCCGCCCTATGCGCGTCTGGCGCGGGCCGAGACGATGACCGTGCGGCGCTCGGACTATATTGCCGCCGTGCAGCTGATGGGCGCCTCGCCGTTGCGCATCATCTTCCGCCACGTCATGCCGCTTTGCATTTCCTCGTTGATCGTGCGCGTCACGCTCGACATGGCCGGCGTCATCCTGACGGCCGCCGGCCTCGGCTTTCTCGGCCTTGGCGCGCAGCCGCCACTACCGGAATGGGGCGTGATGATCGCCAGCGGCTTCAAATATTATCTCGACCAATGGTGGGTGGCGGCTATGCCCGGCATCGCCATCCTGATCGTCAGCCTCGGCTTCAACCTGCTCGGCGACGGCCTGCGCGATGCGCTCGATCCGAAGGAGAGCGGCCAATGACGACGATGCTGACGGTCGAGAACCTCAGGGTTCGCTATCCCACCCGCACCGGCATCATCGAGGCAGTGCGCGGCGTCTCCTTCACGCTCGGCCGCGAGCGGCTAGGCATCGTCGGCGAGAGCGGTTCCGGCAAATCGCAGACCGGCCGCGCCATCATGGGACTGACGCCGCCGCATGCGCTCGTTACGGCCGACAGGCTGAATTTCAGCGGTATCGATCTCTTGTCGGTCTCCGCCAGGGAGCGCCGATCGCTGCGCGGCAAGCGCATCGCCATGGTGTTGCAGGATCCGAAATATTCGCTGGACCCGGTGATGCCCATCGGCAAACAAATCACCGAGACGTTGCGCACGCATGAAAAGGTCGGCAGGGCGGAAGCGCGCGACCGGGCGCTGGCCATGCTGGAGGCTGTGCAGATCCGCGACCCGAAGCGCGTCTACGACCTGCATCCGCATGAGGTCTCCGGCGGCATGGGCCAGCGCGTGATGATCGCGATGATGCTGATCGCCGGGCCTGAGCTTTTGATCGCCGACGAGCCGACCTCGGCGCTTGATGTCACCGTGCAGCTCGATGTGCTCCGGATCATGGACAAACTGGTGTCGGAGCGCGGCATGGGGCTGATTTTCGTGTCGCACGATCTGCGGCTGGTCTCCTCCTTCTGCGACAGGGTCATCGTCATGTATGCCGGCAAGATCGTCGAGGAACTCAAGGCCTCCGAGCTTAACAATGCGCAGCATCCCTATACGCGCGGCCTGCTGAACTGCATGCCCGTGATCGGCGAGAACCGCCATCCGCTGCCGGTTCTCGAACGCAAGCCGGAGTGGGCGGCATGACGGCGGCACTTGCGGTTGACGGCCTCAGCGTCGTCTATGACGGTTACTACGCCCTCGATGCGGTCAGCATCGATGTGAACAGGGGCGAATCCTTCGGCCTCGTTGGCGAGTCCGGTTCCGGTAAGTCCACCTTGCTGCGAGCCGTCGCCGGTCTTGCGCCGGTCAGCGGCGGCACGATCCGCATCGACGGCGAGACGCTGAAGGGCTCGAAGCGTACCAAGGCGTTCTATCGCCAGGTCCAGATGGTGTTTCAGGACCCCTACGGTTCGCTGCATCCGCGCCAGACCATCGACCGGCTGCTGCTGGAGCCGCTAGCAATCCACGGCATCGGCGACAGCGAGACGCGCATTGCCCGGGCACTCGACGAGGTCGGTCTCGGCACCGGTTTCCGGTTTCGCTATCCGCACCAGCTTTCCGGCGGCCAGCGCCAGCGCGTGGCGATTGCCCGCGCCCTGATCGTCGAGCCGTCCATCCTGCTGCTCGACGAGCCGACCTCGGCGCTGGATGCCTCCGTGCAGGCGGAAGTGCTCAATCTGCTGGAGCAGGTGCGCAGGGACCGCCACCTGACATTCGTCATGGTCAGCCACGATCTCGGCGTCGTCACCCATATGTGCGAGCGCCTCGTGGTCATGCAGAACGGCGCCATCGTCGAGCGGCTGAGCGCCAAAGACCTGGCGGCCGGCAAGGTCGAGGAAGACTATACGCGCAATCTGATGATTGCGAGCAAGGGATTTGTTCGCGACTAAGCATATGAGATCATTGCGTCTTTAGTCGATATCCGTTCAAAAGACGACCAATCGTATAGACTATTGACACCTGCCGCATTTCTGTCATGATGTTATTAATGACGGTTAACTTTCGTGATCCTGACCGGGTCGTACACGAGTGGAGGCAGGCATGTTTTTCATGGGTGGCATGACCATGGGCTATCTTCATCCGCCGATGCCGGCGAAGGAAGAGGACGTGCTGACCGTCGCTCTGCCGGAAGAAAAGCGCTGTCGTCAGATCGGTCAGGCCGAAACTCCTGCCGATGAAGCAAGCGCCGTGGAGCGCACTTTGATCTGGGCTCGCCGCATTCTTTGCTGAGCTTCGGCTTCGCCGATTTTCGAGCCCCACCTGCATCCAGTGGTTTATTTTTTCTCTCGCGGCCATCTGGGCAGAAAATTATCTCTACCTAATTGATAGAGACTATATGAATGTCAGGCATGGGCTCGTCCCTGCGACAATAAAAAATCAACGGAGGCAACACATGGCGAATTTGGGTATGTCGAATACGCATGTGAACCGGTTCGATGGTTCGAAGCGTACTGCCACGACGCGGCACAAGATTCAGACTGCGATCAACGTTGCGCTGTGTTCCGCAGCATTTCTTTTCGTCGCCGCCATCGTTTGCGGTATCGTGGTCTGATTTTTGTCGAAGGATGATGCGACCGGGTTTGGCCGGTCGTGGCGGAAGTGTTCTTCCCTCTCTTGCTCCCAGGGACGACAGTATTTCATCGGGCCTACGCTCAGTCCCGGCCGCCAGTGATTATAGGATTGCCCCACCTCTTTCTCTCTTCAACCCTTCCCCACGGCGTTTCTTCTTTCCGCACGCCGCCAAAACTTCGCCGGGCAAAGAAATTTTGCCCTGCCCAATAGAATGAGCCTCGTTAAAACAGTAAGCTCCGGCAAAATACAAAACAGATCGGGGCGGAGGCATGACCAAGGTGGAGGCTGGGCGCAGCGGCAGGCGGAATGCTGCTCACGATGCGGGAGCGATTCTGAAACAGGATCCGCACGCCCTGCGCGACGCGAAGGAGAACAACCTCGAAATGGCGATCGGCCACGAGGTTCGCGCCTTTCGCAAGAAGCTCGGCATCACCGGCGCCGATCTCGCCTCGGCCACCGGCATATCGCTCGGCATGCTGTCCAAGATCGAAAACGGCAACACCTCGCCGTCGCTAACGACGCTGCAGTCCTTGGCGCGGGCGCTCGGCGTGCCCGTCACCGCGTTTTTCCGGCGCTTCGAGGAGAAGCGCAATGCCGTCTTCGTCAAGGCCGGCGAGGGTCTGGAAATGGAGCGGCGGGGCACGCGCGCCGGTCATCAGTACAATCTGCTCGGCCATATCGGCAACGGCTCCAACGGTCTGCAGGTCGAGCCCTATCTCATTACGCTGACGGCCGATTCGGATGTTTTTCCGGCGTTTCAGCATGAGGGGCTGGAATTGATCTATATGCTGGAAGGCGAGGTCAAATACCGCCATGCCGACAAGCTCTATGCCATGCTTCCCGGCGACAGCCTGTTCTTCGATGCGGATGCGCCGCATGGCCCGGAAGTGCTGGTGAGCCTGCCGATCCGTTTCCTGTCGATTATTTCCTATCCGGAGAAAAGCGGCGCTTGAGACGAATTTGCGAATCTTTTGAGGGAGTTCAGTTTAAGTTCATCTTCCGCGGGATATGGAAGGCTCTATCTGAAATACCCTGCTTCCTGTTTGCAAGAAGTCAGCCTAAGGAGAATGCCTCGTGACCCTGATCGATTGTCTTTAGACACGTAGGACTGCTGTCGGAACCATCCGGCCGTATCTCAAGTTTCACGAGAAGCCTGTTTCGAATGGTGGCGTAAAATCGCCATGACCCGAAGAAGGCCCCGTGAAAATCTTCGCCTGAATCGTTTGTTTTAAGCCGCCACTTCGAGTTCACCCCCTTCGCGCGCCGGGAAGCGAAGCAAAAGGGTCCAAATGTGTGAATGGTTGTGTCGGGCAGGACAAAGACTTTAAGGGCGATAACGCCTGTCACTCTGTTTGGACCCAGAACCCGAATCCATGACGTCTCAAAATCTCTCCACTGTTCCGCCGCGCGATTCTGAAGCCAAGCAGATCGATCCCAACGATTCGATCCGGGCGACCTATTTCTCCAACGAGCAGATACGGGAATGCGGCGCGGCTTTCGCCCGCAATGGCGCCAAAACGACGCTGCCGGGCTTTGCGCCTTTCGACTTCTTCGCCCGTCACAAGGAGAACGAGAAGGAGATCCTGCGAGTCTATCGTTCGGCCAATGCCGATGTCGATGCTGGCGAATCGATCACGCCGGCCGCCGAATGGCTGCTCGACAACCACTACGTCATCGAAGAGGCGATCCAGGAAGTCCGCCGCGATTTCCCGAAGAAGTTCTACGATCAACTGCAGACGATCACCATCGGCGGCATGGTCATGCCGCGCACCATGGCGCTCGCCTGGCTCTATGTCGCCCATACGCACAGCACAGTGTCCAACCAGGGCCTGCTGGCGCTGGTGGAAGGCTTCCAGTCCGTGGAGATGCTGAAGATCGGCGAGCTCTGGGCTGTTCCGTCGCTGGTGCGCTATATCCTGGTCGACAATCTGCGCCGCATCTCCAGCCGCGTCGAGCAGAGCCGCATCACGCGCAAGAAGGCCAACGAGGCCGTCGACGAGCTGATCCGTCTCAATGACGACGCCAAGGTCGCCGAATTCCTGAAGACGCTCGAGCCTTATACCTCGGACAATACGTTTGCGACGCAGTTCCTCTATCGCCTGCGCGACGGCTCGCACACCTCGGGTCTTGCCGTCACCTGGATGGAAAAGCGCATGGCGGATGCCGGCACGGACGCGGAAAGCGTCATGATGGCCGAGCACAACCGGCTGTCGTCCGGCAATGTGACGATGGGCAACATCATCAAGAGCCTGCGCCTGATCGACGATACGGACTGGTCGGTCTGGGTCGAAGAGGTGAGCGCGGTCGACAAGCTGCTTTGGGACGAGACCGACTACGCCAAGCTCGATCCCGGCTCGCGCAACAGCTATCGCCGCCGCATCGAAAAGCTTGCCCGCCGCTCCAAGAAGACCGAGATGGAGATCGCCCAGGTCGCCATGGCGATGACGGAAGCTGCCAAGACTTCGGGCGAACCGCAGCCGCACGAGCCCAATATCGGCGACTTCATCATGGGCCAGCAGACGGAAAAGCTGGAAAAGGCGATCGGCTATCGTCCTCTGCTCTCGGCGCGCTTCGTGCGCCAGTGGCGCAAGCTCAACTGGCTGGCGATCGCAGCGCCCGTGCTGCTTTTGACCGTCGCCGCGCTTGCCGTCGTCGGCTATTTCATGATCCAGGCCGGCATGGGCTGGGCTGAAACCCTCCTGCTGCTGCTGATGTTCTCGCTGCCGGCGTCCGAAGGGGCGACGGGCCTGTTCAATTTTGTCGTGACCATGTACCTGACGCCGGCGCGCCTCGTCGGTTACGAGTTCAAGGAAGGCATTCCGGAAGAGGCCCGCACGCTGGTCGTCGTGCCGACCCTGATCGGCAACCGCGACAGCGTCGATGAACTCGTGCGCAATCTCGAAGTCCATTACCTCGCCAATCCGCGCGGCGAAGTCTATTACGCGCTGCTGAGCGACTGGCCGGACAGCCAGGAAGAAGAGAGCGAACGCGATCTGGAAATCCTGGATTACGCCCGCCGCGAAGTCGCCAGCCTTGCGGCCCGCTACGCCGAGGACGGCAAGCAGCGCTTCTATCTTCTGCATCGCCGCCGCCTCTATAATCCGGCCGAAGGCTCCTGGATGGGCTGGGAGCGCAAGCGCGGCAAGCTGCACGAGCTGAACCTGCTTCTGCGCGGCGACCGCGATACCACCTTCCTGCCCGGCGCCAATACCGTGCCGAAGGACGTGAAATACGTCATGACGCTCGATTCCGACACGCGCCTGGTGCGCGATACGGTGACGAAGCTCGTCGGCAAGCTGCATCATCCGACCAACCGGCCGGTGCTCGATCCCGAGACCAGGCGTGTCGTTCGCGGCTACGGCGTATTGCAGCCGCGCGTCACCCCGTCGCTGACGACGGGCAAGGACGCCTCGGTGTTCCAGCGCGTCTTCTCGGTCAATCGCGGTCTCGACCCCTACGTCTTCGCCGTCTCCGACGTCTATCAGGACCTGGTCGAGGAGGGCACGTTCACCGGCAAGGGCCTCTATGATATCGACGCCTTCGAGGCTTCGCTGAAGGGCAAGATCGACGAGAATGCGGTTCTCAGCCACGATCTGCTCGAAGGCTCGATGGCGCGTTGCGCGCTGGTGACCGATTGCGAGCTCGTGGAAGACTTCCCGATCCGCTATGAAGTCGAGGTCTCGCGCCAGCATCGCTGGGCGCGGGGCGACTGGCAGCTCCTTTCCTACATCTTCAATCCGAAGCGCGGCGTCACCGGTCTCGGCCGCTGGAAGATGATGGACAATCTGCGTCGTTCGCTGACGCCGATCGCCTGGTTCTTCGCCTCGGTCCTCGGCTGGTATTTCATGCAGCCGTTCGGCGCCCTCATCTGGCAGATCCTGCTGATCTTCTGCCTGTTCGTCGCGCCGACGCTGTCGCTGATCAACGGCATCATCCCGCGCACCAGCGATATCGTCGCCCGCGCCCATCTCTATACGGTCTGGACGGATATCCGCGCCGCCAACGCGCAGGTCGCGTTGCGCATCGTCTTCATCGCCGACGGCGCCTGCATCATGGCCGACGCTATCGGCCGCTCGCTCTACCGTGCCTTCGTCAGCCGCAAGCTGATGTTGCAGTGGCGCACCGCCGCCAGCGCCCAGGCTGCTGCGCAGACCACCATTCTCGGCCATTACCGCGTCATGTGGCATGCGCCGGTGCTGGCGCTGCTGGCGCTCGCCTTCGCGTCGCTGTCGGGCGACAATGCCTTCCTCGTCGGCATCCCCTTCGCGCTGCTCTGGGTGCTGTCGCCGGCGATCGCCTGGTATGTCAGCCAGTCGGCGGAAACCGAAGACAAGCTTGAAGTGCCGGAAAGCGTCTCGTCGGAGCTGCGCAAGATCGCGCGGCGCACCTGGCGCTATTTCGATACTTTCGTGGTCGAGCAGCAAAACCATCTGCCGCCGGATAACGTACAGCAGACGCCGCATCCGGTGGTCGCCTCGCGCACCTCGCCGACCAATATCGGCGTCTACCTGCTCTCGGTCATTTCCGCCCGCCATTTCGGCTGGATTTCCTTCGAGGAAACCATCGATCGCATGGAAAAGACCATGGCGACGGTCGAGAAGCTCGAAAAGTTCCGTGGCCATCTCTGCAACTGGTATCATACGGACACGCTGAAGCCGATGGGCGCGCGCTATGTCTCGGCAGTCGACAGCGGCAACTTCGCCGGTCACCTGATCGCCGTGTCCTCGGCCTGCCGCATCTGGGCTGAAGCGCCTTCCGCGCATATGCAGGGCAATCTCGACGGTATCGGCGATGTCGCCGGCATTCTCGGCGAAATGCTCGCGGAACTGCCGGATGACCGCAAGACCGTGCGCCCGCTGCGCCATCGCCTGGAAGAGCGCATTGTCGGCTTCCAGCATGCGCTGGCGGCGGTCAAGCGCGAGCATGAGTTCGCCTCGATCCGCATTATCAATCTCTCCGTCCTGGCGCATGATATCGAGAAGCTTGCCGCCAATCTCGACCATGAGGTCAAGTCGCCGCAGAGCGGCGAGGTGCTCACCTGGTCGCAATCGCTGGTGAAGGTCTGCGAAGGCCATATCGCCGACAGCGTCTTCGATCTCGCCAATGTCGACGCGCTGCGCCAGCGTCTGGCGAAGCTGCGCGACCGCATGCGCGAGACCGCCTTCGGGATGGATTTCAGCTTCCTCTATCGTCCGGAACGGCGTCTGCTCTCCATCGGCTTCCGCGTGGAAACCAACGAGCTCGATGCCGCCTGCTACGACTTGCTGGCATCCGAAGCCCGCCTCACCAGCCTGTTCGCCATCGCCAAGGG
This sequence comes from Rhizobium sp., assembly GCA_036398815.1. Taxonomy (GTDB): domain Bacteria; phylum Pseudomonadota; class Alphaproteobacteria; order Rhizobiales; family Rhizobiaceae; genus Rhizobium. Next base: position 14,010 of record DASWOH010000337.1, on the reverse strand, counting down.
CGACCTGCCGACGGAGCATTGGTATCGCCTCGGCCGTCAGGTCGTGCCTGTGGGATCGCGCGGCGCGCTGGTGTCCTGGTCCGGCTCGATGTTCGAATATCTGATGCCGCCGCTCGTCATGCAGGAGCGGCAGGGCGGGATTCTCAACCAGACCAACAATCTGATCGTCCAGGAACAGATGAACTATGCCAAGCGTCTCGGCGCCGGCATTCCCTGGGGTATTTCGGAAGCGGCCTTCAACGCCCGCGACCATCAGATGCAATATCAGTACACCAATTTCGGCGTGCCTTCGCTCGGCCTGAAGCGCGGTCTCGGCCAGAATGCCGTCATCGCACCCTATGCCTCCATCCTCGCCAGCCAGTATCGGCCGGAAGCGGCGCTCGAAAACCTGCAGAAGCTGCGCAAGGTCGGCGCGCTCGGCATCTATGGCTTCCATGACGCCGTCGACTTCACGCCGACGCGCGTTCCCGAAGGCAAGAAGTGCGCGGTGGTCTTCAATTATTATGCCCACCACCATGGCATGTCGATCGCCGCCGTCGCCAACGTCGCCTTCAACGGCCGCCTGCGCGAGCTCTTCCATGCGGATCCGGTGATCGAAGCGGCCGAACTGCTGCTGCAGGAAAAGGCGCCGCGCGACATCCCGGTCATGGCCGCCAAGCATGAGAGCGACCAGCCGGCCAATATCCAGGAAGACATGCTGCGTCCGGAGATCCGCAAGATCGCCGATCCGGCCACGCAGGACCGCGAACTCGCCTTCCTGTCCAACGGCCACTACTCCGTCATGCTGACGGCGACCGGCGCCGGCTATTCGCGCTGGAACGGCCTGTCCGTGTCGCGCTGGCGGCCCGATCCGACGGAAGACCGCTGGGGCACCTTCATCTTCCTGCGCGATACCGTGTCCGGCCAATGGTGGTCGACGACCTCGGAGCCGCGCAGCATCGAAGGCGAAAAGGTCAAGGTCGCCTTCAGCGATGAAAAGGCGGAATACAGCAAGACTATTGGTGACTTCACCAGCGAGGTCGAGTGCATCGTTGCCACCGAAAACGACGCCGAAGGCCGCCGTGTCACGCTGCTCAACATGGGCTCGGAAGATCGCTTCATCGAAGTGACCTCCTATCTCGAGCCGGCGATCGCCAGCGACGACGTCGATTCCGGCCATCCGGTTTTCGCGCGCATGTTCGTGCGAACCGAAGTCGGCGGCAGCGGCGACGTGCTTCGCGCCGAGCGCAACAAGCGCGAGTATAACGAGCCGGACATGTCGATCGCGCATCTGGTCGTCGACAATGCCGGTTCCGAGCGCCCGACGGAATTCGAGACGGATCGCCGCAAGTTCCTCGGCCGTGGCCGCACGCTTGCCGAAGCCGCCGCCTTCGATCCGGGCGCGACGCTGTCGGGCACGGAAGGCTTCACCATGGACGCCTGCCTGTCGCTGCGCCGCGTCGTGCGCGTGCCGGCCGGCAAGAAGGTCAGCGTGATCTTCTGGACGATCGCCGCGCCGAACCGCGAAGAAGTCGACAAGGCGGTCGACCGTTACCGCAACCCGGATGCTTTCGCCGCCGAGCTGACGCAGGCCTGGACGCGTACGCAAATGCAGATGCGCCATGTCGGCGTCTCCTCGCAGCAGGCGGCCGCCTTCCAGAAGCTCGCCCGCTACCTCGTCTATCCCGACATGCATCTGCGCGCCGACAGCGCCACCGTCCTTGCCGGCCTGCATTCGCAGTCGGCACTCTGGCCGGTGACCATTTCGGGCGATTTCCCGATCTTCACGCTGCGCATCAACGACGAAATCGATATCGAAATCGCCAAGGAAGCGCTGAGTGCCGGGGAGTATCTGCGCTCGCGCGGTATTGCCGCCGATCTGGTGATCCTCAACGAATGCGCTGCCGAGCATGCGCAGGCGATGCAGCATCAGCTGGATGCGCTTGCGGATCATATCCGCCACAATCAGGGAGATGGGCTGCGCCAGCACATCTTCGCGGTGCGCAAGGATCTGATCGAGAACGAAACCTACCAGCAGATTCTCGCTGCCTCGCGCGTTGTCTTCCATGCCCGCAACGGCAAGCTGGTCGACCAGATCGCCCGCGCGGCGACGCTGTTCGGTTCGGCGGCGCAGGGCGACCAGGCTCCGGTCGACCGCCGCGCCGTGTCGCTTGTACCGCAGGAATCGGTGTTTGCGGCCGCGGAACTGGGAGCGCAGTCCGATCTCGATTTCTGGAACGGCTATGGCGGTTTTGCCGAAAGCGGCCGCGAATATGTCGTCCGGCTTGCCGGCGGCCAGTCTACGCCGCATCCGTGGATCAACGTCATCACCAACGAGCGCTTCGGCTTCCATGTGCCCGCCGAAGGCGGCGGTTTCACCTGGAGCCACAATTCGCGCGACTATCAGTTGACCCCATGGACCAACGACATGGTCATCAACCGTCCGGGCGAGGCGCTTTATGTGACCGATCTCGACAGCAATAGGGTGATGACCCCCTATGCCGGCCTGTCGCGCAATCCGAAGGTGCAGTACGAGACCCGCCACGGCCTCGGCTATTCTGTCTTCTCGAGCGAAGAGGACGGTATCGCGCTGGAACTGACGCAGACGGTCGATCGCGAGCGTCCGGTCAAGATCTTCCGGCTGCGCGTCAGCAACAAGGGTACGGGCAACCGCAGGCTGCGGCTCTACAATTATGCGGAATGGGTGCTCGGCATCAATCCGCACAAGACCAAGCCCTTCATCCTCTCGTCGCTGGACGAGGAGACGGGCGCGCTGTTTGCCAACAATCCCTACAGCATCGATTATTCCAAGCGGATCGCCTTCATGGCGGCAAGCGAGGCGCATTCGAGCTTCTCGGCCAGCCGCCGCGAATTCATCGGCCGTCACGGCACGGTGCAGATGCCGGAAGCGGTCGTTTCCGGCGCCGTCCTCTCCAACTCGACCGACCTTGACGGCGATCCCTGCGCGGCGCTCGCTTTCGATCTGACCATCGGCGCGGGCGAAGAGAAGGATATCTGCTTCTACATGGGCGATACCGCTTCTCTCGAAGAGGCGCGTGCGTTGGTTGCCGAGATCCGCAAGGCCGATTTCGAGACCGTGCTGTCGGCGACCCGCGGCTTCTGGGACGGCTTTACCGGCCGTCTGCAGATCTCGACGCCGGACAAGGCGATGAACAACATGATCAACGCCTGGCTCCCCTATCAGAGCCTTGGCTGCCGCATCATGGCGCGCACCGCCTTCTACCAGGCTTCGGGCGCCTTCGGCTTCCGCGACCAGCTCCAGGACACGTTGGCCTTCCTGATGCATGCGCCGGAACTTGCCCGCAAGCAAATCGTCAATGCGGCGCAGCGTCAGTTCCGCGAAGGCGACGTGCAGCATTGGTGGCTGCCGGGCAGCGGCGCCGGTGTGCGTACGCATATTTCGGACGACGTCGTCTGGCTCGCCTATGCCATCAACCAGTATTGCACGGTGACGGGCGACAAGTCGCTGCTGGACGAGGAGCTTGCCTTCGTCGAGGGCGCCGCCCTCATGCCCGGCACGCACGACGCCTTCTATCAGCCGACGGTATCGCAGGATAAGGTCAGCGTCTACGAGCATGCGGCGCTGGCGCTCGATCTTGCCATCAAGCGCAAGGGCGGCAACGGCCTGCCGCTGATCCTCGGCGGCGACTGGAACGACGGCATGAACCGCGTCGGCATTCAGGGCCGTGGCGAAAGCGTCTGGCTCGGCTGGTTCCTCGCCGGCACGCTCACCGCCTTCCTGCCCTATGCGGAAGCACGCGGCGACAAGGAGCGCGTCGAGCGCTGGACCAAGCATCTGCCGGAACTGCGCAAGTCGCTGGAATCGGCGGGCTGGGACGGCAACCACTATCGCCGTGGCTATTTCGACGACGGCAGCCCGCTCGGTTCGAACGAAAACTTCGAATGCCAGATCGATTCGATCGCGCAGTCGTGGAACATTCTTTCCGGCGAGGGCGACCCCAAGCGTGGCGAGACGGCGATGAACGCCGTTATTGAAAAGCTGGTCGACGATGACAACCGGATGATCCGGCTGTTCACGCCGCCCTTCTCCAAGTCGGCGCGCGATCCGGGCTACATCAAGTCCTACCCGCCGGGTGTCCGCGAAAATGGCGGTCAGTATACCCACGCTGCCACCTGGGTGGTGATGGCGCTGGCGGAAATGAATCGCGGCGACGATGCCTGGCATTGCTTCGAGATGTTGAACCCGGTCAACCATGCACTCAATCGTGATCAGGCCGATACCTATCGCGTCGAGCCCTATGTCATTGCCGCCGACGTTTATGGCGAGGGGCAATTGACCGGCCGTGGCGGCTGGACCTGGTATACGGGCTCGGCCGGCTGGTTCTATCGCGTCGCGATCGAGGGTATTCTCGGCATCCGCGTCAAGAACGGCCGCCTCTACGTCAAGCCGGCGCTGCCGTCGACATGGGATGGTTTTGCGGCGGATCTCGACCTACCGAGCGGAAAATACCGCATTTCCGTCTCAAAAGCGCCCGATGCGAGCGGATACTCGGTCACCGTAAATGACAGGGCGATTGCCCATCCCGATGAGGGCTATCCGATCGAACAGTAACGCTTTTGTGCACTGTTTTGCATTGATCGATAGGGCCAAAGAGGGAACTCTTTGGCCCTATCCGCATTTGAATGCCGGAACAGGAGATGTTCATGAACATCAGGGCACATATCGACATACAGTCGGGAAGCGCCAGCGGTTCGTCGAAAACATCGGCAGGGCGCGATACCAGACTGGATGTTCTGAGGGCTTTGGCCCTGATCACGATCTTCATCAATCACGTACCCGGCCAGTTCTTCGAACATCTGACGACAAAGAATTTCGGCTTCTCCGATGGCGCCGAAGCTTTCGTGCTGATCTCCGGCATCTCTGTCGGCCTCGCCTACGGCACGCGGTTCAAGCCGGACAATCGGCTTATGATCGCCTGGAAAGCGGTCAAGCGCGCCTTTACCCTCTATACGGCGCATATGATCACCACCTTCATCACGCTGGTGCTGTTCATCTCCGGCGCCTGGATCTTCCATCAGGCGGGCTTGCTCTGCGAGGTGAACATCCTTGCGGTGCTGATGGATCCGGCCCGCGGCATTCCGGCGCTGCTGCTGCTCGGCCACCAGATCGGCTATAATAATATCCTGCCGATGTATGGCGCGCTGTTCCTGATGCTGCCGCTGATGCTGGTGCTGGAGGCGAGAAGCCCATTGCTTCTGCTGCTGGTTTCCGGTGGCGTCTGGCTGCTGGCCGGCATCTACCAGATCGCGCCGCACACGACGCTGCTCGACGGCTTCTGGTTCCTGAATCCGCTTTCCTGGCAGTTCCTGTTCGTCATCGGCTTCATCGCCATCATGCATGTGAAGCGCGGCGGCCGGATCGTCTACAACCCGCTCCTGTTCGCGCTTTCGCTCGCCTATGTCATGCTGTCCTTCATCTGGGTCACCGACAAGCTCTGGGTGCTGGGCGATCAGCTTGCCACGCTCGGCCTGCCCACCGTCGTCACCGGTTTCGACAAGACGTTCCTGTCGCTGCCGCGGCTGCTGCATGTGCTGGCGCTTGCCTATCTCATCGTCTGCATACCGTCCGTCTCGCGGTTGCTGCGTCGGCCGGCCAATCATCCGCTGACGATCCTCGGGCGGCATTCCCTCAGCATTTTCGTTGCGGGCACGATCCTTGCGATGGCGGGGCAGGTCATCCTCTATGTCACGGAAAAAGATCCGGCTGTCGGCGCCGCGTATGTCGTCGTCGGTATCGCCCTGCAGTTTGCCTATGCCTATTATCTCGAGCACAAACGGCTGGATACGGCCAGCAATCGCGCCGCCAAGACATCGGCGGGTGCGCTTCCCTTGCCGATGCGGGTCGAGCGGCGCCGGTAGTCCGCCTGGCGGCAATTCAATACCACAACGAACAACAGATTGATTTTCAACGAAAATCCAATAGCGACACTTTTGTGAAGGAAGTGTGACGTGATTTTTCTGCAACGCGGCGACGTTTCGCAACGTCGCCGCGAAAATTACATTGCCCAAAATCTTGTTGTGCAAAATTTAAATGTCTACATCGACACCGTGACGGCGCTCAGGGAGTGCCGCCGCCCCGGCGCTACACGCGCCCGAACGGGTGCATGACGCAATCGTGGGGATTGTCAAAACGGGAATGGGGCAGGGAACGTCGAATTTTCGGCGCGATAGCTCATGCCCAATCGATACTGGATTGGAGTACCTAATGAACATCAGAAGTCTTCTTCTCGGTTCGGCCGCCGCCCTGGCAGCCGCCTCGGGAGCGCAGTCGGCTGACGCCATCGTGGCCGCCGAGCCCGAACCGCTTCAATATGTCCGCATTTGCGACGCCTATGGCGCCGGCTACTTCTTTATTCCCGGCAGCGAGACCTGCCTCAAGATCGGCGGCCGCGTCCGTACCGAAGGTATTTGGCATGACCCTTATAACGCGGGTCCGCGTGCCGGAACGATTTGGCATACCCGCGCCGAGCTTGGTCTCGACACGGCAACCGATACCGAATACGGCCCGCTGAAGACCAATATGGTCCTGCGTTGGGATTGGCAGGACGGCGGCAACACCAGCACCAAGCTGCTCTGGGGCAATATCAGCCTGGCTGGTTTTACGGTCGGCAAGCTCGACTCGCAGTATAATCTCTACATGGGCTATGCTGGTAACGTCATCAACGACGACGTCATCTATGACGGCCCGAAGGAACTCAACCAGTTCACCTACAAATATGATGCCGGCAACGGCTTCACGGCGGTGATCTCGCTGGAAGATTCCAATTCGTCGGGCGATACGTCGTCCTATCGCGGCGCATGGCGCACCGGCAAGGCCGATCACTATGCTCCCGACGTCGTCGCCGGCGCCGGCTACAAGGCGGGCGCATGGTCTCTCAGGGTCATCGGCGGCTATGACAGCGTCGTGGAAGAAGGTGCGGTCAAGGCGCGCATCGATGCCGATTTCGGCGACTTCAAGGCCTTCCTGATGGGCGGCTGGAACACGAACGGCGACAAGCTGAACAAGTATGCCGGCTCCTACCTCAACAGCAACAGCGCGGCCTGCCCGACCAACGGCGCGGATTGCGGCTGGGGCGATTGGGCCTTCTGGACGGGTGCCAGCTACCAGTTGACGCCGAAGCTGCAGGCCAATGCCCAGGTCGCCTATACCGACACGAAGATCCTTGCCACCACCGCCAACGTTGCCTGGCGTCCGGTCAAGGACCTGCTGATCGAGCCGGAAGTCTCCTACACCAAATGGGATGCTGCCGATAAGGATCAGTGGTCCGGCGTACTTCGCTTCGAGCGCAAGTTCTGATCTGATCCCGGCTTGAGGCCAGTCATAACTGGCTTGACGCCAATCATAATCGGTCTGACGCCCGTCATGACTCCGCGGGAGTCATGACCGATTTGACCTCCGATCAGAGAAGGAGAAAGGCCCGGTTTTCCCGCCGGGCCTTTCTTGGTTTCTGTCCCGCAATTTCCGTGGGGGCGAAACTGCGCGCAAAAAAGCCGGAGGAGCATTGCTCCCCCGGCCTCGACTTCCGGGTCTCATGCGAATGATCAGGCGGCTTCGTGTTCCGTGGTATGTGCCTTGCGGACTTCTTCATCCGTCAGGATACCGCTGGCGCGCAGCAGGGCGGCGAAGCGGCCGTTGCTCTGGCTGAGTTCGCTGAAGCTGCCCTTCTCGATGACGCGGCCGTTGTCGAGGAAGAGGACGATATCGGCCTCACGAACCGTCGACAGGCGGTGAGCGATGATGAAGGTCGTGCGGTTGTGACGCAGATTGTCGATCGCCGCCTTGACCCTGTTCTCCGTCTCCACGTCGAGCGCGCTGGTCGCCTCGTCGAGCACGAGGATCGGTGCGTCCTTGAGGATGGCGCGGGCAATGGCAATACGCTGGCGTTCGCCACCGGAGAGCTTGTTGCCGCGTTCGCCGACACGGGTCTCATAGCCGCTTTCACGCGTCTCGATGAAGTCGTTGGCGGCAGCCGCTTCGGCAGCGCGCATCATCTCTTCCTCAGTCGCACCCTCGCGGCCGAGACGGATGTTGTCGCTGATCGAGCGGTTCAGCAGGCCGGCATCCTGGAAGACGGTGGCGATGTAGCGACGCAGCGACTTGCGCGTCACCTTGGTGATGTCGTGACCGTCGACAAGGATCTGGCCGCTCTGCGGATCGTAGACACGCTGCAGAAGGTTGACCAGCGTCGTCTTGCCGGCGCCGGTCGGGCCGACGATGGCGACGGTCTGGCCGGCCTTCACCGTGAAGTTGATGTTGTGCAGACCCTGTGCGCTGTTGCCGAAGCCGAAGGAAACGTCGCGGAACTCGACTTCGCCCTTGACCTCCTTGATCTCGGCAAGGCCAGCCGGCTCCTCACGCTCGCGGACGGAATCTTCCAGCGTATAGAAGTCCACCAGCTTGGCGCGGGCTTCGAAAATCTGGTTCGCGAAGTTGCGCAGCAGCTCCAGGCGACCGATCAGCACGTTGGCAAAGGCGATGAAGGTGATCAGCGCGCCGATGCTGAGGGTGCCGCCCTGGACCAGCACAGTGCCGATCATCAGGATCGCCATCATTGCGATGGTCGAAGCCGTACGGTTCAGCGCGCCAGCCAGCGCCCACCAGTCGAGGACGGGGTACTGGGCGGCGAGCAGCCGTTCGGTGAAGGACTTCAGCGCCTTGGTTTCGGCTTCAATGCGGTTGTAGCTATGCAGCACCGAGACGTTGCTGATCGAGTCGCTGACATGCGAGAAGACGGTATTGTAATGGCTTTCGACCGAGGTCTGGCCGTCCTTGGTGCGATTCATGACCACACTGCCGATGATCCAGTAGAAGATACCGAGCAGAACGAGGACGGCGGACAGGCGCAAGTCCATGGCCATGGCGGTCGGGATCATCACGACGAGGGCGACAGCCGTCGTCAGGTGATTGCGCATGAATTCGAGCCACAGGCCGAACAGGGCTTCGCAGGCACGCAGCAGCGTGTTCAGCGCGCTGGCCGTGCCGCGCTGGCTATGCCAGGACAAGGGCATGGAAATGATGCGGCTGAAGGCCTCCGTCAGCAGCGATGCGCGGCGGCCATGGGCGAGACGGTCGGCCTCGCGGGAAACGATGATGAAGGCCACCGCGCTGAAGACGGCAAAGCCGGCCCACAGCATCATGGTCGGCGTCACCGGCTCTTTCTTGCCGATGGCGTCGAAGATGCGGCCGAACAGAACAGGCTCATAGATCGTGGTCATCGCCAACGCGATGTTTGCGACAACGACCATCCATACGCGGTAACGATACGCGCCAAGATACTTCAGGGCTCTTGCATAGACTTTGAAAAGCGACACGTCTGGCAACCTCTGTGCATCAGCATATTCGGAATGTCGGGGATGCTACAGATTGCTACCTGAACCGGCGATTAACGGAATCCGGCACTGTTTTTTCAGGGGAATTTTCATGGAGTGTGCGCCCGACCGCCATAGGGGGCCATCGGCCGCTTGAGAAATATGAGGATTCAGGAATACTTGCTCCCGATAGTATTGTGGTGCGGCGAGGCGATTGCTATTCGAAGTTGAATACCGAACTTCTCGCCAAAGACGTTCAATTTTATCTCGATCCGAATATGTTTGCCCGCCACCTGCCGGCCGGATGGCGGAGGGGATATCGACGGAGCGTCCGCCGGCGAGGAGTCAGGCTTTCAGGGGGGTATGTGTGAATATTCATTCGTTAATGCAATTGCTTGTGGTCGTCGAGGAATGCAATCAGGCCAAGAATGTCGTGGCGGAACTCGAACTGGTGCTGCGCTCCTACAAGTTCGATTTTTATGGCCTGCTGAGGCATCCGCGGCCGGCCGTCGACGTTGTCAGCGTCATGCTTGCCGGACGCTGGCCGGACAAATGGCCGCTCACCTATGTCACCCGGAAATATGTGCTCGTCGATCCGACCATGCGCTATCTCGGCCAGGCGCAGCGGCCGTTCCGCTGGCGTGATGCGATGGCGGCGCTGAAGGGCGATCCGCTCCGCCGCCGTATGGAGCAGATGATGGCCGACGCCCGCGCCAACGGGCTCGTCGACGGCTATATCTTTCCCATTTTCGGGCGCAGCGGTCTGCTCGGCACGATGACGATCGGCGGGAATGCGGTCGATCTGTCGCCCTCGGAACTTTCGCTGTTCGACACCGTGGCCAAAAAGGTTTTCTGGCGGCTTCTCGAATTGCGCGACGAGGCGCGGCCGCTGGAGGAAGTGCCCACGACCGATGCCAAGCTCACCAGGCGCGAGATGGAGGTGCTGAACTATCTGGCGGAAGGCATGACCTCGATGGAGATCAGCCGCACCCTGAAGATCTCAAACCACACCGTCGATTGGTATATGAACAGCATTCAGGACAAGTTGAACGCCCGGAACCGCCAGCATATCGTCGCGATCGCCTTCAGAAACGGACTTGTTCCGTAACGGCAACTATTTTGGTTTCCGGCGCTACGGGAAATTGAACTTCTCGTGACAAGAAGTTAAGAATTCTCTTCGCGGGTGCAGCATTGCCCGTTTCGATGCCGTGAGGAGACTGCATTGCCTATATCCAAGATCCTGGTTGCCAACCGTTCCGAGATTGCGATCCGCGTGTTTCGCGCCGCCAATGAGCTCGGCATCAAAACAGTCGCCATCTGGGCCGAGGAAGACAAACTGGCATTGCACCGCTTCAAGGCGGACGAGAGCTATCAGGTCGGCCGTGGACCGCATCTTTCCCGCGACCTCGGCCCGATCGAAAGCTATCTGTCGATCGAGGAGATCATCCGCGTCGCCAAGCTTTCCGGTGCCGACGCCATTCATCCCGGCTACGGCCTTTTGTCGGAAAGCCCCGAGTTCGTCGACGCCTGCGATGCGGCCGGCATCATCTTCATCGGCCCGCGCGCCGATACGATGCGCCAGCTCGGCAACAAGGTCGCCGCCCGCACCCTGGCGATCTCGGTCGGCGTGCCCGTCGTGCCGGCGACCGACCCGCTGCCGGACGACATGGCGGAAGTCGCCCGCATGGCCGAAGAGATCGGCTATCCCGTGATGCTCAAGGCCTCCTGGGGCGGCGGCGGTCGCGGCATGCGCGCCATCCGCGACCCCAAGGATCTTGCCAGGGAAGTGACGGAAGCCAAGCGCGAGGCGATGGCCGCCTTCGGCAAGGACGAGGTCTATCTGGAAAAGCTGGTGGAGCGTGCCCGCCACGTCGAAAGCCAGGTGCTGGGCGACACGCATGGCAATGTCGTGCACCTGTTCGAGCGCGACTGTTCGGTTCAGCGCCGCAACCAGAAGGTCGTCGAGCGCGCGCCGGCGCCTTACCTGACAGATGCCCAGCGCCAGGAACTGGCCGCCTATTCGCTCAAGATCGCCGGTGCGACCGGCTATGTCGGGGCCGGGACCGTCGAATATCTGATGGATGCCGATACCGGCAAATTCTACTTCATCGAAGTCAATCCGCGCATCCAGGTCGAGCATACGGTGACCGAAGTCGTCACCGGCATCGACATCGTCAAGGCGCAGATCCATATCCTCGACGGCTTTGCCATCGGCACGCCGGAATCGGGCGTGCCGAAGCAGGCGGACATCCGCCTCAACGGCCATGCCCTGCAATGCCGCGTGACGACCGAGGACCCGGAACACAACTTCATTCCCGACTATGGCCGCATCACCGCCTACCGTTCGGCCGCCGGCTTCGGTATCCGTCTCGATGGCGGCACGGCCTATTCTGGCGCGATCATCACCCGTTTCTACGATCCGCTGCTGGTCAAGGTCACCGCCTGGGCGTCGACGCCGGACGAGACCATTGCCCGCATGGACCGGGCGCTGCGCGAATTCCGTATCCGCGGCGTGGCGACGAACCTGACCTTCCTCGAAGCGATCATCACCCATCCGAAATTCCGCGACAACAGCTATACGACGCGCTTCATCGACACGACGCCGGAGCTGTTCGAGCAGGTCAAGCGTCAGGACCGCGCCACCAAGCTTTTGACCTATCTCGCCGACGTCACCGTCAACGGCCATCCCGAAGCGCGCGGCCGGCCCGCGCCGTCGCCGAAGGCGTCCGAGCCCGTGCTGCCCTATATCGACGGCAAGGTGCCTGACGGCAGCAAGCAGCGGTTCGACCAGCTCGGTCCGCATAAGTTCGCCGAATGGATGCGGGGCGAAAAGCGCGTGCTGATCACCGACACGACGATGCGCGACGGCCATCAGTCGCTGCTCGCCACCCGCATGCGTACCTTCGACATCGCGCAAGTCGCCGGCACCTATGCCCGGGCGCTGCCGCAGCTGCTGTCGCTGGAATGCTGGGGCGGCGCCACCTTCGACGTCTCCATGCGCTTTCTCACCGAAGACCCTTGGGAGCGCCTGTCGCTGATCCGCGAGGGTGCGCCGAACCTGCTGTTGCAGATGCTCCTGCGCGGCGCCAACGGCGTCGGCTACACCAACTATCCCGACAATGTCGTGAAGTACTTCGTCCGGCAGGCGGCCAGGGGCGGCATCGATCTCTTCCGCGTCTTCGACTGCCTGAACTGGGTCGAGAACATGCGCGTGTCGATGGATGCCGTCATCGAGGAGAACAAGCTCTGCGAGGCGGCGATCTGCTATACCGGTGATATCCTCAATTCCGCCCGCCCGAAGTATGATCTGAAGTACTATACCGATCTTGCCGTCGAGCTGGAAAAGGCCGGCGCGCATATCATCGCGCTGAAGGACATGGCGGGTCTTCTGAAGCCCGCCGCCGCCAAGGTGCTGTTCAAGGCGCTGCGCGAGGCGACCGGTCTGCCGATCCACTTCCACACGCATGACACCTCGGGCATTGCCGCCGCCACGGTGCTGGCCGCCGTCGACGCCGGTGTCGATGCCGTCGATGCGGCGATGGATGCGCTCTCCGGCAACACCTCGCAGCCCTGCCTCGGCTCGATCGTCGAGGCCTTGAAGGGCACCGAGCGCGATCCCGGCCTCGATCCCGAATGGATCCGCCGCGTTTCCTTCTACTGGGAAGCCGTGCGCCACCAGTATGCCGCATTCGAAAGCGACCTCAAGGGGCCGGCCTCGGAAGTCTACCTGCACGAAATGCCCGGTGGCCAGTTCACCAACCTCAAGGAACAGGCGCGCTCGCTCGGGCTCGAGACCCGCTGGCATCAGGTGGCGCAGGCTTATGCCGACGCCAACCAGATGTTCGGCGATATCGTCAAGGTGACGCCGTCTTCCAAGGTGGTCGGCGACATGGCGCTGATGATGGTCAGCCAGGACCTGACGGTTGCCGACGTGGTCAATCCCGACAGGGAAGTGTCCTTCCCGGAATCGGTGGTCTCGATGCTCAAGGGCGATCTCGGCCAGCCGCCGTCCGGATGGCCGGAAGCCTTGCAGAAGAAGGCGCTGAAGGGCGAGGCGCCCTATACGGTGCGCCCCGGTTCGCTGCTGGCGGAAGCCGATCTCGATGCCGAGCGCAAAGTCATCGAGACCAAGCTGGAGCGCAAGGTCGACGATTTCGAATTCGCCTCCTACCTGATGTATCCGAAGGTCTTCACCGACTATGCCCTGGCCGCCGATACCTATGGCCCGGTCTCGGTGCTGCCGACGCCCGCCTATTTCTACGGGTTGAAGGAAGGCGGCGAACTGTTTGCCGAGATCGAGCGCGGCAAGACGCTGGTCGTCGTCAACCAGGCGATGACGGCGACCGACGACAAGGGCATGGTGACGGTGTTCTTCGAGCTCAACGGCCAGCCGCGCCGCATCAAGGTGCCGGACCGCGCCCACGGCGCGTCGGGCAGCGCCGTCAGGCGCAAGGCGGAACCCGGCAACGCCGCTCATGTCGGTGCCCCGATGCCGGGCGTCATTTCCCGCGTCTTCATCACGCCGGGCCAGGCGATCAAGGCCGGCGACGTGCTGGTGTCGATCGAGGCCATGAAGATGGAAACGGCGCTGCACGCGGAAAAGGACGGCACGATTGCCGAGGTCCTGGTTCTCGCGAGCGACCAGATCGACGCCAAGGATCTGTTGGTGGTCTACGGCGC
>DASWOH010000336.1:0-33180 GCA_036398815.1 Rhizobium sp. | reverse complement strand
ATCTCGGTCTGACGATCGAAACAGTTTCCAGGACCATGACAAAGCTGGCAAATAAAGGCATCGTCAGCCCGGCTGGCCGACATTCCATTTGTATTGCGAAACCGGGTATGCTTACGCATCTTGCGGGAGATGGTGACGAATGCCACGATGGCGAGCCGTCTGTCGTTGTTTTTGACAGTACGCGGCGGCGCCACTAACCGAATACAAATGGACGTAATATGAACGAGCAGCCGCCCCCGCAACAGGTCGCCGGGAATAGATTGGATGAGATCGCCGAAGTCCTCGATAGCGCGAACATCATCGTTCACGGGTTCGATGGCGTCATCAGCCGATGGACAACGGGCTGTGAGCGGCTTTACGGATGGAGCCGGCAGGAAGCGATCGGCCAGGTGGTCCACGATTTGCTGGCAACCGTTTTCCCCGAACCTCTCGACGCAATACGCAGCAGAGTCGGTCGGCAGGCTGACTGGCAAGGTGAGCTCATTCATCACCGCAAGGACGGGAAACCCATTATAGTCGCCAGCCGGTGGGTTGCGGCGCCTTCTGTCGAACCAGGCCGGCAGGCCATCGTGCAGACCAACAATGACATCAGCGATCTGAAGCAAATCCAAGCGGATTTGGCCGAGCGGGAGGCGCATCTGCGTTCGATCCTGGCGACCGTTCCTGAATCGATGATTGTCATCGACGAGGTCGGGACAATCGCCTCTTTCAGCGCCGCCGCAGAGAAACTGTTCGGATATGCAGCGGAAGAAGTCTGCGGAAAAAATGTTCGCATGCTGATGCCTTCGCCGGATCGCGACGCGCATGACGGTTATATCTCGCGTTATCTGAATACCGGCGAGCGGCGCATCATCGGCTACGGTCGTGTCGTCAGCGGGCAACGCAAGAACGGTACGATATTTCCGATGGAATTGTCGGTCGGCGAAGCCGTCACAAACGGCAAGCGCATCTTTACCGGCTTCGTGCGTGACCTGACCAGTCGGCACAAGATCGAGGAGGAGCTGCGGCAATCGCAAAAAATGGAAGCCATCGGCCAACTGACCGGCGGGTTGGCGCACGACTTCAATAATCTGCTCACCGTCATCAGCGGCAACCTGGAGATGATCGAAGCAAGACTTCAGGATCCGAAGCTGCTTTCGCTGGTCTCGGAGGCGCAGGCGGCAGCCGAGGACGGCGCCAAATTGACGGGTCAACTCCTGGCATTCGGCCGCCGCCAGCCGCTCAATCCGAAACTCGTGGATATCGGGCAACTCGTGTCCGGCTTTTCCGATCTTCTGCGGCGCACGCTTGGCGAAACGATCGAATTGCGAACGGTCGTTACCGGCGCCGTGAATGAAGCGCTTGTCGATGGGTCGCAATTGCAGAATGCCCTTCTCAATCTTGTGCTGAACGCACGGGATGCGATGCCCCGCGGTGGCCTTCTGTCCATCGAGATTTCCCGCCTGCGGCTGGACGCCGACTATGCCCAGATGTACCCCGAGGTCCGCACCGGCGAATATGTGCTCATCTCCGTCACGGATACCGGGGTCGGAATGTCGAGCGAGACCAAGAAACATGCCTTCGAGCCATTCTTCACGACGAAGGGCATGGGGGCCGGAACCGGGCTTGGTCTCAGCATGGTCTATGGCTTTGCCAAACAATCCGGAGGTCATGTCCAGCTTTATAGCGAATTCGGGCAGGGAACGAGCGTTCGCATCTTCTTGCCGGCAATACAGAAGACGCAGGTCGGGCAGGAGCCACAGGGCACGGAAACGGACAAGAAATTGCATATCCCCCGGGGCTTCGAACGCATCCTCGTGGTCGAAGACGATGCGCGCGTTCGCCGTGTCGCCGTCTCCCGTCTCCTCGATGCCGGCTACAGCGTCATAGAGGCGACGAATGGCACCGAAGCCCTGGCGCTTTGTCAGGAGAATCCGGATATCGCCTTGCTGTTTACCGATGTCGTGATGCCGGGCGGCATGGCCGGCGACGAACTGGCGCACAAGGTTCGGGCGCTGCGGCCCGAAATCAAGGTTCTCTTCACGTCCGGCTATGCCGAGCCCACCATCGCCGGGCGGGAGCTGGCGGAGGCCGGCAGTTGGCTGAAGAAACCCTACACCGCCCGGGAGTTGGCCATCCGCCTGCGCGAACTCCTCGATTGATCCAGTCCCCGTATGGACATTTCACACCGCAACGCTGTGGCGTGCCCTGTTGTTTGCGAGATAGCGATCGAAGCGGGAAGCAATGGTGCGAACAAATGGTCGCCCTTCCGGCTTTAACAGAAATACGGTGCCGTCGAAGCGGATGAGTTCTTCCTCCTCGGCGGCGATCCGTTCCACATCGGCCACCAAGAAGTCGACTTCGCTTCCAAAGGCTCGCCGCAGATCCGCGAGGGAAAAGGAAAAGCTGCACATCAGGCTTTCGATCAGGCTGCCCACCACCCGGTCGGAGGGCGAAAGGGCAAGACCGCGGCCGGTGGCCAGCTCACCGGCCCTCACCTTGCGGCTGTAGTCGGCCGTGGCGACCACGTTCTGGACATAGCCTTGCGGCAGCTTGCCGATGGAAGATGCTCCGAACCCGATCAGCGTCTCGGCTTCGTCCGTCGTATATCCCTGGAAATTGCGTCGCATCCTTCCATCGGCAGCGGCGGCGGCGAGATCGTCGTTCTCGTCGGCGAAATGATCGATACCGAGCGCGACATAGCCTGCTTCCGCCAGCCGAGCGGCGCCATTGCCTGCCATTTCGAACCGTTCGGCAGGGCCGGGCAGGATGCTTTGATCGATAAGGTTTTGATGTTTCTTCATCCAGGGAACATGCGCATAACCGAACAGCGCAATGCGGTTCGGCCGCATAGACACGGCAAGATCGATGGTCCGTCGCAGCGTTTCCGTCGTCTGAAGCGGCAGGCCATAGAGGATATCGAGATTGATCGAGCCGATGCCGGCGTCGCGCAATGCTTCCACGACGGCTTGCGTCTGCTCGAAACTTTGCAGCCGATTGATTGCCCTTTGTACGTCAGGGTCGAAATCCTGAACGCCAAGGCTTGCCCGCGTAATGCCGAAACGGCGCCAGGCTTCGAGCTTGTCGCGGCTGGCATTGCGCGGGTCGATCTCGACGCTGATCTCACAATCCGGGTCCAGATCGAAAGCGTCATCGAGCTTCGCATGGATGTTGTCGATATCGCCGGGCTCGATCACGGTGGGCGAGCCGCCACCGAAATGGATGGCGCTCACACGCCGCCGGCCTGAAAGGGCCGTCGCTACAAGTGCGATCTCCGCCCCGAGTGCGTCCAGATAGTCCGCGACGGGATGGTAACGCCGCACTTGCTTGGTATGACAGCCGCAGAACCAGCAGAGCTGATCGCAAAAGGGCACATGCAGATAGAGCGAAACGGGTTTGTGCGGATCCGTCTCGCCAAGCCATCTGGCGTAGCATGCGCTGTCGATACCGTCGTGAAAATGCGGCGCCGTGGGATAGCTGGTGTAGCGCGGTGCGGGTTGAGCATAACGGATAAGCGAACTGGTGAGCACGGAAGGCGTCTTTCGATAGGTCTGGCGGAGCGGTCGATGGGCGGCCGGGCGGTGTGCCCGGCCGCCGGCGCATCATCCGTGCTTGTCGTTCTTGGCGTTGTCGTCGACGAGCTCGTACCACATCGCGTTGAGAACGGCGAAGGCGGCGGCAAGCGGGAAGCCGAGGAGCCAGGCGAAATACCACATGTTCTTTCTCCTTGTATGGGGTTCAGTAGGCGTGGCCGTTCTTGTCGTTGACTGTCTCGGCGTCGACTTTGCCCCACAGCACCCGGTAGACCCAGGTGGTGTAGAGAAGGACGATCGGCAGAAAGATCAGCGTCGCGACCAGCATGATGAACAGCGTCATATGGCTTGAGGATGCGTCCCATACCGTGAGGCTGGAGCGCGGGTCGAGCGAGGAAGGCAGGATGAAGGGAAACATCGAGACGCCGACCGTCGAGATGATGCCGAAGATGGCGAGCTTGCTGAAGAGCAGCGGAGCGACTTCGCGGCGAGCGAGCATCGACAGCAGGGCGGCGATGGCCCCGAGAAAGCCGAGGGTCGGAGCCGCGATCATCCAGGGGTGACTGCCATAATTGGCGAGCCAGGCGCCGGCGCCATGATCGACCGTCTTCAAAAGCGGATTGGACGGACCGATCGGGTTGATCTGGCTGGTGATGCTGTAGCCGTCGACGCCGTACCAGAGAGCAAGACCGCCGAGGGCAAACAGCACGATCGTCGCAAGCGCGGCCAGACTGCCATAGCTGCGCGCCCGTTTGGCGACATCGCCATTCGTCTTCAGCAGCAGCCATGCCGCGCCGTGCATGCTCAGCATGGCGACGGAGAGCAGGCCGCAAAGCAGCGCATAGGGATTGAGGAGGCCGAAGAACGAGCCTTCATAGTAGATCCGCATATCGTCGGCAAAACGGAAAGGCACGCCCTGCAGCACATTGCCAACCGCGACGCCGAAGATCAGGGAGGGAACGAAACCGCCGATGAACAGCGCCCAGTCCCATCCGGCTTTCCACCGGGCGCTCTCCCGCTTGGAGCGATATTTGAACGCCACCGGCCGCAGAATGAGCGCGAAGAGGATCGCAAACATCGCCAGATAGAAACCGGAGAAGGAGACAGCGTAAAGCGGCGGCCAGGCGGCGAAGATGGCGCCGCCGCCGAGGATCAGCCAGACCTGGTTGCCCTCCCAGGTCGGGCCGATCGAATTGATGGCGATGCGCCGCTCGGTATCCGTTCTGGCGACGAAGGGAAGCAGCGTGCCGACGCCGAGGTCGAAGCCGTCGGTCGCGGCAAAGCCGATCAGCAGGACGCCGAGAAGCAGCCACCAGATGATGCGCAGGGTTTCGTAGTCGATCAATTCGTGCAGGATCATGGTGATTACTCCGCGGCAGAGACGAGGGTTTCTGAGATCAGGCCGGCTTCCGGCCTGTCGTCCGGTTCCGGGCCTTTGCGAATGGCCTTCAGCATCAGGCTCATTTCAATGACGATCAGCGCCGTGTAGATCGCCGCAAAGCCGAGCAGGGTGATCAGCAGGCTGCTGGCTCCGAGATTGGAAACGGCGGCGGCGGTCGGCAATACGCCTTCAATGACCCAGGGCTGACGGCCGAATTCGGCAACGATCCAGCCGAATTCGATGGCGACCCAGGGAAGCGGGATGGCGAAGACGGCAATGCGCAGCAGCAGCGGATAGCGGTCGAGCTGGCGGCGGGCCGACAGCCAGAAGAAGACCGCCGTCAGCAGAATGAAGAACATGCCGAGACCGACCATGATGCGGAAGGACCAGAAGAGCGTCGGCACATGGGGAATGGTATCGCGCGCGGCCTGAGTGATTTGCTCTTCCGTGGCCTGCCGGGGATCGTCGACATAGCGCTTCAGGAGCAGGGCGTAACCGAGTTCATGGCCGATGTCCTCGAAAGAGGAGCGCGCCTGCTCGGCGGCCGGGTCCTGTGCGGCGGCGCCAGCGGCGGCCGGTTGGGCCGCGCGGATCTTCATCAGCGCATCGTAAGCCTTGATGCCGTCGCGGATGCGGGTCTTCGCCTGCTCCTCAAGCTGATTGATGCCGGGAATTTCCGTCGTCAGCGAGCGGGTGCCGATCAGGCCCATGACCCAGGGGATATGTACGGCATAATGGGTTTCCCGTGCCTGCTGATCCGGAAAGCCAAAGGCGGTGAAGGCGGCGGGTGCCGGCTCGGTCTCCCACATGGCCTCGATCGCGGCGAGCTTCATCTTCTGATGCTCGGTCGACAGATAACCGCTCTCGTCGCCGAGAACGACGACCGAAAGGGCCGAAGCCAGGCCGAAGGAGGCGGCGACCGTCATCGAGCGCTTGGCGATCTCGATGTGCCGGCCTTTCAGTATGTACCAGGCGGATACGCCAAGCACGAAGATGGAGGCACAGACATAGCCGGCCGATACCGTGTGGACGAATTTCGCCTGGGCGACCGGATTGAAGACCACATCGAAGAAGCTGGTGATCTCCATGCGCATGGTCTGCGGATTGAGTGCCGAACCGACCGGGTTCTGCATCCATCCATTGGCGATGAGAATCCATAGAGCCGAGAAGTTGGAACCGAGCGCGACGGCCCAGGTGGCAACGAGGTGCCCGACTTTGGAGAGCTTTTCCCAACCGAAGAAGAACAGGCCGACGAAGGTTGCTTCCAGGAAGAAGGCCATCAGCCCTTCGATCGCCAGCGGCGCGCCGAAGATGTCCCCGACATAATAGCTGTAGTAGCTCCAGTTCATGCCGAACTGGAATTCCATGACGATGCCGGTGGCGACGCCGAGCACGAAGTTGATGCCGAACAGCGTACCCCAGAATTTGGTCATCTGGCGCCAGATCTGCCGGCCGGTCATGACATAGGTGGTTTCCATGATGGCGAGCAGCACGGAAAGGCCGAGCGTCAATGGCACGAACAGAAAATGATACAGCGCCGTCATGGCGAACTGCAGGCGCGATAGCGCCACGATATCGAGTTCCATAGTTTTTCTCCCACGCCCCAGAGGGTGTTTGATGCACCGCAGCCTTGGATAGGCTGCGGCTATGATTGATCGGTCAGGCGTCTCAGTCCGGCCTCAGCCGGGCGAGCGCCGCGCCGAATTCGGTTTCTCCCCGCCGTGCGGTCGAGGCGATGCGGCCGTTGTCGAGAACGACGATCCGGTCGGCGATCTCGGCTTCGCGACGAATATGGGTGGCGATCACCAATGAACGACGGTCGGCGCGAGCGGTGAGCCGCCGCATGACGTCGCGCCCGGTTTCGCCGTCGAGGCCCTCGGTCGGCTCGTCGAGCAACCAGAGCTGCGTGTCGCGCAGGAGCAGACGGGCGAGCGCCAGCCGACGGGATTGTCCGCCGGACAGCCCGAGCCCGCCTTCGCCGAGGCGCGTTTCGAGCCTTTTCGGCAGGGCCTTCACGTCGGCGAGAAGCCCTGCGGCTGCAAGCGCGTCGTAAAGCTCATTGTCGGTTGCTTCTGGGGCGGCGAGCCGCAAGTTATCGCGCAGACTGTCCTGGAAAAGTTCCGTGCGCTGCGTCAGCGTTGTCGCCGCCAAGGTTTCGACCGTGCCGCTCTCGGCGTCGATTTCGCCGGCGAGAGCGGCGAGCAGCGTTGACTTGCCCGCGCCGCTTGGGCCGACGACCGCCAGGCGCTCGCCCGGCGCCAGCGAAAGGGTGATGCCATCGATCGAGGGCGTCGCGGCCCTTTCGTATCGGACCCTGACACCGGAAAGGCGAACGGCTGGTTTATCCGCCGGCGCGCGGTTTGCGGAGGTTGGCGCGGTCCGGGCGAGGCGCGGCGAAAGGCGACGGGCAGCAAGCATGGTACGGCCGAGTTCCAGCGCTCCGCGACGCAGTGCCACGAAGGGTTCGAGCGCGGCGAGTGCGACCAGCAGGCCGAGGGCCGCCACCGGCGCGCCGATGATGCCGCGTTCAGCCAGTGAAGCGACCGTCAGCAAGGTGCCGGCCAAGAGTGCCGCTGAAGCAAGGCCGAAGCCGGCCGTAACGGTGGTTTCGATCCGGTTCAACGCATCGTCCGCTTCCGTCAGGCGATGGTCGGCGGCCATGATCGCCGCGCGCTGCGCCTGCAGTCTGCCGGCCATGATGAGTTCCGTCTGCCCGGCGACGAGATCGATGGTACGCGAACGCAGCGCCTCGACCGCGTGTGCCCGCCGCCGCGCCGGTTTCAAAGCCAAGCGTCCCGCAAGGGCCGGAATACCAAGGCCGGCAGCGATGAGCCATATGCCAGCGAGCAGCCCGAACGGGACCGAGAGCAGCATTAAAGCGATGCTGACTGCCAAGGCCGAAACGATGGCGACGGTGGCCGGCACGAGAACGCGCAAATAGAGGGAATCGAGCGCGTCGATATCCGCCGTCAGCCGGAAAAGCAGTTTGGCCGGCCTGCGCGTCAGCATCGTTGCCGCGCCGGGCGCCGCCCAGCCGCGAAACAGATTTTCGCGCAGCGCGGCAAGCACGCCGAGCGTCGCGTCATGGGTCGTCAGCCGCTCGCCGTAGCGCGCGGCGGTGCGAAGGATCGCCAGCAGCCGGATGCCGGCCGATGGGGCAAAGACATCGAAGGTGATCGCCGCCGCCGTCAGGCCGGCGAGCGATGCGGCCGTGATGAACCAGCCCGAGAGCCCGAGCAGCGCGATGCCGGCGAGCACGGTCAGGGCCGACAACAGCGCGCCGAGCAGCAATGCGCGTCCGCGCGCCGCCAGGAAAAGCCGAAAGATGGGATAAAGGGCAGAGAATGTCGACGTCATGCGGCTTTCTCCCCGGTCAATGCGCCGATGCGGACCACACGGCCCATTCTGGCAGCCAGAACCGGATCATGGGTGGCGACAATGAGCGTGCGTCCGCGAGCAACCGCTAGCAATGCGTCGGTGACATCGCGTGCGGTTTCGGTATCGAGATGTGCGGTCGGCTCGTCCGCGAGAATAATGTCGACATGCGGGGTCGCGGCGACGCGGGCAAGCCCCAGCCGCAGGGCTTCGCCCCCGGACAGACCCACCCCGCCTTCGCCGACAGGCATGATGCCGCGCTGGATCGCAACCCGCCGCAACTGAGCGAGATCGATCGCTTGTTGCACGGCATCGGGACAGATATCGGGGCGGCCGAGCACGATGTTGCTGTTCATCGTACCGGCAAAGATATGCGGCCGCTGGCCGATCCAGGCCATGCGACGGCGTAGCGTGGCCGCGGAAATATCGTCAAGCCGCTGCCCGCCGACATGGATCGAGCCGCTCTCCAGAGGAACAAGGCCGGCAATCAACGACAGCACGGTCGTCTTGCCGGCACCGCTTTCTCCCAGGAGGGCAACATGTTCGCCGGCTGCGATCGCCAGGTTGAAATCATCGAAAGCAGGCGCAAGTTCGGGGCGATACCGGAAACAGAGCCGACGGATATCGATTGACGGCGATGTACGATCGCTACCGGTTTCCGTCGCCTTTTCATCGCGCCAGCCCGGTAGTGTCATGCCGGTGTCGGACAGCGCGTCGAGAGCGTCCAGCGCCGCCTCTCCGGCCGCCCGGTCGTGCCAGACCGCCGATAGTTCGCGCAGAGGCTCGAAGAAGCTTGGAGCCAGCAAGAGAATGAATAGACCCTGGGTCAAGCTCAATCTGCCGGACCATGTGCCGACATCGATCGCGCCAAGCAGGTTGAAGCCGACATAGACGGCCATAGCGGCAACGCCCAATGCGGCGAATAGCTCGAGCACCGCAGACGATAGGAAGGCGATTCTGAGCACGGCCATGGTGCGGATCTTGAGCTGTTCGGCATCGGCCCGTAGCCGCAAGGCGGTGCGGTCGACGGCGCCGAGCGCGCGGATCGTCGCAAGGCCGCGCAGCCGGTCGAGGAGAAAGGCGTTGAGCCCGCCGGTTTCGGCCAGCTGCTTTTCGCTGGCCGCCTTGGCGCGCCAGCCGATCAAGGCCATGAACACCGGGATCAACGGCGCTGTGAACAGCAGAATGAGCGCCGCTATCCAGGAGATCGGGGCGACGCAGATGAGGATGATCAGCGGCACTGCGCTCGCCTTCAGCCGTGCCGGACGAAAACGGGCGAGATAGGGTACGATGGTTTCGGCCTGCTCGGCGACCAGGCTGGCGACGAGACCGGACGCCGGTCGGTCAATATCGAGCGGCGAGCGTGCGGCAAGGGCGGTGACGGCAGTCTCTCGCCGCCGCGTCAGCTCAGCGCGTGCGGCCTGGAAGGCCAAACGTCCGCCCAGAGCATCCAACCCGGCGCGGAAGGCGCCAAGAACAAAGACGAGCAAGGCCGGCATCACCGCCGCCGCAACGCCGCGCCCGCCGGAGATCGCGCCCACTCCCAGAGCGAGCAGAGCCGCTTGAGGAATCCAGAGAAGGGCGGCCAGGGTCTGCACGAGGGCGGCGCGCGACAGCTTGGCGGGCATTGCCGTTCGCGACCGGTCTTTCGTGGAAGCCGACGCGGCCGAAATATCCGCGGCCTCGGTCTCCGGCTCTTGTCCGGCTTCCGGCATTGCTCCCGTATCGAAGAAAGCACTGGTCATCGCCCTTACCTCTTGCCGGTGGGGCTGGAGTTCGTGCGCCCGCGGCCGAGCGAAACGACGCGATCCTTCGCTTCGAGAAGCTTCGTCACTTTGGCCCCAAGCGACAACAGTGTAGCGAGCCGGTCGGTTTCCAGCAACCGTACGTCGTCGTACCAGTTGGTGAGTTGTTCGATCAGGCCATGCATTTCGCTCATGCGCCCCTGGGCATATCGTTCGTCGTCGCTTGTCGGATGCTGCATCAGGATTTCCCGCAGTACGGTAAGGGTCGGGTCGACCTCGCGCTTCTTCCGTTCCTCGGCAAGCGTCCGCAGGATCTGCCAGACGTCGTCGGGCGTGGTGAAGAAGTCACGGCGGTCATCCGGCCTGTGCTTGAGCAGGACAAGGTTCCAGGCCTGCAGTTCGCGCAGGCTCATCGACACATTCGAGCGCGAAATGCCGAGCGAATCGACGATTTCTTCGGCGCAAAGCGGCTGGGGAGACACGTAGAGCAGAGCGTAGATCTGCCCGACCGTGCGATTGATACCCCAGCGAGAGCCCATCTCACCGAAATGAAGAACGAAGGATTGGACAAGAGGCGGCAGGTTCATGACGGTTTCCGTCGCTACAGTGATTTCAGAAATTTCTGAAATCACTGTATTACACTTGAGAGCCTTGGCAATTGCTATGTCGCCCATGCGTCAATCTGCGCCGTTCACATGTTGATCTTGACGTTTTCTACGGCACCTCGTCCGATCCCGCTTTGACCTAGGTCAACCTCGGAAAATATCCGGGAACGAGCCTTGCAACGCACCCGCTCCGCCAGCGCGAATAATCCGGATAAGTGGATGACGCCTTACGAAGCATCCGGACAACGACGCGGCTGAAACGGTTACGGCAGGACAGCGATCGATCGGTGCGCCGTGCCTCAAGCGGACGGAGATTGCTCCCGGTTGACCGGCGCGCTCGGCGCCGGCATGGCGACGCCGAGATAGGGATCGATCCATGTGATCTGATCGGAAACAGACTTGACGCCGGGCACGTTCTCCGCCGCGACCTTCGCGGCCAGCCGTTCGCGCTCATCGAAGATACTGCCGGACAGTTCCACCACGCCGTTGAGGACTTTGACTTTTATGAAGCCATTCTGGCTCCAGCTCTGCTGCGACAGTTCCGCAATGATCGCTTCCGTGATCTCTTCATCGCTGGCGCGTACCGTCTGTTTCGGCAGCATGTTGGCCAATGCCCGCAACAGGTCCGATCGGCAGATGATGCCGATGACTTTGCCTTCCACGATGACAGGCAAGCGCTTGATCCCATATTCTCCATCAGGTCGACAGCTTCGGTGAGCGTCGCGTCGGGTGCGATGGTGACAACCTCCGTGGTCATCACTTCATCGACGCTGCGGCCATGCGAACGAACATACTCGTCGGCGATCTTGCCGGGGCTGGTAAGAAAATCGAACAGCCAGAACCGCTTGCGTTCGGTACGCAATTCTCCGCGGCGAAGGAAATCGCCTTCGCTGACGATGCCGACAAGGTTTCCGTCGGCATCGACGACGGGAAGGCCGCTGACGTGATGATCAAGCATGATCTTCGCCGCGTCCACGACAGACGTCTTCGGGTTTACGGTGATAGTCGGTGCATTCATGACGGCTTGGATAAGCATGCTCGTCTCCTGGTCTGATCATGTGGGGTCGCAGAAGAGGCATTGCGCCCTTCCATGACGGATGGATTAGCAGGCCGTTCGTCATCAGGCTTTGATCGACGTCAATTTGACAGTGCAAATGCGTGACCGGCGGAACTTGCGAGAACAGGTGCGCCGATCAGGCGGACGCCCGGAATTCCGAGCGCGAAGAGAAGTGCGGCAAACGGTCCGGCTGGCGGCCGCAATGCGCTCGCCGCGCGGCGGCGGTGTCGATATGCGTGATGCCGGCGGCGTGGAAGATACCGCAGCGGCCATGGACGTTGCGGTGCGGTGAAATGCGCCACAGGCGCTCCGAAGCCCTTCTCGATCTTCCGAGCCGTCATCAGGTATGTTTTCGGATTGCTCCCAGATCGCTCGCCTGCTCTTGCGCACTGGCCAGCAATTCTTCCGCGTATTTCTCAGCGGATTCTGTGTCGGTTCCGCACAGTCTGGCATCATGGCATTTTCGATCGATGGCGCGCCGCATCGCTTTCATGAGATCGGCTCTGGCTCCGACGTCATGAAGACGCATAAGGCGGGTGAGCGCCGTCAGCGCGATAAGTTCAAGAACCATCATGCGGCCTTCCACCTCGCCGAGCGAGGGAATGGCTTTAGAGGCTGCGCCGCCTAGGCTGTCGCGTCTGGCCCTTAGCATTGGTCGGCTCCTTCACGGGTTTGTTTGCATGAAGCAGTCTGCGGATATTCGCTGCCGCGGCATTGATCTGTCTCAATGTGGCGGTTCAGGAACTGTGCCGGATGATCGCATTCGGAGGTCGGATGGCGGTCCGGACGCAAACGAAACGCCTACGATGGAATCATGGGCTTTTGTCAGCTTTGGAAGCCTGTTTCACTTCTTGATCTCAATCAATGATGTGAACTTTGGCCGACCCTATATTTCCTCCCTCAACGGAACCCGAAAGAGACGATCGCGGAAGATCTCATAATCCCGTCCCAGGACAGAGCCTTGTGGCTGAGCTCGAATTCGAACCGAGCGTCAAAGCCGCCGGACGAGTGAAAGGTCCAGAGGCCAGGCCGTCGCTTTGTCAAGACAGGAGAGAGGATACGAAAATCATGAGCACGGATTGCACACGAACGGACGAAGCGCTCCTTGCGGGCGCCGGATATCCCCTTCCGCATCACCAGAACTGCGACTTTCGCCTCGACCGGGCCGATAGCAACGAATGGGAAATTACGGTTCTGTCGCCCAGCGCCCAAGCGTGGATTCGCGACGAATTATGCTATCCTCTCGGCCAATGTCTAAGTGACAGCTTCAAGGTGGATATACTGAGCGCGGACCGGTTTCTAAAGCAGGCGCGCGCGCTGGGATTTCGAACGGAATTTGTCGGCAGGGGCGGCAAAGATCTCTTTTGAGAGGTGGGGACATGTATAAGACGATCGTTTGCGCCGTAGGCCTTGGATCAAAGGAGAGAGCCGAGCATCTGTTGCGTACCGCTCACGCGCTTCTCGACGCCGATGGAACCCTGCATATCGCTCACACTGTCGAGCGTTTCCCATCCCTTGTGAGGCAAGGACCGGATGACTGGGCCGTCTCGGTGATCAACGAGGCGGAAGAAAAGCTGTCGCTGCTCTCCCGGCAGTTTTCAGCGCCCGCGGTCGTCCATGTTCGCACCGGCCGCGCCGCCGACACGATCCTCGCGATTGCCGCCGAAGTGAAGGCCGATCTGATCGTGGTGGCCGCTCATGCGCCCGACGTCCTCGATCATGTCTTCGGATCGACTGTCGACCACATTGTCCATCATGCGAAATGCTCCGTTCACATCGATCGGATCCTGCCGGCGGCGAAACAGTAAACATCCAGCCTATCGAATGCCGGACACGTCATAGCCTCGGCTCTTTTCATGCTACATGATTGTCGGCCCGTCTTCGGGAGCGGGGCGAGGGCGGCCATTGGTATAAGAAAGCCCATGGCAGAAACCATGGGAAACGCCAAAAGCAACGCATTCCTGACGGCGCCCTTCGATATGCTCGACGGCAATCTGCATTCATGGATCGTTTAACACCGCATGCAGCGTAGCGAGCATTTTTTGGACTGCCGGCGATGTGCACCGATAGTAGACAACGCGATAGACTTTTCGTGTCTCCACTGCCTTGTGCCGGCGCAGCAACGCTAAATGCGGAGCCAAATTATAGAGCGGGGTCTGCAAATGTTGCGCAAGCTCTCCGATCGTTTCTTCCTTCTCGCTGAGAATATTCAGTATCTGTAATCGCGTGGGATGTGAAAGAAGCTTCAGAAATCGGCTGAACTCCATGATCTTCGCATCTTTAGGGTAATTAGGTTGAAGCATCTTCCCCTTCATATTTGGCTTGTCGTGTTCGCGAAGTGCCGGAGACGCTTCATCCCGGACAGCATCGGCATAACGTGCTTCCTCCACCAGTTGCGAAACGAACTGGTCGAAATCTCCACCTGCCGGCATACCTCAGCATCTAAGGGTGGCATCGGGATCGCTGGTGAGATTGAGCCGGCCTGCCGCCGGAACAGGGTTATGGCCGACATGACCCGCATATCGCCGGTCTTCGTGCGGCTGCCCGAGTTGCCTTTAGAGGCAGTCGCATCCTGCCGGGCGCAGGTGATGATTTCCATGTTGCGGCGAGGATGGATGGGAAGCCCGACCCTGGCGTAATTGTATCGTCATTCCACGCCAACAAGTGGTCCCATTCGGCCCGAGAAGCATCGCGATAGTCTGTGAATGAAAAAGGATGCTCTGCCCGCAGGTAGCCGCAATTCATGCTGCCTCATTCCGCAAAGGATCTGACATGCATCCCTGACATACCGGCTAGAATAAGTCGGCGGGCGGGTATTGAAAATTGCAATAATGGAAATTCATCCATTCCGCAGTTTACATGAACAGACTTGCTGACCCTGTGGCCTGGGCGGTATTTGCAAGGGTCAACAGATTGCACGGTCGTCCGCTTGGGTGCGATAGTCCAAGGGCGATATTCCCGCCTGTTGTTTGAAGGCGCGCGAGAAAGCGCTGGTTTCGCTGTAGCCCAAATAAAACGCAATCGTGGTGACGGGAAGGCTCGTTTCCGACAACATGCACTTGGCGATCTGGCGGCGCACCTTGTTTTTGACATCCAAATAATTCACGCCATGCTCAGCCAGATTGCGTTGGAACGAACGCAGGCTCATCCCAAAGTCACTGGCCGCATATTCGATGTCGACCGTGACCGAGCGGGCCGACACTATTGGACGGATACGATCATCGTTCCAACCGCGTGCTCGGCTGAGCGTAGGATTCCATTGCCATGATCAGATTCCCTTGCATATGGTAAATATACATTATATGATATTGTATACTAATAGCGATAGGGATTAACCCCATGAGTGCTGTGAAGATCGATGAGTGCCTGACCGTTGCAAGCCAGTTGGATATTGCCGAATTTGCCAGATTTGCCGCCGACGGCTATCGTGCCGTCATCAATGTCCGACCGGACGGCGAAGAACCCGTTCAGCCGGGGAATCTTGCGGAGAAGGCGGCTGCCAAGGCGGCGGGTCTCGATTACGCTTTCATACCGGTAACCGGTCCGACCATCGGCGAGGCCGATATTCGCGCTTTTCAGGAGATGACGAGCGCCGGGGGGCGAGTGCTTGCGCATTGCAAGAGCGGCGTCCGGGCGCTCACCCTTCATACGCTCGGCGAAGTGCTGGACGGGCGCATGACTCGAGAAGAGGTCGTGGAATTCGGCACGCGCCGCGGTTTCGACCTTTCGGTCGCGGTTCGCTGGCTGCAACGGGAAGGAGCGGCCGTGCCGCATGTCAAGGGTTTCTTCGATCCGCGTACATGGAGCATCCAGTATGTCGTGACCGACCCGGCGACGAAACGCTGCGCCGTCATCGATCCGGTCTATGATTTCGACGAGAAGTCAGGAGCCACAGGCACCATGAATGCCGATGCTATTCTCGCCTATATCGAGCGCGAGGGACTGAAAGCCGAGTGGATTCTCGATACCCACCCGCATGCAGACCATTTTTCCGCCGCTCACTATCTCGCGCGGAAAACAGGGGCGAAGACCGCCATCGGTGCACATGTCGTTGATGTGCAGAAGCTATGGCAGGATAGATATAACTGGCCGGAACTGAAGACGGATGGGTCGCAGTGGGATCGGCTGTTCGAGGCGGGGGACAGTTTCAAAGTCGGCTCCGTCGATGCGCATGTTCTTTTTTCGCCCGGCCATACGCTGGCTTCGATCACCTATGTCATCGGCGATGCCGCTTTCGTCCACGATACCGTCTTTATGCCCGATTCCGGCACGGCGCGCGCTGATTTTCCCGGCGGCAGCGCCAAGGCGCTATGGGACTCGATTCAGGAGATTCTCGCCTTGCCGGACGAGACGCGGCTATTCACCGGCCACGATTATCAGCCTGGCGGGCGCAGTCCGAAATGGGAAAGTACGGTGGGTGAGCAAAAGCGCTCCAATCCTCATCTGGCCGATATGATCGAGGAAAGATTCATCGAGCTGCGCGAAGCGCGGGATCGTACCTTGCCAATGCCCAAGCTGATCCTGCACGCGCTGCAGGTCAACATACGGGGCGGGCGGCTGCCGGAACCGGAAGCGAACGGCAAGCGCTATCTGAAGTTTCCGCTTGATGCCCTGGAGGGTGCTGCATGGTGACCAAGGCCGATCCGACAAGCCCTTTGCCGCCCGCGAGCATGACACCGGCAGACATGGAGGCTCGCGCCGGAGAAGTCGCATCCCTCCTGAAGACGCTTGCCCATCCCGTCCGGCTGATGCTTGCCTGCACGCTTGCACAGGGGGAGTTTTCGGTGGGGGCGCTGGAGGAAAGGCTGGATATTCACCAGCCGACCCTTTCCCAACAGCTCGGCGTCCTGCGCGAGGCAGGCGTGGTGGAAACGCGCCGCGAGGCCAAGCAAATCTTCTACCGCCTGACGGAGAAAAAGGCCGCGCAGCTCATCGAGGCGCTCTACGTCATCTTCTGTGTGCCGGGAGAAAGGCCATGACGCCATATTGGCTTTCGCTTCTCGGCGGCATGCTGCTTGGCGTTTCGAGCGTTCTGCTGCTGCTTCTAAACGGTCGCATAGCAGGTATCAGCGGCATCGTCGGGCGCCTCATCGGCGGCGGGCAACGGTGCGGCAATCTGGCTTTCGTGATCGGGCTCATGACAGGCCCGTATATTTACGTTGCCGTCTTCGGCACGTTTCCGGCGGTCGGCATTTCCGTTTCATCGCCGCTGATCCTTGTTGCTGGTCTTCTTGTGGGCTTTGGGACGCGCATGGGGTCTGGCTGCACCTCTGGTCATGGCATCATGGGGCTTGCCCGTTTCTCCAGACGTTCCATGGTCGCGACCGCGACATTCCTGATCGCCGGCATCGTTTCGGCCAGTTTGACGGGCGCATTGAGATGACCGGAAAATCCATGCTCCGCTTTCTTGCGGCGATTGTGTCGGGCGCATTGTTTGGCTTCGGCCTTTCGCTTTCGGGCATGATCGATCCGGCTCGCGTCCTCGGCTTTCTCGATATGGCGAGCGGCCATTGGGATCCGTCCCTGATCTTCGTTCTCGGCGGTGCGGTGATCGTCGCCATGCCGGGTGTCCTGTTTCAACGGCGCTTGGCGAGGCCGGTTCTCGACGGTCGTTTTCATCTGCCGGGAAAAACTCGCGTCGATGCTCCGCTGGTCATCGGCTCGGCGATCTTCGGCGCCGGCTGGGGGCTTGCAGGATTTTGTCCCGGTCCGGCCGTGTCCGCCTTGTCCATGGGGTTGACGCCGGTTTTCCTGTTCGTCGGCGCCATGGCCGTGGGGATGTTCGTTCACGACCGCCTTTTTGCTGTGAGGTGAGCGTATGGCATTCGCTTCGATCCTTTCGGCGGACGGCTCCGGTCGGAGTTATGGAGCATGAGATAAAGCGCCCGGCATTCGTAGATTTCCGACAGAATCTATTCTTGTAAATCGCCGGACATCCTCTGCAGCGTGGCGAGCATCTTTCTGACGACAGGTGATGTGCAGCGATAATAGACGGTTTGAGAAACCCGCCGCGTCTCGACCATATTGTGCAGTCGCAATAGGGATAGCTGCTGGGACACACTCGAAGGGGACGTTTGCAAGTATTTTGCAAGTTCTCCTACGGATTTTTCTTCGCGGCTGATGATTATCAGCATATGCAGGCGCATGCGATGCGAGAAAAGCGACAGGAATTCAGTCAGCGCGGTAATTTCGTCATTCCTGGAATAACCGTCTCGGGACATCTTTCCTCCCTATCGCATCTCCCTTGCGGAAAAGCTGGGTCATCGATCAAATTGCTTTGCCGCTTCTTCCCGGTGTCACCCCTCTTCCCGAAACCAGATCATCGTCGGAGGATTTGCATGCAAGCAATGCAAGGCTCAGAAGCCGTTTACACTGCGGCATTTATTTTTCCTGACGCTTCCTGGCGGCTCTGCTTCGCAATTCCGGAGCGGCGGCGGGTATAGTCGGGCGCTGTCATGGGATAGTTCGATTCGAGGCCCCATTTCACGCGGTATTCATCCGGCGTCATGCCATATTTCGTCCGCAGATGCCGTTTCAACGACTTGAATCTCTTCCCATCTTCAAGACAGACAATGTATTCGTCCGCGACGGATCTCTCGGGAGGGACGGCAGGGATGGGCGTTGGCACGCTTGTCTTGGTCGTGGCGACGACAGCCTGGAGAGTTCGGTGGACCTCGCTGATGATTCCAGGCAAGTCGCCGATTGGAATGTGATTACAGCCGACGTAGGCGGTAATGATCCGGATACAGCCGCCGAGTAACGTTGTGGGCTGTTTTGTCTTTTGACCGTCTACGCAATTTGCTGTCGTTGCGCGTGCCTCGTCCGGTTCGGCTTCGACCTGTTGGTATGGCTGTCTCATATTCGAGCCCACTTTTTGAACACTCATCGGCAGGTATTGCTGCGGTTACGGCTATTGCTGACGGTCTGTGAACACACGAAATCCGCAAACCGCATCTGGTCTTGCCAATCGATGGGAATTCACCGGTTTGGCCGCCAACGCCTCAGTTGCCATGTCGTTCCGGGCTAGCGATCCATCCCAAGCGATCGACCAAGGATCTCCATGGTCCGCAAGTGAGGAATGATGTTCTGCCTGCAACCAGCCGTAGTTCGAACTTGGCAGATCGGCGAAGGGTCTGACATGTATCGTTGACCATCCCGAAGAACGCACCCTTGACATATACAGATGGATACGCCCGCATAGGCACGCTGAAAATTGCAATGATGGAAACTCATCCATTCCGGAGCTTATATGAGCAGACTTCCTGACCTCGAAGCGTGGGCCGTGTTTGCGAGGGTGGCGGAGACTGGTTCGTTTGCGAGAGCGGCCGAATTGCTCGGTATGTCGCAGCCGACGGTTTCCAAGGCGATCACTCGCCTCGAGCAGCGCGTCGGAACTGCGCTGGTGCATCGGACGTCACGTCAGCTCTCACTCACGCGAGCTGGCGAAGCCGCGCGCGATAAGGCTGCGCGTATACTCGCGGAAGGCGAAGCTGCTGAGGCGGAGGCATCCGAACAGGCAATTAATCCGCATGGATTGGTGCGCATTACCGCGCCCGTTTCATTCGGCTTACGCTATTTAGCGCCGCTTATTCCGTCTTTCCTTGACCGCTATCCTGAAATCGATGTCGAACTGTCCCTTAGCGACCACCTGGTTGATCTCGTTTCGGATGGTTTCGATATTGCGCTCCGGATTGCCGCGCTGGCTGATTCCTCGCTTCGCGCCCGGAAGCTTTGCACAGTTCGCAGGCCGCTGGTGGCATCGCCGGCCTATCTCGACAGGTTTGGCCGCCCCACTCACCCCCGCGACTTGGAGCAACACGTTTGTCTGATCTATACCAATCTGCCATCGCCGGAGTTGTGGCGGTTTCGTCATGCAAGGAGGGGAGAATATACGGTTTCGGTGGCAGGGCGAATCAAGGCTAACAATGCCGACGTGCTGGAGGCCGCCCTTCTGGCGGGGCATGGTTTGGCACTGCAGCCGGAATTCTTGGTCTGGGAGCAGCTTGCCACGGGGCAACTCGAGGAAGTGTTGCCTGATTGGCACATTGCTGAGATCGCATTGAACCTGGTCACGCCACCAGGTTCGCTGCGCCCGATACGGGTTACCGTGTTGGCGGACTATCTCGCTCAATGTCTCGCCATCGCGCCCTGGGCGAAAACATTGTGATTGTTGCTGTCGCTCGTGGCTCTTCTCACCTCCACTCACTTTGTCGGCATGCAGTGGTTTCGAACGTGCTTCGGTGAACGTTCACCGTGACCTTCTTCGGCGCACTCGGCTTGCCGAGAGCAGTCACGAGGCTGCTCGATCAATATCTCTGGGGACGATAGTGGTCACGGTCTCTTCTCCCTGAGCGACCGATCCATCGGTCGCAGGTGTTTCCAGCGCCTCGTCTGTCAAGGCGGAGCATTCGAAGATCCAGCGTGCTCCGATGTTCTTGGACGGTTTCGTGGATCTTGTCTAAGACGACTTCGATCTCGTGATCCGTATCTCGTCGTTCCCCAGCAGCAAAACCACGGTCCGGCGCAAGATATGCCATCCGGAAATGGCAATGCCGGACTCATCAGGTAGGTTGTTCGCTCCCTGAAAACCGCCTGGAAACCGAACTGCGGTCTGCGGACAGGCGCCTCCCGCAATACATTTACGGATGAGATGCCGATATTGTTCGCATCTGCAGTAGGTGATCCTTTTTAGGACATGAATCAGCGATTGAGTGACGTGACGCGCAATCGATGGACAAATTGCGAAATATTCGTGTATGCGACCTGCCGGACAACGGGAAATTTAAGAGTTCCGCGATGAAGAAACGCCAACAACGCGACGATTATAGTGAAGAAGCGCAGCGACAGGTACTTGGGATAACCTATTCCCGGATAGGATCTGTCGATCGAGCGCATAAAATAAACGGTGCTGCTAAGATGAAAAGGCGGAATCTGACCGCGCTCCCCGTGATGATTAATCTTTGTTCAAGCCGTGGCATGTCAGGATAGCCGATCAAGGCAACGATGTGGATCAATGCCTTGTCACATGTGACGGGCCTGCCGCATCTATTCGAGCTTTCGTTGAAACCAAAGCGCACCGCATGACGTGGTGTCGTTCTGCCGAAAGAACATCGGCGCTAAGCCCTGCCGGGCGTTTCGGAAATTTGTGGAAGGGTCCCTTTATGATGACGGTACTGGACTGCGTTGCGCACAAACATAATGTCTGGCTCGTTCTCGTGGCCATTCTTTTATGCGGTGCGGGATCGTGGGTGACATCACGGCTCTTCATGCGCACGACCGGCACCGGCGGCATGCAACGGATCGGTTGGCACGTTCTCACCGCACTCTCGTCCGGGGTGGCGATCTGGTGCACTCATTTCGTCGCGATGCTCGGTTTCGATGCCGGTGTACCCGTTGGCTTCGATCCCGTCATGACGATCGTTTCGTTGCTCATCGCCATGCTTGGCAGCACGGCCGGTTTCGCGATCGCCGGAAGTCGCCTTACACGATATGCGCCCGCTATCGGCGGCGCAGTCGTGGGCCTTGCGATCGCTGCCATGCACTATGCCGGCATGATGGCCTATCGAGCGCAGGGCATCATATCCTGGGACGAGCGCTATCTGATTGCGTCGCTTTTATTATCGGTCGGCTTGTCGGCCGCCGCCTTGCACTTTTCCATGCGGCAGGCGTCCACCTCCCGAACGCAGAATGTCATGGCCGGTCTCCTCGCGCTGGCCATCGCCTCCCTCCATTTCACCGGCATGACCGCCTTCCGCGTGACGCCGATGCTGGTCGACGGCCAGTTCTCCAACCCTGAAGCCCTGCATGCCCTGGCGCTTTCCATCGCCGGCATGTCTTTCGTTATCGTCATTGCCGGAATGGCCAGCTATCTCATCGACGGAAGCGCCCGCGCCGAGACCATCGAGCGCCTGCGTACGATGGCCCTGAACGATACGCTGACCGGCCTGCCCAACCGCGCCAATTTCAATGAACGCCTCGATCATGAGATCGAGTTCGCGCGAGACCAGGGCCGAAAGCTGGCCGTCGTCGGCATCGACCTCAACCGGTTCAAGGAAATCAACGATCTTCGTGGGCATGCGGCTGGTGACGAGGTGCTGCGTGTTCTCGGCCGGCGCATGAAAGCGCTGCTGCAGGAGGCGGAAGGTGAGTTCGTCGCCCGAATCGGAGGCGATGAATTCGCAGCGCTCTACCGGATGGATGCCAACGACAAGGGCGCGGTCATGGGCTTCCTCTCCCGTCTTGAGACGGCTCTGTTCAAGCCGATCCGGATCGAGGATTGCGAGGTCACGCCGGGCGCCAGCTTTGGCGTCGCGATCTGGCCCGATGATGCCGCCGACAAGGAAGGTCTGGTCGACAATGCAGACCTCGCCATGTACCGGGCCAAGGCCGATCCGATACAAACGATCTGCTTCTACGAGCCGGCCATGGACGAAAAGGTCAAGATGCGCCGCAGCCTTGCCGCTGACTTGCGCGAGGCGCTGGCTCGAGATCAACTCTCCTTGCACTACCAGGTGCAGACCTCGATCTCGACCGGCAAGATCAGGGGTTACGAGGCATTGCTGCGCTGGCAGCATCCGGAGATGGGCGCCATCCAGCCGACCGACTTCATCCCGCTCGCCGAACAGAACGGTATGATCCTCCAGATCGGTGAATGGGTGCTGCGCAAGGCCTGCATGGAGGCCGCGTCATGGCGTCCGCCCTACAAGGTGGCGGTCAATGTGTCGGCGATGCAGTTCGTCCATGCCGACTTGCCTCGCCTTGTCATGGATGTGCTGGTCCAAACCGGATTGCCGCCCGAACGGTTGGAGCTTGAGCTGACCGAGTCGACGATCTTCGCCGACCGGGACCGGGCGTTGCATATGCTGCGTCAGATCAAGGCGCTCGGCGTCAGCATCGCGCTCGATGATTTCGGGACAGGTTACTCCTCACTCGACACCCTTCGATCCTTCCCTTTCGACCGGATCAAGATCGACCGTTCCTTCTTCAGCTCGGCGGCCGCAAACAGTCAGACCACCGCAATCATCCGCGCCGTCCTCGGCCTCGGCAAGAGCTTCGGTATTCCAGTTCTGGCCGAAGGGATCGAGACCTACGACCAGCTCTCCATGCTCAACAATGAAGGTTGCGAGGAGGCTCAGGGCTTTCTGCTCGGCCGCCCGACGCCGCTCGACCAGATCGTCGAAAGCGGCCAGATTTGGTTCGGCGTCAACGACGCCAAACCAGATGACGCTTCAAGATCATCGCTAAGCGGTGGCGCTCAGAATAGCGTTCCATCTGAGCAATCACCGGGCAGGCGCCCACCCCATGCAATTTCAACGGAAAGTGCCTCATGAACCGCAATTCAATCGGCGCCCGTCTTGCACGGTCCCTGACAGTTCCGTCCGATAACCCCGAGCTGCTCAAGGCGCAATTCGCGGCCCTCTCGCGCCTGATCCCGCTGATGTATTTCATTCTGGTCGCCAATACCTGGGTATTGGCCGCCAACTACATCAGCCGTGCGCCGGTTTGGCTGACGGTGTTTTGTCCTTTGACCCTCACCATCGTCTCCGGCATCCGCCTGGTGGATTGGTGGCGCAAGCGGAATATGGTCGTAACCACGGAAGCGGCATCGAGGGCTCTCGTCCGTACAAATTGTCTGGCGGGTTTTCTGTCCGCTGCTTTCTCGGCGTGGGCCATCTCGCTTTTTCCCTATGGCGACGATTTGGCGCGAGCCCATATCGCCTTCTACATGGCCAATACCGTCATCGCCTGCATCATCTGCCTGATGCATCTGCGGTCGGCGGCCCTGATCGTGACGGCCGTCGTCAACACGGCATTCGTCGGCTTTTTCGGGGCGACAGGGAACACGACATTCATTGCCATGGCGATCAATGCCGTGCTCATCACCGTGGTGCTCCTCATCGTCGTGCTGATCCAGAATCGCGATTTCTCCCGCATGGTGAATGCGCAAACCGAGGCTCGCCGCAAGGACGAAGACCAAAGCCGGCTCCTGCGCATGATCGATGACATGCCGGTCGCCGTGATGACGGTCGAGCGGGATACGCTGAATATCAACTATGCCAATGAGACCTCCAAGCGGCTGATTGGCCGGATCGAGCATCTTCTGCCGATCAAGGCCGATGCCTTGCTTGGAACGTCGATCGATGTGTTTCACAGACACCCTCAGCATCAGCGCCGCATTCTAGCCGATCCCAAAAATCTGCCGCACAATGCCCGTATCAAGCTCGGACCGGAAATCCTCGACCTCAAGGTCTCGGCGGTCACGGCTGATGACGGCAGCTATCTCGGGCCGATGCTGACCTGGGCGCTCGTCACCAAGGAGGTCGAGGCCGAGAACCGCATTCTCCACCTTGCCCATTACGACACCCTCACCGAGCTACCGAACCGCAACAGCTTCTATCAAGAACTGGATCAGCGGTTGATAACGCCCGGCAACAGGGCTTGTCTTCTGTTCATAGACCTCGATGGCTTCAAGCTGGTGAACGATACGAGGGGCCACTACGTAGGCGACGCACTATTGAAACAGGTCGCCGATCGACTGCGTACCTTGTGTAACATGCCTGCCACAATCGTCGGGCGGCTGGGCGGCGACGAGTTCGCGATCCTTCTTCCGCACAGTAACGCCGAAGAGGCCGCCGCCTTGGCAACCAGGATCGCCGCCAGTCTCGGCATGCCCTATAATCTCGACTACGATCGTAATGTTCAGATCGGCGCCTCCATCGGCATCGCGCTTGCGCCCGCGCATGGGGAGAACAGTCAGACATTGCTCGCCCACGCGGATATGGCTCTCTATGCCGCCAAGAATGCGGGCAAGGGTACTTTCAGGCTATTCTCGGAGGATATGGAAACACGGCTTCAGGAGCGCGTGCGCCTCGAAGCCAAGCTGCGCGTCGCGCTGGAAAACCAGGAAGGATTGTTTGTCTTCTACCAGCCCATTGTCGACATCGAAACCGACAGGATAACGGCACGCGAGGCGCTGGTGCGTTGGCACCATCCCGAACGGGGCTGGATTTCTCCCGCCGAGTTCGTGCCGATCGCCGAGCAAAGCGGCCTGATCGACCAGCTTGGCTTGTTTGTCCTCAATCGCGCCTGTAACGATGCAGTCGCATGGGAAGATGGCGCCCGCGTCGCGGTCAATATCTCGGCTGCACAACTCGGCAAGGGCACGCTCGCGCCCACTGTCCTTCAGGCACTCGTCGCCTCCGGCTTGTCGCGTGATCGCCTGGAGATCGAAGTGACGGAAACCGCGCTCCTCAATGATGAACACGATGCCATAGGCGACCTGCGCCGTTTGCACGATATGGGCGTTCGCGTCGCGCTGGATGATTTCGGCACCGGCTATTCCTCGCTTGCTCATCTGCGCGACTTCCCCTTCGACAAGATCAAGATCGACGGCTCTTTCGTGAAGGCCGCGGTCGAGCGGCCGGAGTGCGCCGCCATCGTCAAGGCCGTGGCCGATCTCGGCAAACGTCTCGGTGTCACCACAGTCGCCGAGGGCGTGGAGACGCAGGCCCATCTCGATCGCATCCGTCAGGAAGGATGCCGTGAAGTCCAAGGCTATCTCTACGGCCGGCCGATGCCGAGCGAGAGAGACGCGCCGATCGTGGAAGAGATCAATCGCGCGCCATCGTCAGCGGCGATGCCGCAATCCGGTGTCGGAACAGCCTAGGAAGATTCTGGTTATTCCAATGATTTCGTAGCATCGGTAAAAGAGCCGCAATCGGTGGGATGGGAGAATAGTGGCTCAGCTCCAAGGAGGATTTCTCATTCGGACGCAAAGTAGGTTGGCGTGAAGTCAACATGGCTTTTAAGGCGAAACCATTGCTTTCATTGCCATGCCACACTTGGAAATAGAAATGTGCCCATCCCAGGCCAAAAGATTGCTTGAAAATACGTCGGGACCGAACGCAAATCACGTTACTTGTCCCCTTCAGCGAACAGCTATCTCATAAAAACCGTCAGGCTCGTGGTCTAACTTCGGCGTCCGCCACTTTTCTCGCTCGCCAGATTGCATCGAGTGCGATCACCGTCAGCAAGACCGCAGCCAATATAAGAAGGTAGCCGCCGACGGCGCGATAGATGAAGACGCCCAGGATGCCGCCGATCAGAAAGGCAGCGATCGTATAAAAGTGCAGGCGGAGCTTGGTCAGATTGTGCCGGGTCTCCGCTACCGGCTCGCGGCCGCGCAAAATATCGAAGGCGATTCCGAGCTCGATTCCGAGGTCGGTGGCCATGCCGGACACATGCGTGGTGCGCACGCGGGCATCCGAGATGCGGGTGACGACGGCATTCTGGACGCCCATCAGAAAAGCAAGGCCGAGAATGAGGACCGGCACGCGCCAGGCGGCAAGCAACCAAAGATCCGCGCAGCCGAGGATGGCGAGCAGCGCCGCTTCGGTCAGGATACTGTAGGCGTAAATGGCATGGACGCTGCGGCGGCGGCCTTCATTGATGATCAGCGTCGATACCGCGGCACCAAGCACGAACGCCACGACAATTCCGCCGTAAAACAGGGAAGATAGCCATTGCCCTATGGCGAGATGATCGGAGAGCGTGGAGACGTTGCCGGTCATGTTGGCGGAGAAGAAGCCGACCGCATAGAAGGACGATGCGTTCAGAGCGCCGGCGATGCCAGCAAGCGAAGCCGCCAGGCCGCGGTCGATCTTTTCGTTGCGGTGAGAACCCTGTCTTACGAGCATGTTGCTACGAGCTGTTGGCGTGATGGCGTCAGGATTGACTGTCAGGTTGGGGGGCTGCTTCGGCGCGCGAAACATATATCTACTTACTCTCAGGCACTGCGTTTTAACAAGCGACAGATCACGTCAAAAAGATGCTGACGCAGCAGAATATTGATTTCAGACATCAATAGGCACATCATAGACATTAATTGTCAGGGCCTGCGCAAGATAAACGATGGTTGAATCGTGATTACTGCCGCTCAGATGCGGGCCGCCAGGGCCCTTCTCGGTATCGACCAGCGCCAGCTGGCCGAACTGGCGGGAATTTCGGTTCCAACGGTCCAGCGAATGGAAGCGAGCGCCGATGTGGTGCGCGGCAATGTCGACACCCTGATGCGTCTGCTGGCCGCGCTGAATGGTGCGGGTATCGAGGTGATCAACGAGGGAGCCACGAGCGCGGACGGCGGGCGAGGGGTCAGGCTCAAGTCGAAGCTCAAGCTCTCCGAGGGCGGAACGGCGGAGCCGTCCACGCCCTCGCATGCGGCGAGGACGCCCCCGTGACACCGGTTTCCGTCTTGTTGGCATGCGAGGCCGGGTTGTTCGGGACGGCAGTGCTGGCGGTCCTGATCGCCCGTTCGATCCGGTCGACGTCGATCGTCTACGGCGCCAGCCTGGTTTTCTCCGCCATTGCCTTTGTAATCGCGCTCGCATCACTTGCCGCGGGTCTTCCGCCCGCCGATACACCGGTGCTTGTCCTTCCTGTTGGCCTGCCATGGCTGGGAAGCCATTTCCGACTCGATACGCTCGCCGCCTTTTTCCTGACGGTCGTCAATCTCGGTGGTGTGCTTTCGTCTCTCTACGCGCTTGGTTACGGCCGTCACGAACACGCACCGCATCGGGTTCTGCCGTTCTTTCCCGCCTTTCTCGCCGGCATGAACCTGGTGATCCTGGCCGACGACGCCTTCACCTTCCTCATCTCCTGGGAGTTCATGTCGCTTGCGTCGTGGGCATTGGTGATGGCCCATCATCACAACGCCAACAACCGGAAGGCCGGCTACGTCTATATCGTCATGGCGAGCTTCGGCACGCTGGCCCTGTTGCTCGCCTTCGGCCTGCTTGCGGGGCCTGGTGGCGATTATGGCTTCGCCGCGATGCGGATATCCGAACATACGCCAATGACAGCCGGTCTCGTGCTCGTCCTGCTGCTGCTCGGCGCTGGTTCCAAGGCCGGTCTCGTACCGCTGCATGTCTGGCTGCCGCTGGCGCATCCGGCAGCCCCAAGCCATGTCTCCGCCTTGATGAGCGGCGTCATGACCAAGGTCGCGGTTTACGGTTTCATCCGCGTGGTTTTCGATCTGCTCGGCATGCCGGCATGGTGGTCGGGCATCGTCGTCCTGATCATCGGCGGCGCGACTGCGGTGCTCGGCATCCTGCAGGCGCTGATGGAGAGCGATCTCAAACGGCTGCTCGCCTACAGCACCATCGAAAATATCGGGGTGATCTTCGTCAGCCTCGGTCTGTCCCTTGCCTTCAAGGCAAGCGGCATGGGATTGCCGGCGGCGTTGGCGCTGACCGCGGCGCTATTCCATGTCCTCAACCATTCCTTCTTCAAGAGCCTGCTCTTCTTCGGCGCCGGCGCGGTGCTGACGGCGACGGGCGAGCGGGACATGGACAAGCTCGGCGGCCTCATCCATCGCATGCCGGTCACCAGCATCGTCTTCCTCATCGGTTGCATCGCGATATCGGCGCTGCCGCCGTTCAACGGCTTCGTGTCCGAGTGGCTGGCGTTCCAGGCCATCCTGCAAAGCCCCGCCGTGCCGCAATGGGGCTTGAAGATCCTGGTGCCGGCCGTGGGCGGTTTGCTCGCCCTGTCGGCGGCGCTCGCGGCCGCCTGTTTCGTCAAGGCATTCGGCGTGACCTTCCTC
This sequence comes from Rhizobium sp., assembly GCA_036398815.1. Classification (GTDB taxonomy): domain Bacteria; phylum Pseudomonadota; class Alphaproteobacteria; order Rhizobiales; family Rhizobiaceae; genus Rhizobium. The sequence continues at coordinate 4,905 of DASWOH010000336.1, read as the reverse complement.
GGTCGTCCTCGCACCATCGCAGCCGGACAAGCGCTGGAGGTCGACCGCTTCTCGCTGGCGGCAATGTCTGTACTCGCGGCGCTGTGCCTTCTTGCCGGCATCCTGCCGGGGATCGTCATCGACGGGCTTGCGCCCGTAACGCTGTCGCTGATCGGGGACCGGATGCCGGTGCAGATGGATATTCCGTGGCTGTCGATCGTGCCGATTGCCGAAAGCCGCAGTTCCTACAATGGCCTTCTGGTCTTCCTGTTCACCCTCTTCTCAGCGTCGCTGACGGCCTATCTCATCCACCGCTTTGCCTCACGAGCGCTGCGCCGGGCACCCGCCTGGGATTGCGGCTTTCCGGAGATGAGCCCGGCAACGCAATATACGGCGGGCAGTTTCGCCCAGCCCATCCGGCGCGTTTTCGGAACGCTGGTTTTCCGCGCCCGCGAGAGCGTCGACATGCCGGCGCCCGGCGACCTCCGCCCGGCGCGTTTTGTCATCGAGACACATGATCTGATCTGGGAAGGGCTCTACCTGCCGATCGCCGGCGCCGTCGGTTTCGCCGCCGAAAAGCTGAACCATCTGCAATTCCTGACGATCCGGCGTTATCTCAGTCTGGTTTTCCTCGCGCTCGTCTTCCTTCTGCTGGTGCTGGCGCTATGGTCGTGATCTCCGCTCTCCTCGTTCAGACTTTCCAGATGGCGCTCGTCGTGCTGCTCGCACCGCTGCTGACCGGCTTCATCCGTCTGGTCAAGGCGCGTTTGCTGCGCCGGCGGGGGCCTTCCATGATCCAGCCCTACCGCGACATTCTGCGGCTCCTGCGCAAGGAAGCGGTGCTGGCCGAGAACGCCTCATGGTTGTTCAGGGCAACGCCCTATCTGATCTTTGCCGTCACCTGGGTCGCGGCCGCGATCATTCCCACTTTCGCCACCGGCCTCATCTTCAGCTGGACGGCGGATCTGATTGCCATTACCGCGCTCCTTGGCAGCGCGCGCTTCTTTCTGGCTCTTGCCGGTATGGATGTCGGTACGAGTTTCGGTGGTATCGGATCGAGCCGCGAGGCGATGATCGCTACGCTCGCGGAACCGTCGATGCTGCTGATCATCTTCACGCTTGCCCTGATCGCGGGTTCGACACAGCTTTCAAGCATCGCCGCCTTCATGACCTCCCCGCAGGTGGGCCTGCGTGTTTCGCTGGCAATCGCCCTGATCGCCCTTGTCATGGTCGCGATTGCCGAAAACGCCCGCATCCCGGTCGACAATCCTGCAACTCATCTGGAGTTGACCATGGTTCATGAAGCCATGGTGCTCGAATATTCCGGACGGCACCTCGCGATGATCGAGCTGGCGGCATCCCTGAAACTGCTCCTCTACATGTCGCTGATCGCCTGCATGTTCGTTCCGTGGAAACTCGCCGTGCCTGGGGATGGCTCCGCCGCCTATCTCGTGGGCATGCTCGCCTATCTCGTCAAGCTCGCGGCCGGCGGCGCTCTCCTTGCCCTGTTCGAGACCGCGACCGCCAAGATGCGGGTCTTCCGGGTACCCGAATTCCTGGGGGCCGCGCTCATGCTCGGCCTGCTCGCCACCCTGCTGCGGTTCGTCTCGAGGAGCCTGTGATGAACGGACCGGTCTTCGACATCGCTCATATGCTTGCCGGCGGCCTGGTCCTGGTCAGCATGATGATGCTTTATCAGGACCGTCTCTACGCGCTGCTCAACGTTTTCGCGCTGCATTCGCTGATATTGACCCTGTCGGTGGCCTGGCAGGCCTTCGTTCAGGATGCTCCGCATCTCTACGTCACCGCGGGGATCGCGCTGGTCTTCAAGGCCATCGTCATTCCCGTGGTGCTCCATCGCATGATCCGCCAACTCGGGATACACCGCGAGATCGAGACCGTCGTCGGTATCGGCCCCACCATGCTCGCCGGCATCGGCCTCGTCGCTCTGGCGACGGTGGTGATGCTGCGGGTGACGCCGGAGGCGGACCCCCTGGCGCGGGAGGATCTCGCCTTCGCATTGTCGGTCCTGCTGCTCGGGCTGCTGATCATGGTCACGCGCCGCAACGCCGTCAGCCAGGTCGTCGGGTTCATGTCGCTCGAGAACGGGCTGGTGCTTGCCGCGACCGGCGCCAAGGGCATGCCGCTGGTCGTTGAGATCAGCGTCGCCTTCTCGATCCTGATCGCCTTCATCGTTATCGGCGTTTTTCTGTTTCGTATCCGCGAACGCTTCGACACGGTCGATGTTCGCGCGCTCGACGATTTCAAAGGGAGGCGGCGGAAATGAGCGCGCTCTCCTCCATCCTGACCTTCGATGCCGTGGCTGCCGTCCTCGTGATACCGATCGTGGCCGCCGCCCTCCTGGCGCTTTTGCCCGGCTATCGGATGACGGCGCGGCTGAATGTGTTCGCAAGCCTGCTGACTCTGCTTTCCGCTCTTTCCTTGTTCGTGATCGAGCGGCCGGCGCCGGGACAATATCTGCTCGTCGACGATCTCAACATCGTCTTCATCGTCCTCAACACTTTCGTGGGCTTTACCACCAGCATATTCAGCGCCAGCTACATCGCTCATGAACTGGAGACCGGCCGGCTGACGCCCGCGAACCTTCGTTTCTACCACGCCATGTATCAGATCATGATGTTCGGCATGAATCTCGCGTTCGTATCGAACAATATCGGCCTGATGTGGGTCGCCGTCGAGCTTGCGACGCTCACCACCGTGCTGATGGTCGGCATCTACCGCACCCACGAAGCGCTCGAAGCCGCCTGGAAATATTTCATTCTGGGAAGCGTCGGCATCGCGTTTGCGCTCTTCGGCACCATTCTCGTCTATCTGGCGGCGCAGCCGGTCGTCGGCGAAGGTTATGACGCCATGGTCTGGACGATCCTGATCGATCACGCCGCCGTCTTCGATCCGGCGCTTCTCAACGTCGCTTTCGTCTTCCTGCTGCTTGGCTATGGCACCAAGGTCGGTCTTGCGCCGCTGCATGCCTGGCTGCCGGACGCGCATGCCGAAGGACCGACGCCGATCTCGGCGGTGCTGTCCGGCCTGCTCCTGAACGTCGCGCTCTACGCCGTCCTGCGCTTCAAGATGCTGTTGTCGGCCAATCCCGAAGCTCTCGCACCTGGACCGCTGATGATGACGATGGGGCTTGCCTCGCTGATTTTCGCGGCTTTCATGCTTTACCGCCGCCGCGATATCAAGCGCCTGTTCGCTTATTCCTCGATTGAGCATATGGGCATCATCGTCTTCGCCTTCGGCCTGGGCGGACCGATCGCCAACTTCGCCGGGCTGCTGCATATGGTCATGCATTCGCTGACCAAGTCGGCGATCTTTTTCGCCGTCGGCCACATCGCTCAGGTCAAGGGAACGCAGAGGCTGTCCGCCATCCGCGGCTTGACCGAAACGCATCCAGGGCTTGGCTGGGGCCTGCTTACCGGCGTCGTCGCCATCGCCGGCCTGCCGCCGGCGGGAATCTTCATGAGCGAGTTCCTGATCGTCAGCTCGGCTTTCGCGAAGCAGCCGTTGCTTGCCATTCCGCTCGTCTTCGGGCTGCTGGTCGCTTTCGGCGCGCTGCTGCTGCGGCTGACAGGGGCCGTCTTCGGGCAGCCGCGCGGCAGCATACTGCCCGCCGAGGCATCCTATATCCCGATGTATGCGCATCTCGCGCTGGTACTCGTCGCTGGCGTCTATCTACCGTCGCCGCTGGTTGCCTGGTTCCAGCATATCGCCAACCTTCTTCGATGATGCGGAGGGAAGATGCCGGCGCTGAGTGATATCCTCGAAAAGGGCCGCCCCGTTTCGCGCCATGCTCCATGGCCGCGCGCGATCGTCGATCCGGCTGCATGGACATCGGCGGTGCAGGCGCTGGCCGAGGGGCATCTGATCCTGCTCGGTCTGTGGGGCGAGGGGAGCGCGGTTCACATGGCGCTGCTCGATGAACCGGCCGGCACGATCGGCGTTCTCAGTCTCGAAGGGCTGGAGGGCGGAGGGTATCCTTCCGTCGCGCGATCGCATCCGCCGGCGCTCAGGCCGGAGCGGGCGATCCGTGATTTGACCGGGCTCGAACCGTGGGATCTGCCGGACAACCGGCCGTGGCTGGATCACGACCGATGGGATTTGCGCCATCCCCTCGGAGAGAGGGGCGTTCCATTGCCGGAGGCCGCTCCCTATACCTTTCTGCGCGCCCAGGGCGACGGCCTGCATCAGATCCCGGTCGGCCCGGTGCATGCCGGCATCATCGAGCCGGGACATTTCCGCTTCACGGCCAATGGCGAAACGGTCGTCCGCCTTGAGGAGCGGCTGGGCTATGTCCATAAGGGCATCGAGGCGCTGATGACCGGCTCGGACCTGATCCGTGGAGCGCAACTGGCCGGGAGAGCGTCTGGCGATAGTACCGTGGCCTACGCCTATGCCTTTGCGCGGGCCGTGGAGGACGCGCTCGGGCTTGCGGTTCCGCCCCGGGCGGTCTGGCTGCGCGCGCTGATGGCCGAACTGGAACGGCTGGCCAACCATCTCGGCGATATCGGCGCCATCTGCAACGACGCCGCGTTTCCGTTGATGCTGGCCCACTGCGGTGTGCTGCGCGAACGCGTGTTGCGCGCCGCCGATGCTGCCTTCGGCCATCGATTGATGCGCGACCGTATCGTGCCCGGCGGCGTCGCCACCGATCTGAACGACGAAGCGGCGGCCGGCCTGCGAAATCTGCTTGCCGAAATCCACCGCAAGTTCCCGGCATTGGTGGAACTCTACGACAATACCGCCTCGCTGCAGGACCGAACGGTCGGCACGGGCAGGCTGCGCGCCGAGCTTGCGCGTGAGTATGGGGCAGGCGGCTATGTCGGGCGGGCCTCCGGACGTGGTTTCGACGCCCGGCGTTTCCTCTGCTATCCGCCCTATGATAGTCTTTCTTTTGAGGTTCCGATG
>DASWOH010000335.1:0-45909 GCA_036398815.1 Rhizobium sp. | reverse complement strand
CGGCGACATAGGTGCGGATCACATCGATATCCCAGTCGGCGAGCGGATTGACCTTGATGAGATTGCGCTCTGGATCGTATTCGGCAAAAGGCGTGTCGGCGCGATTGCTCGACTGGCCGCGCCGCAGGCCGGTGACCCAGATCGTGGCGCCGGAAAGAGCGCGCGCAAGCGGCTTCAGCTTGCGCACGCCACAACAGGCATGCCGGGCTTCGACGCTCTCGTAGAAACCGTTGAGGCCGTACTTCGCCGCATAGGCGTCGATGTCGGACTGTTCCGGCTCATAACGGCTGATATGAATATCGTACTGGCTTTCCGTCTCGTCGATCAGCGCCAACGTTTCGGGAAAGAGGCGGCCGGTCTGCAGCGTCACGACGTCGATCGGCAGGCGGTGATTGCCGATCTCGGCGGTGATGACCTGATCCTCGATCCCGAGGGATGTCGTAAAGACGGTGCGGCCACCGAGGCCGGCGACCAGAGACAGGCGGCCGGCAAGGTCAAGCGCCGCCAACCGGCTGTTCAAGGTCCCGGCTTCTTCGATATGATTGATGGCAGTCATGGGGGAATCCTGTCCTGATACTGCCGGGGAGTATCGCAGCTTGTAAGGGCAGCGGACAGAAAAACCGATTTCGAAAGCAAGGGGATAGGGAGTAAATATCTCCACGAAGCCGCGCCCATGCGGAAAAGCAACCGCCTCGGCTGTCAACCAAGGCGTTTTGCCCCTGAAGCGGGCCAGCGGAGAAGCGCCGATAAGACTAGTCATATCTAAGCGCTTGCTTTAATGTCTATAGAAATAGTAGAGTTACACGGGGCTTGTCAAACGGAAATCGGAAGTGATGGCCAAAAAGATGCGGAACGCCAAATTCTGCGCTAAACTATGGGCATAGTGACAAGGCGTGAAAACAAGGCTGGGTTGCCGGTGCTCCAGGCTTTCCGCGATCTGCGTGTTTGAAGCGGGATGGGTCCGGCAAGGGGCGAGTTCCGGAACGATGCGGACGGAGATGCCGGGCGAATGCATCGTATGTGTGTGTAAGCGGTTCGAAATGATCACTCAGAAAGCAAAATACGCGTTGCGGGCGCTGTCGGCTCTGGCTCAGGCCGAAGCGGGCGAGCCGACGATGATTTCCGACATTGCCGCACAGCAGAGAATCCCGAAGAAGTTTCTGGAGCAGATCCTGCTCGACCTGAAACATCAGGGCATCGTCATCAGCCGCCGCGGCAAGCAGGGGGGCTATCTCCTACGCAAGCCGGCCGAGGAGATTACCTTCGGCGAAATCCTGCGCATCATCGACGGTCCGATCGCGCCATTGCCCTGCCTCTCCATCACCGCCTATCGCCGCTGCGAGGATTGCGACGGCGAGCAGACCTGCGAAATCCGCCATGTCTTCGCAAGGGTTGCCGACGCCACCCGTAAGGTTCTGTTCTCGACTACTATCGCCGATGCGGTGGCGCTGCCGGACGAAGCGGAAGTCACCCGGCTGCTGGCATAGGTCTCAGTGGGCGGCGTGGCGGCGACCGGAAGACCACAGCCTACGACCGAGTTTGTACGAGTATTGACATGTTCCGATGGCCTCCTAAAATGCATCGCAATTGCAATGCAAGAGGTTGTCCATGAAATCCGCTTCCATCCCGTCGCTGAGAGTTGACCCGGAACTGCGCGCGGCCGCCGAAAGCGTGTTGAAAGAGGGCGAAACGTTGTCCGCTTTCTTGGAAAATTCGCTAAGAGCCCAGATCGACTATCGGCGGACACAGGCGGAATTCATCGCGCGTGGCCTTGCCGCGCGGGACAAAGCCAAGCGTACGGGCGTCTACTACAGCGCCGATGAGGTGCTCGGAAAGCTGAGAGGCAAACTTGAAGCCGCAAAGGCCTCCAAGCAGAAATGAAGTTTGCCGCCCGTTATTCCGAAGAAGCGGTCGAAGACCTCGATCGGCTTTACGATTATCTCCTCGTGAGAGACATCGAGTTGGCGGAAAGAGCCTATCAGGCGATTGTAAAGGCAACCGAATTTCTCGAGACCTTTCCGTTCAGCTGCCGCAAAGCGACTTCGGACAATTCATTTCTCCGTGAACTGGTCACCCCGTTCGGTTCCGCCGGCTGTGTCGCTCTGTTCGAAATCGAAGACAGCGACACAGTGACGATACTGGCGATCCGGCCTCAGCACGAAGACGACTATCACTGAGGTCCGCCAAACCTACCGATCGCTCACTTCCCACCTCGGATTGATCCACGGCTCCTGATTGGACCGCGCCAGCCTCGGCTTGCCGAGGATATGGTCGGCCGCTTTTTCGCCGGTCATGATCGAGGGGCCGTTGAGATTGCCGTAGGTGAGGCTGGGGAAGATCGAGCTGTCGGCGACGCGCAGGCTCTCGACGCCGATGACGCGGGTGTCGGGATCGACCACGGCCATCGGATCGTCCTTCGAGCCCATCTTGCAGGTGCCGCAGGGGTGATAGGCGCTTTCCAGATGTTCGCGCAGGAAGGCGTCGATCTGGTCGTCGGTCTGGATGTCGGGGCCGGGCTGGATCTCCGGCCCGCGATACTCGTCGAAAGCCTTCTGCCCGAAGATCTCGCGGGTGAGGCGGACGCAGTGGCGGAACTTCTCCCAGTCTTCCGGATGGCTCATATAGTTGAAGCGGATGACCGGATCGGCCTTCGGGTCGGACGAGCGTAGCGTCACTGCTCCGCGCGATTTCGACAGGTTATAGCCGACATGCGCCTGGAAGCCGTGGCTCTTCGCCGCCGCCTTGCCGTCATAGCTGATGGCGACGGGCAGGAAGTGGTACTGGATATCGGGCTGCTTGACGCCGGGCGCGGAGCGGACGAAGGCGCAGGCTTCGAACTGGTTCGAGGTGCCGAGGCCGGATTTGAAGAACATCCACTGCGCCCCGGCGATGCCCTGCATGTACCAGGGCAGCCAGGAATAGAGCGAAACCGGCTTCAGGCTGGTCTGCTGGAAATAGAATTCCATATGATCCTGCAGATTGGCGCCGACGCCCGGCCGGTCCACCTTCACCTCGATGCCCATGTCTTGCAGATGCTGTCCGGGGCCAATGCCGGAGAGCATCAGCAGTTTCGGCGAATTGAAGGACGATGCCGAGACGATCACCTCGCGGTTCGCCTTGACGATCTCGATCTTGCCGCCGCGCTCGATCTCGACGCCGGTGGCGCGGCCGTTTTCGATAATGACCTTGCGGGCGAAGCAGCGGATCAGCTCGACATTCGGCCGCTTCAGCGCCGGCTTCAGATAGGCGGTCGCGGCAGACCAGCGCCGACCCATCCAGGTCGTCTGCTCCATCAGGCCGAAGCCTTCCTGCTTGCCGCCATTATAGTCTTCCGTCGCCTCGAACCCCGCCTGCTTGCCGGCTTCGATGAAGGCATGGAACAGCGGATTGCGGGCATCGCCGCGCCGGACATGCAGCGGCCCGTCGGTGCCGCGCCAGCCCTCTTCGCCGCCATGCGAATGCTCCATCCGCTTGAAGTAGGGCAGAACGTCCGCATAGGCCCAGCCCTGGGCGCCAAGCTCTTCCCAGCGGTTGAAGTCCTCGGCGTGGCCACGAACATAGACCATGCCGTTGATCGAGGACGACCCGCCGATCACCTTGCCGCGCGGCGCGGTGATGCGCCGATTGTTGAGCTGCGGCTCCGGCTCCGAGAGATAGCCCCAGTTATAGCGGTCCATGCTCATCGGCCATGCAAGCGCCGCCGGCATCTGAATGAACGGTCCGACATCGCTGCCGCCGAATTCCAGCACGATGACCGTATGCTTGCCGTCCTCCGACAGCCGCGCAGCCATGGCGGAGCCGGCGGAACCTGAGCCGATGATGACGAAATCTGCTTGCTGCATATGTGTCTCCCTGTGGCCGCCCCGATCCTTCAAGGCTCGCCTTTGGCGAGCACCTCAGGATGAGGCGGGTCATCATCCGCGCTTGCGGTTGGTCGTTCTCGACCTCACCCTGAGGTGCCGCCGCAGGCGGCCTCGAAGGGCGAGGGCGAGCCCCGAGGTTGCGTTAATAAGGCGCCTGTACCGGCCCCATGCCGACATAGACCGTCTTCAGCTCGGAATAATGCTCCAGCGCCGCCAGCGAGTTCTCGCGGCCGAAGCCGGATTGCTTGGAGCCGCCGAAGGGGATTTCCACCGGGCAGAGATTGTAGGTGTTGATCCAGAGCGTCCCGGCCTCGAGCTGGTCGACAACGCGATGGGCGCGGGTGAGGTCGGCGGTGAAGACGCCGCCGGACAGGCCGAACTCCGTGTCGTTGGCGCGGGCGATCACCTCCGCCTCGTCATCGAAATCGAGAACGCACATGACAGGCCCGAAGATCTCCTCGCGGGCGATGGTCATGTCGTCGGTGACGTCGGCAAAGACGGTCGGCTGCACGTAATAGCCTTCGCCGGAGACATTGTTGGGAATGCCGCCGCCGGCCACCAGCGTCGCGCCTTCCGCCTTGCCCTTCTCGATATAGGCGAGCACCTTTTCGCGCTGCGCCCACGACACCATCGGGCCGACTTGCGTCGCCTCGTCCATGGGATCGCCGATCTGCATGGCTTCAGTGCGGGCCTTCAGGCGCTTCAGGAACTCGGACTTGATCTTGCGGCTGACGAAGACGCGCGTGCCGTTCGAGCAGACCTGGCCGGTCGAATAGAAATTGCCGAGCATGGCGCCGCCGATGGCGCTGTCGATGTCGGCGTCGTCGAAGACGATCAGCGGCGATTTGCCGCCGAGTTCCATGGTGACGTGCTTGAGGCTTCCGGCCGCCGCCGCGGCGACCTTGCGGCCTGTCGGCACCGAGCCGGTCAGCGACACCTTCGCCACGTCGGGATGGTTGATCAGCAGCGGCCCGGTTTCGCGGTCGCCCTGGATGACATTGTAAAGGCCCTTCGGCAGACCGGCCTCGATCAGGATCTCGGCGATCTTCAGCGCACCGAGCGGCGTGTTTTCCGAAGGCTTGAACACCATGGCATTGCCGGCCACCAGCGCGGGCGCGCCCTTCCAGCAGGCGATCTGCTGCGGATAGTTCCAGGCGCCGATGCCGACGCAGACGCCGAGCGGTACGCGCTTGGTATAGGCGAAATCGCCGCCGAGCGGGATATAGGAGCCGTTGAGGCCGGCCGCCGCGATGCCGCCGAAGAATTCGAAGCTGTCGGCTCCCGAGGTCGGGTCGGCGACGATGGTTTCCTGGATAGGCTTGCCGGTGTCGAGTGTTTCCAGTTCGGAAAGCTCGCGGTTGCGCTCGCGCATGATATCGGCGGCGCGCTTCAGGATGCGGCCGCGTGCCATCGGGCTCATCGCCGCCCATTCCGGCTGCGCGCGCTTGGCAGCGGCGATCGCCTTTTCGACGATGGCGGGGGTGGCCGCATGCAGCCGGGCGATCACTTCGCCGGTTGCCGGATAGATGCTTTCGATGACGGTGCCGTCGGTATCCTCGACATATTCCCCATCAATGAAATGCGAGGCTTTCGGCTGGGCTTTGAGGGTCATTTTATCAATCCTTTTGAAAAGGGGCCTTTCGGGAAAGCGACGCAAGCAGGGTATTGATGTAGTCTTCCGTGAGCGCGATCGAAGCTTCGATGCTGATCGGCGCCGATCTCAGGCTCTGTCGGATGTAGAGCCCGTCGATCATCGCGGCGGCGCCCTCGGCGATGCGTTCGGCATCGTCGGGCGAGCACAGCGCCTTGAGGTTGGCGAGCAGGTTGGAGCGCAGCCGCCGCGCATAGATGACGAGGAAGCGGCGCGTCTCTTCGGACCTTTGCGCCTCGGCATAGAAGGCGAGCCAGGCGGCAATCGTCTCCGGCGCGAATTGATCGGCGTGGAAGCTGACATGGATGACGGCGGACAGTTTTTCCCGCGGTGTCTTTGCCGCCTTCATCGCCGTCACCGTGCTGTCGCGCAGCCGCTGTAGGTGATGACGGACGGTCTCGATCAGCAACTGTTCCTTGCTGCCGAAGTAGTGATGGGCAAGCGCCGGGGATACCCCCGCTTGCTTGGCGATTTCGGACATGGTGACGGTCAGCGAGCCGTGATCGCCGATCACGCGCATCGCCGCGTCCACAAGCGCCTTGCGGCGCACCGGTTCCATTCCGACTTTCGGCATAAATTACCCCTGAGCTTGCGGCGAGTGTATTTTTGATTGACTGATCAATCAATAAAAAAATGCCTGGCGGGACCCGATATGCGCTGAAAATCCGGAACCCCTTTCCGAGATGCATTTCTGTGCCATACTCTTTGAAGGAGGAGGTACAGTCATGGTCAATGTTCTGGATGAGGTTTCCCCGTCTGCGATGCGCGAAAAATGGGGCTGGTTCGTAGGGCTCGGCGTTGTTCTACTCATTTGCGGCGCGATCGCCTTTGGCAATCTTTTCGTCGCCACTGTCGCGTCGGTCTACTACGTCGGCATGCTGATGCTGATCGGCGGCATCATTCATCTGGCGCACGCCTTTCAGGTGCGGGGATGGGAGCATATCCTGTTCTGGGTGCTGAGCGGCCTGCTCTATACGCTCGCCGGCATTCTTGCCTTCGCCAATCCCTTGCTCGCCTCGGAAGCGCTGACGCTCTTTCTTGCCATCGCGTTGCTGATCGCCGGCACATTTCGCGTCTGGGTCGGCCGCAAGCTGAAGCCGGAGCTGGGCTGGATCTGGATCGTCATCGGCGGCGTGGTCACCGCGCTTGCCGGCATTGCCATTGCGCTCGGCTGGCCGGTCAACAGCCTCTGGGTTCTCGGCGTGTTTCTGGCGGTCGACCTGACGTTCCAGGGCTGGACGCTGATGGCTTTCGGCTTTGCGCTCAGGCGATAGAAGCGCGTACAACCGGCGGTAACGAAGTGCGACTTTTTGACAAGAGGCGTGAGCGGGGTTACTCTCTGAGGGCTGTCATGCGGAATGCAGCGGCACTGAACGACTGAGTACTCGGTGCCAGAGTCGGGAGCATGCGTGTTCATGGAGACGCGCTCTGAAGGCTTCGGCTACACATCTGGAGCGGGTCTCCAGCGAAGAATTCTGCCTAAGAATTACAAGGGAGGAATATCATGCCGATGGTAACGGTTTCCATCTCTCCGCTTCAAGCCGCCGGCATCCGAGCGGCTGTCGACACCGGTACTTATGCATCGAGCAGCGAAGTCGTGCGCGAAGCCTTGCGCATGTGGGATGCCGCGCGCAAACGTGGCGAGATTTGCGATGTGCCGCACGCGGCCAACGATCCTGATGGTGTGGCAAAGAGCAGCCGATGCGTTGCCGACATGTTCGCCGACTACGAGGCGGAAGCAGGTCGGCATAACTGAGTGTCGAGGACGTCGCATCTTGCGGGGGCAATGGTCGCCAATCCCCGGATCGAGGCGGCTGTATTTTTGGTTAACGCTCTTTTACTATTCACGAAACTTTCACATGCGGGAAAGGTTTCGTTGACGCCTGTGGCCCATCTTGGGCCGAAAACGCGATAAATCCAAAATCTTACTCAAAAACTTAGATCAAAAATTCTTTAGTGGAGATTGGCATGTCCCTGACTGCCGCCGTCGAGCCTGGCGTATTGCGCCGGTATGCCAGCGACCAGATTGTCGCGCTCGCCAAACTCGTGATCGAAAATGCCTTCCAGCCGATCGTCGAAGCTGGCACGGGTACGGTGTTCGGCTATGAAGCCCTGATGCGTGGGCAGGAGCGGATCGGCTTCTCGAGCCCGATCGAGATTCTCGATGAGGCCGAGCGCACCGGCCAACTCCTGGGGCTGGAGCAGATGGTAACGAGCCGGGCGCTGGCGAAATTCGCAACGCTCCCCAATGCTGGCACCGCGACCCTTTTCCTCAATCTCGATGTCCGCCTCATCCCGCAGGGCGACCTGCTGGTCGATGGTCTGCTGCAGCACATGAAGAAGGCCGGCATTGCGCCGTCCTCCGTCTGCTTCGAACTCTCCGAGCGTTTCGACAATACCAGCGTGCCGGAGTTTTCCGATCTGGTTGCCAAGATGCGCGATGCCGGTTTCAAGCTGGCGATCGACGATTTCGGCGTCGGCCATGGCGAGATGAAGCTTCTGTCCGATTATCCCGTCGACTATCTCAAGATAGACCGGCATTTCGTCGCCAATATCGATCGCAACGCCCGCAAACGTCATATCCTCAGAAACATCGTCAATATCGCCCATGTCCTCGGCACCCGCGTCATTGCCGAGGGTATCGAGACCGAGGCGGAGTTCCTGACCTGCCGCGAATTCGGCGTCGATCTCGTCCAGGGCTGGTTCATTGCCCGCCCGACGATGCTGGTCAACGAGTTGAAGCCCGCCTTTCCGCACCTGCAGGATCTCGGCAAGATGGCGCGCAACAGCCAATCGTTGGACGAAATTCTCATCCGCAAGCAGATCGAGGTGCTGCCGACCATCCGCGAGAACGACAGCATCGACAGCGTTTTCGAACTTTTCCGCCGCAATCCGCGCCGGGCCTATTTCCCCGTCGTCAACGCCAATGGCGAGCCGCGCGGCATCATCCACGAGTATCAGCTCAAGGAATATATCTACCAGCCCTTCGGCCGGGACCTTCTGAAGAACAAGGTCTATGAGCGCTCGATCTCCCACTTCGTCGAGATGGCGCCGATCGTCGGTCTGGATTCCGATGCCGACACGCTGATGGCGATCTTCGCCAATATGGAGAGCAGCGATTGCCTGATCGTCACCGAGGGCACGCATTATGCCGGCATCGTCTCGGCCGCCTCGCTGATCAAGGTCATCAACGAAAAGCAGCTCAAGGTCGCCCAGGACCAGAACCCGCTCACCGGCCTGCCGGGCAATCGCGCCATTCATGATTTCATGCAGAATGCCGGCCGCGACGGCGATGAGGTCAGGCACTTCTGTTATTGCGACTTCGACAATTTCAAGCCGTTCAACGATGCCTACGGCTTCCATTTCGGTGATCACGCCATCTCGCTGTTCGCCGCCCTGATGCGGCGCTATTTCTTCGCCGAGCGCCATTTCCTTGGCCATGTCGGCGGCGACGATTTCTTCATCGGCGTCTCCGGCTGGACCGTGGAAGAGCTGCGCGAGATCCTGGATAGGCTGCTTGCCGATTTCCACGCCGATGTGCTGGAATTCTATTCGGCGGAGGATCGCGCCGCTGGCCGTATCCGTGGCCATGACCGCAGCGGCGGCGAGGCCATGTTTCCGCTGATGCGGTGCTCCATCGGCATTCTCGAGCTGCCCGAAGGGTTGGTCATCGACGATATCAACCGCGTCAGCACCTCGATCGCCGGCATCAAGGCAAGGGCGAAGGAGAGCGAAATCGGCATTTCGCTCCTGAGCCTGGGCGAGACGAATTGACGCCCTGTCGTACCAGCTTCTTTTCAAGTGACATGGGCTAAACTATCTCCATTGCTTTGCTGGGATGAGGAGAAACGAGCCATGCGCTTGCCGTCTGAAATGCGTTTTGTGGATTTGCCGTCCTTCGGTGCGCCCGAGGTCATGACCATTGCCCGCAAGCCCCTGCCGGTGTTGAAGGACGGCGAGATCCTCGTTCGGGTCGAGGCGGTCGGCGTCAACCGGCCGGATGTAGCGCAGCGGCAGGGCATCTATCCGCCGCCGAAGGATGCCAGTCCCATACTCGGCCTGGAAGTTGCCGGCGAGGTCGTTGATGTCGCGCGCGGCGTCACGGAATTTTCCATCGGCAACAAGGTCTGCGGTCTCGCCAATGGCGGTGGCTATGCCGAATATTGCGTTCTTCCTGCCGGTCAGGCATTGCGGTTCCCGAATGGCTATGATGCCGTTCGCGCGGCGGCGCTGCCTGAGACGTTCTTCACCGTCTGGGCCAACCTCTTCCAGATGGCTGGCCTCACCGAAGGTGAGAGCGTCTTGATCCATGGCGGCTCCAGCGGCATCGGCACCACGGCGATCCAGCTTGCCCGCGCCTTCGGCGCCACAGTCTATGCCACCGCCGGCTCGAAGGAGAAATGCGAGGCTTGCGAGAAGCTCGGCGCGAAGCGGGCGATCAATTACAAGGACGAAGACTTCGCCGAGGTCATCAAGGCGGAAACCGGCCATGGCGTCGATATCATCCTCGACATGATCGGCGCTGCCTATTTCGAAAAGAACCTGGCCTCGCTTGCGAAAGACGGTTGCCTGTCGATCATCGCCTTCCTCGGCGGCGCGGTGGCCGAAAAGGCCAACCTGCAGCCGATCATGGTCAAGCGCTTGACGGTGACGGGATCGACCATGCGCCCGCGCACCGCGGAAGAAAAGCGCGCCATCCGCGACGATCTCCTCTCGCAGGTCTGGCCGCTGCTCGACGAGGGCACGATTGCCCCCGTCATCTACAAGACCTTCGCCTTCGACGACGTCATCGACGCGCATAGGCTGATGGAGACCAGCAATCACATCGGCAAGATCATGTTGAAGCTGGCTTGAGCGTGAACGACATGGCGATGGCGACGAGGCCGGGCAGGGCCATCGGCGCATGGAGCCATAAGGAGCACGTTCTGCCCGGGGCGAGGCGCTACTTATCGGGCTCGGGCGACGTCAAACGGGATCAGCTGAGCCTGGAAAATCGGTATGGTTGAGCGGATACCGTCTGGCGTTATAGACCCGAAGTATCCAAACCGTTTGATCGCGGACGATGCAGGGGACTATGAACCCATATCGAGGCTCGACGAGCTCTCGAACATGCTCGCGTATTGTCGGGCGGCAGGAATATGGTTGCTGTTTCAGGGTTTGTATTGCGGCGACAAGACGTTTCCGTATCCCTGCGGAATCAATGGTCGCAGCCAGTGCTTGAGTTCCTGAAAATCACGCATGGCATTGCCGAAAAGCGAATATCCATAGGTGGAGCTATTGCTTGGGCAAAAGGGCAGGCGGCGGTAGCTCCACATCCTCTCCCCAACTCTCCAACCATGCGAATACATCGTCGCCGGCATAACCCAGGCCGTTATCCACATCTTTCAACGTGGTATCCATGTCTTGCTGCCAACGTGCCTGATTGCGCAGGTAGGTTTCCACTGCATCCGTCACGATATCGGTGCGCGAGCGACCGGTCTGCGCAGCAAGATCATCGACCTGGGACTGCAGTTCATTTGGAAAATCGATATGCATGGTTCGCGCCGATTGCGGCATGGACTTCTCCAGATCAGCTCTGCGCAAGATAACAGCGCCAACCAGTCTGCCGACCAGATTCCTTTTCAGGCCTATACCTCAACCTTCCCAAGCCGGTTTCATCTCTCATGCCGATTGGCAACCCTCCAACCAGCGGCTAACAATACGTCATCCCGCAAATCGAAGAGTGCCCTCCATCATGTCCAATCCCGTCTGCGTCGAAGTCACCCGTGGAAATCTCGTGGAAAGCCGTCATCGCGGTTCGATCGCCGTGGTCGATGGTGACGGGAAGTCGGTTTTCTCGCTCGGCGATATCGAGAGCGGCGTGTTTCCGCGCTCCGCCTGCAAGGCGATGCAGGCTTTGCCGCTGGTCGAAAGCGGTGCGGCGGATGCCTATGGTTTCGGCAACAAGGAATTGGCGCTGGTCTGTTCGTCGCACAATGGCGAGGACGAGCATGTGGCGCTGGCCGCTTCGATGCTTGCGCGCGCCGGCCGGGATGTTGCGACGCTCGAATGCGGCGAGCATTGGTCCTTCGACCAGAAGACGCTCATCCATCAGGCGCGCACCATGGAGAAGCCGACGGCGCTTCACAACAACTGTTCGGGCAAGCATTCCGGTTTCATCTGCGCCTGCTGTCATCAGGACATCGATCCCAAGGGCTATGTCGGCTACGACCATCCGCTGCAGCAGCAGATCCGCGCGACGATGCAGAGCCTGACGGGCACGCCATTGGGTCACGACAATTGCGGCACCGACGGCTGCGCCATCCCGAGCTACGCCGTGCCGCTAAAAAGTCTGGCGCATGGCTTTGCCAGGATGGCGACCGGCAACGGCCTGGAGCCGCTGCGCGCCAGGGCTTCCCGCCGCCTGTTCGACGCCTGCATGGCCGAGCCCTTCTATGTCGCCGGCACCGACCGCGCCTGCACCAGGCTGATGCAGATCGCTCCCGGCAAGATCTTCGCCAAGACCGGTGCCGAAGGCGTCTTCTGCGCGGCGATTCCCGAGCAGGGCATTGCGATCGCGGTCAAATGCGATGACGGCGCCACGCGTGCCGCCGAAGCCATGGTAGCGGCCACGCTCGCCCGCTTTTTCGAAAAGGGCGGTGACGTCCATGCCGGTTTGATGGCCATGGCCAACAAGGCACTCAAAAACTGGAACCGCACCCATGTCGGCGATGTCAGGACGGCGGCGGCGCTGACAGCATAGGATACCGCTCCCGTCCGCCCGGTATGCGTTTGCCCTAGTTGACCGGCAGATGCCGCCGAACGAGCCTGTACTCATGCCAGATCAAGATCATGACCAGCAGGTCGAAGGCAGTCAGCACCAGAAGTCCGATCCCATGAGTGTCGGTGAAGCGGTAGAGCTGATAGGCGATAAAAAGCCCCAAAGCGGCCAAGGACGCCGGGTAGGCCCACATCTTGCCTTTGAGAAGGCCGATGACGAGCAGCACTTCCACCAGGCCGTGGCTCAGCAGATAGTAGGCGTAGAAGTGCTGGCTCGCGACGGAGAAACCTTGCGCCCAGGCAAGAAGATGGGTTGCGATGAAGTCTTTGGGGTCCCCGATCAATTCCTCTTGTGTGAGCATATTCACCAAACGAACGATCGTATCGGTGCTGATGAGTGCAAGCACTGTTCCACCGATACATTCGATCAGCGCATGCGCCCCCTTCAACAAAACGCTGATCTCGAAGAGCTGATGAGTTCGACGTTCGTTCATGCCCGGTCCAGATCCTTGCAAGCCGCTTTGGATGAATGACCCTACGATCATTCGATGGGTCCATATTCCCGCAGGTTAAGGCCGTTGTTGGACCGGTTCATGGTCACGATAAAGCAATTCGGAGCCTGCTACCTCTGTCGATGGGGAATCGGCGAACGGAACGCGTGCCATCCTTCTGTCGTCACACAGTAAAAATAGGAACCTCCGTGCTCCGATAGGGCACCAGGCTCTCCTCTGCAACGTCGGACGGCACGATCATGCCCGAAACTGCCGCTATGGCCAGGATGTGGCACGGGGAAGCGGCATCCAGCTTTTCTCGCGTCGCCAGCACATAGGTTTCGGCCGAACATTGCGCGATATGCCGCTTGATGGCTGCTTCGTCGAAATCGCCGGTTGAAAGGCCGCGAGCCGGGTGGATGGCGGTGACGCCGAGAAAGAAGATGTCCGGCCGTATCAGCGAGATCCCCGCCATTGCCACGGCACCCGTTGCCACCATCGAATGCTTGTAGAGCTTGCCGCCGATCAGGATGACGTCGGCTGTCGGGTGATGCTCCAATTCCCCAGCGATCGTCGGGCTGTGGGTGACGACGGTGAAGGCGAAGTCTCTAGGAAGGTGGCGTGCGATCTCCGCATTGGTGGTGCCGCCATCGAGAAAAATGGTCTTTCCGGGCCGAACCATCCCCGCCGCATAGGCTCCGAGCTGCCGCTTCGCCTCCGACGATACGTTTTGCCGCGCCGAGAAATCCGGTAGCTCCGGCGTGAGCGGCAACGCGCCGCCATGCACTCGCTTCAGCAGCTTTTCCGCTGCCATGTCCCGCAGATCCCTGCGGATCGTGTCCTCGGATAAGCCGAGATCGTCGGCAACCGTCTTGGCGATCACCTGGCCGTCGCGGCGCAGGATATCGAGAATGAGGGTCTTTCGTTGACTGGTGAGCATGTTGCCTGCTTTTGCACGATAAGTCATGATGTATCGCGAATTTATCAAAAATGAGTCGACAATCAAGAAATTTAATGCATTTTCGTGCAAATTCCTGCAGGAAGCAGGAGAAAAAGGAGATGTGACATGTTGATCCTGATTGCCGGACCCTATCGCTCCGGAACCGGGGACGATCCCGAAAAGATGGCCGCAAATCTCAAGCGGCTGGAAGAGCCGTCCCATGCGCTCTTCAGGGCGGGGCACCTGCCGATGATTGGCGAATGGGTCGCCTTGCCGGTCTGGCACGCGGCCGGCGGCAAGAGCATCGGCGACGATCTCTACGAGGAGATCTTCCATCCGGTCGCTCACCGGCTGCTGCAACTTTGCGAGGGTGTTCTGAGATTGCCGGGCGAATCCAAGGGCGCCGACAACGACGTCCGCATCGCCCGCGAACGCGGCATTCCCGTCTGGCATCGGCTGGAGGATGTGCCGGGCTGCGTCTGAAGACCGATCACCCGCCCTCGTGGTTCGAGGCTCCGGCCGTCTTCGACAAGCTCTGAAGGCCTCCGCGCCTCGCCATGAGGGCTAACCCTTCCCGTTCGGTCGCGGATCGAATTCCGCCCTCATGCTGAGGTGTCTTGACGCAGCAGCACTAGCGAATGCGGCAAGGCCTCGAACCACGAGGATCGGCCCCACATTCCGCTGACGATCATGGCTTTCGTCCAAATCCAAACCAGCTATAGTTTGCCCAGTCTCCAACGAAGCGGAAATCGATGTCATGCTGAATTTGTATTTTGCGTCGGGCACCTGCGCGCTCGCAAGCCTGATCGCGCTTGAAGAATCCGGTCTCTCCTACGAAGCCCGGCCCATCAGCTTCGCCAAGAACGAACAGCGTTCGCCGGAGTATCTGGCGATCAATCCCAAGGGGCGTGTTCCCGCGCTGATTACCGACAAGGGCGTCATCACCGAGAATGTGGCGATCCTCGCCTACGTCGCCCAGATCGCCCCGCAGGCAAAGCTGGCACCGCTCGACGATCCGTTCGAATTTGCCCGCATGCAGGCCTTCAACAGCTATCTCGCTTCGACCGTGCATATCAATCATGCGCATAAGATGCGCGGCCATCGCTGGAGCGACGATGCGGCGGCAATCGAGGCGATGAAGGCCAAGGTGCCGCAGACCATGGGCGAAAGTTTTGCGCTGATCGAAGAGACGATGCTGGAGGGTCCATGGGTGATGGGTGAGCACTATACCGTCGCCGACGGCTATCTCTTCACCCTGGCGCGCTGGCTGCCCGGCGACGGCGTCGATCTGGCCCGCTTCGAAAAGGTCAGCACTCATCACGCCCGCATGCTGGAACGCCCGGCTGTGCAAAGGGCAATCGCTGCCCAGCAGGCTTGATCAGATAGCGTCGAAGGCGGTCCGCAGCTTTTTCGGCGCGCGGAATTGCCAGGCTTCGATCAACCGCAATTGTAATTCGGCATCGCCGATTTCGGCGATGCGCAGCGGCAGCGACGGCCAGCCGACATAGTGATCCGTCTGGAAATAGATCTCCGGCGCCATCTCGATCAGTTGTTCCTTGCGGTCGACGGGCAGGGACAGCACAATGGTTTCGGCATTCTTGACGGAAACAAACGCTTTGCCACCGACCTTCAGGGCCGGCAGGCCGTAATGGGTACTGATTTCGACCTTCAACAGGCGGGTAACGGCTACGAGCCGCAGAAGGCGTTGGAGAATGGCGTGGCTCTCACTGTTCGGCTTCATGTCGAGCTGGGCCGTGTTTAGCCTCTCCTCATACGCATTCCGTCGGTCGCATATCTCGCTCGTCCGCTTTCCGCCCGAGATTTTCCGGCATCAGCGGCAGGTCCGCCAGTTCTTCCAGCGACATCGCCGCCAGGGCCGGGTGTTGCAGCGGATCGGTCTGCGGCTGGCGATCCTCGTCCAGCAGGTGATTGAAGAAAAGCTTTAGTATCGACATGGTATGCCTCCTTGTTTTCCCGCCGCGATGCGCCTTAGGGTGCGTCGGTCGGCGAGACGGTGGCTGTTTCTCGATCCATGCCGCGATGATCGCGCGAATTTCGCCCTATTTCAATTGAGAATGCCAGGACGCTGATATAGATATTCTATATGAAAAATCTCAACAGCGTTCATCTGAACGGGCTTCGTGCCCTGGAGGCGGTCGGCCGGCTAGGTTCGTTGCAGGCGGCGGCCGATGAGCTTGGCGTCACCATCGGCGCGGTTAGCCAGCAGGTGATCAAGGCCGAGGCGCAGCTGGGGCGGCCGGTCTTCGAACGCACCCCGAAGGGCATGGCGGTGACGGAGGCGGGGATCGCGGTCTTGGCGCGGCTTCGCGAGGGATTTCAGGCGTTATCGGCGGCGGTGACCGTCGCGCAGTATCGCGACGACAATATTCTCACCATCTCGGTCGCGCCGGTTCTCGCCGCCCGCTGGCTGGTGCATAGGCTTGATCGTTTCGCCAAGCGTCATCCGGATATCCGCCTGCGCATCGACGCCACCACGCAACTGGTCAATCCGGCAACGTCGGATGTGGATATCGGCATCCGCGTTGGCAGCGGGCAATGGCCGGGCGTCAAATCCGAGCTGCTGCTGGCGCAGGAGGTCTTTCCCGTCGTCACGCCGCAGATCGCCGCCACGCTCAAGGAGCCGGCCGATCTGTTGAAAGTGCCCGCGGTCATTGACGGGCACGCGATGTTCACCTGGGATGTTTGGCTGAAAGAGGCCGGCCTTACCGGCAAATGCATGGAAGAGCGGCACATCTTCAATGATGCCTCGCTCTGCCTCGACGCCGCCATGGCCGGCCAGGGCGTGATGCTCGCCTGGCAGACGCTGGCGGCCTATGCGCTGCAACAGCAATGTCTCGTCGATCCCTTCGGCATCCGCGCCAAAACAGGCTTCGGCCACTATTTCATCACGGCCGAAGGCGTGCGGGAAGCCAAGAAGGTAACCGCCTTCAAGGCCTGGATCCGCGAAGAGATGGAAGCGAGCATGCGGCTCTTCCAGTGAGCCGGCCTCAGACGGGTTCCTTGGCTCGTGCCGCCTGCATCGCCTTGTAAGCAGTGCGCGACTGGCACCGCTCGATCCAGGCCTTCACCTTCGGGTGGCTATCGAACAGCTCTTGTTCTGTCTGCGCATAACGCAGGACTTCGGCGGCGTTGAGGTCGGCGACGGTGAAGCGATTGCCGGCAATATAATCCTGGCTCCGAAGATGCTGTTCGAGCACGTCCAGCGGCTTCTTCAGCGAACGGCAGGCAACCGCGATCCCGGCCTTGCCGGCCTCGCTATTCTCAAGGCCATTGTCGTAGATCCTGACGAGCGCGATGCTGTATGGCTCGACTTCGGTCGCCGCCCACATCGTCCACATCAAAAGCTGCCCTTCTTCCTCCACCGTCTTGCCGGCAAGCGGGCCGCCATATTTGCGGGCGAGATAGAGATTGATCGCCAGGGATTCGTTCATGACGAGATCGCCGTCCTTGATGCTGGGGATCATCGCCATGGGATTCACGGCCAGAAATTCCGGCGACAGAGTGTTGAGCGGCGCATCGGCGCTCAAAGGGTTATCCAGCCGGCGGGCCTGAAGGACCGGCACGGACTTGAATTCGATGCCGAGTTCCTCGGCCATCCAGTAATTGCGGGAAGCGCGCGAGCGATAGACGCCATAGATTGTCAGCATGTTCCGTCTCCGACGTTTTTGAGTCGAGCGAGGTTATTGGCGCGTATTGGTGAAAGGAAGGGGTGTTCGCTGATATCCGGATGAAAGCGTTTGATGGGTGGAGCCGGGGGCCGCCCCGTCCTTCGAGGCATTTCTGCGCTTTGCTCCGAAATGCACCTCAGGATGAGGCGGAGGGGCTTACCGCGAAATGCAGGGTAACATGGCGACTAGTTGCAAAAGACTAGCCCTCACCCTGAGGTGCGGAGGCTGCAAGCCGGAGCCTCGAAGGGCGAGGGCGGATGGTGGGCACCGAAGACAAGCACGAAAATATCCACAGACTGCCCGAAATCTTTGCAAATCATGCCGTGCACATACCGCCTTCGTTCGGAAATTAGCATTGGCGCATGCTAACATTGCAACCATGGTTTTCATCGGATGCGGTAGGAGGCATCCGGCGAAAAAATCCATGCACAATTGGTGACTGCGATCTCGGGAGGAGAGCAGATGCTTGCGACCAGCGTATCGTTAGACGACAAATATACCGCAGACGAGGGCCGCGTCTTCATGACCGGCTTGCAGACGCTGGTGCGTCTGCCGATGACACAGATGCGGCGTGACCGCGCCGCCGGTCTCAACACCGCCGCCTTCATATCCGGCTATCGCGGCTCGCCGCTCGGCGGTTACGACCAGCAGCTTCTGAAAGCCAGGACTTACCTCGACGCGCACGATGTCACCTTCCAGCCCGGCATCAACGAAGACCTTGCCGCCACCGCCGTCTGGGGCACGCAGCAGGTTGGGCTTTCGCCCGGCGTTCGCAAGGATGGTGTGCTCGGCATCTGGTATGGCAAAGGGCCAGGCGTAGACCGCTCCGGCGACGTGCTGAAACATGCCAATGCTGCCGGCACCTCGAAGCATGGCGGTGTCCTCTGTTTTGCCGGCGACGACCATTCCGCCAAATCCTCCACCATTCCGCACCAGACCGACCATGATTTCATGTCGGCGGTCATCCCGGTCCTCTATCCCTCCTCGATTCACGAATTCCTCGAATACGGCCTGCTCGGCATCGCCATGTCGCGCTATTCCGGCTGCTGGGTCGGCATGAAGTTCATCGCCGATACCATCGAGACGACGGCCGCCGTCGATCTCTCCGGCGAAAGACGCCAATTCGCGCTGCCCACCGATTTCGAGCTGCCGCCCGGTGGCCTGAACCTGCGCTGGCCCGATCCGCCGCTGGTGCAGGACGACCGCCTGCAGACCTACAAGGCCTATGCGGCCATCGCCTTTGCCCGCGCCAATCGCGTCGATGAAGTGACCCATGACGTACCCAACGCCCGCTTCGGCATCATCTCCTCCGGCAAAGCCTACGAGGATGTGCTGCAGGCGCTGCGCGAACTCGAGATCGGCCCGAGGGAAATGGCGGCGATCGGCTTGCGTATCCTGAAGGTCCGCATGCCCTGGCCGCTGGAGCCGGAAGCGGTCCGGCATTTCTCCGAGGGGCTGGATGAGGTGCTGGTCATCGAGGAGCGGCGCGAGATCATCGAAAACCAGATCAAGCAGCAGCTCTTCAACTGGCGCTCCGATGTCCGCCCGCGCATCGTCGGCAAGTTCGACGAGCATGACAAGCCCTATCTCAGCCTGTCGGCGGCGCTGACCGTCGGCGCGGTAGCCCGCGCCATTGCCGGCCGCATCGTCAAGCTCGATCTCGATCCTTCGCTACATGATCGCATCGCCGGCAAGCTCACCTATCTCGCCGAGCGCGGCCAGATCAGCCGCACCCATGTCGCTCCGGTCAACCGCACGCCGTTCTTCTGTTCCGGCTGTCCGCATAACACCTCGACCCGCGTCCCCGAAGGCAGCCGCGCCATGGCCGGCATCGGTTGCCACTACATGGTCACCTGGATGGACCGCAACACCGAGACCTTTACGCAGATGGGCGGCGAAGGCGTGCCGTGGACGGCCATCGCCCGCTATACCGACGAGAAGCACATGTTCGCCAATCTTGGCGACGGCACCTATTTTCATTCGGGCATTCTCGCCATCCGCCAGTCTGTCGCCGCCAAGGTCAATATCACCTATAAGCTGCTCTATAACGACGCCGTCGCCATGACCGGCGGGCAGCCGATCGACGGCTATCTGACGCCGGAACTCGTGACCCGCCAGCTGCACGGCGAAGGTGTTAAGCCGATCTATCTGCTCTCGGAAAATCCGGAGGCCTATCAGGCATCGGATCTGGCTCCGGGCGTCAAGGTCCTGCACCGCGACAATATCGATCAGG
The DNA here is from genome assembly GCA_036398815.1 of Rhizobium sp. Classification (GTDB taxonomy): domain Bacteria; phylum Pseudomonadota; class Alphaproteobacteria; order Rhizobiales; family Rhizobiaceae; genus Rhizobium. The sequence goes on along the minus strand of DASWOH010000335.1, from coordinate 26,283 downwards.
TCATGCTGACGCTGCGCGAGACCGAGGGCTGCTCGGCCATCGTCTATGTCCAGACCTGCGCCGCCGAAAAGCGTCGTCGTCGCAGCCGTGGTCTCCTTGAAGACCCGGCCAAGCGCGTCTTCATCAACCCGGCCGTCTGCGAAGGCTGCGGCGATTGCTCGGTGCAGTCCAATTGCATTTCCGTCGAGCCGCTGGAAACGGAATTCGGCCGCAAACGGCAGATCAACCAGTCGAGCTGCAACAAGGATTTTTCCTGTGTGAAGGGCTTCTGCCCCTCCTTTGTCACCGTCCATGGCGGTAAGCGCCGCAAGCGCAAGGCGCTGGAACATGCGGATGCCAACGTGCCAATGCCGGAGGTTCCCGATATCGGCGAGCGGCCGTGGAATATCGCCATCGCCGGCGTCGGCGGCACCGGCATTCTGACCATCGGCGCCATCCTCGGCATGGCCGCCCATCTCGACGGCAAGGTGCCGATGATCCTCGATATGGCGGGCCTGGCGCAAAAGGGCGGCGCCGTGATGAGCCATTTGCGCATCGGACATAATCAGGCCGACGTGACCTCGTCGCGCATCGTCAATGGCGGCGCCGACCTGCTGCTTTCCGCCGACGAAGTGGTCGGCGCGTCCAAGGATGCGATCACGCTCTGCTCTTCCGCCCGCACCGCCGCCATCGTCAATACCGGCCTGATGCCGGTCGCCGATTTCGTCCGCAACCGCGATTTCGATTTCAAGGTCGGCTCGGTGCAGCATGCCATCGCCAAGACCGTCTCCGACAAATCCGTCTTCCTCGATTTCGGCCATGTCGCGAGCGAAGTCACCGGCGACGCCATGTCGACCAATATCCTGCTCACCGGCTTTGCCTGGCAACGTGGCCTGCTGCCGCTGTCGCTGGAAGCCATCGAAAAGGCAATCGAGCTCAATGGTGTGGCGGTCAAGGCCAGCCTCTCCGCCTTCCATTGGGGCCGGCTGCTGGCGCATGATCCGAAGGCCGTGCACGAGATGATGTCGAAGCCGGATGCGAAAAAGACACTGGCGGAGATGAGCCTCAACGAGCTGATCGCCCATCGCAAGACACACCTGACCGCCTATCAGGATGCCGCCCTTGCCGACCGCTATGCCGCGTTCGTCACGCGCGCCTCGGCTGCGGCCGCCAAGGTCCAGCTTTCCGACAAGGTGCCCTTCGCTGTTGCCGTTACCTATGCGCGTGTGCTCGCCTATAAGGACGAATATGAAGTGGCGCGGCTTTTGACCGATCCTGCCTTCGAAGCGCATCTGCGCGACGAGATGGCAGGCGATTTCAAGCTGGTTCTCAACCTTGCCCCGCCGATGCTCGCCGGCAAGGACCCGAACGGCCGGCCGAGGAAGCGTGAGTTCGGCCCCTGGATCCTGCCGCTGCTGCGCCGGCTCGCACCGATGAAACGGCTGCGCGGCACTGCCTTCGATCCCTTCGGCTATATGCCGGAACGCCGGCTGGAGCGCCGGTTGATCGGCGAATACGAGACAATCGCCGAGCGCGTCCTCAGCCGTCTGCGCGCGGATAATGAGACGGAGGCGCTTGCTATTCTGTCATTGTTCGATGAGATCAGAGGCTACGGACCGGTCAAGGAGGAGGCCGCCCGGAAGGTCATGGCGCGGATCGCCGACAAGCTGAAGACCTATGACATGCCGCAAGAGAAGCAGCACGTTCCCGCCGACGCGGCGTGATGCTCAGGAGAGAAGCGGGAGGAGAAAGCCATGTATGACGGGGGACTGAATTTCGCGCTTGGCGAGGAGATCGAGGCGCTGCGTGATAGCGTGCGCCGCTTTGCCGGCCAGCGTATCGCGCCGCTTGCCGACGAGATCGATCGCAACAACGGCTTTCCGATGCCGCTCTGGCGGGAGATGGGCAATCTCGGCCTGCTCGGCGTCACCGCCGACGAAGCTTATGGCGGCGCCGGCCTCGGCTATCTCGCCCATACGGTTGCCATGGAGGAGATCAGCCGCGCCTCGGCCTCCGTCGGCCTCAGCTACGGCGCCCATTCCAATCTCTGCGTCAACCAGATCAACCGCAACGGCAATGAGGTGCAGAAGGCACGCTACCTGCCGAAGCTGATTTCCGGCGAACATGTCGGCGCGCTCGCCATGTCGGAACCCAGCTCCGGCTCCGACGTCGTCTCGATGAAGCTCAATGCCGAAAAGCGCGGTGACCGCTATATTTTGAATGGCAGCAAGATGTGGATCACCAACGGCCCGGATGCCGAAGTGCTGGTCGTCTACGCCAAGACCACGCCGGATGCCGGCCCGCGCGGCATCACCGCCTTCCTGGTCGAGAAGAATTTCAAGGGTTTCTCCGTCGGCCAGAAGCTCGACAAGCTCGGCATGCGTGGCTCGCACACATCGGAGCTGGTTTTCATCGATTGCGAGGTGCCGGCGGAGAATGTGCTGGGTCAGGTCGATGGCGGGGTCCGCGTGCTGATGTCGGGCCTCGATTATGAGCGCGTCGTCCTCTCCGGCGGCCCGCTCGGCATCATGGCCGCCTGCATGGACGTCGTGCTGCCCTATCTGCACGAGCGCAAGCAGTTTGGCCAGCCGATCGGCGAATTCCAGCTGATGCAGGGCAAGCTTGCCGACATGTATGTGACGATGAACGCCGCCCGCGCCTATGTCTATGCGGTCGCCGCCGCCTGCGATCGCGGCGAAACGACCCGCAAGGACGCCGCCGGCTGCATTCTTTACTCGGCCGAAAAGGCGACGGCTCTTGCGCTCGAATGCATCCAGGCCCTCGGCGGCAACGGCTACACCAACGACTACCCCGCCGGCCGGCTGCTGCGCGACGCCAAGCTCTACGAGATCGGCGCCGGCACCTCCGAAATCCGCCGCATGCTGATCGGGCGAGAGCTGTTCGGCGAGACCGTCTGATGTTGAAAGCGAGACATCAGCGAATTCAAGGGAGAGTAAACTATGCCTTCACAACCATGGAAGCCGACTCTGCATCCCGTGAGGCCGCTTCCATCAACGTATCGGTGATCCATTGGTTGACGGATTGAGCCTTGTTCCCGGCTGCTCGAACGACCTGCTGATGCAGGCGCGGAGTCATGCGCAGGGACAGGTTCCCGGAAAACGGCCGATCGGGTTCCTGCGATCTCTCCGCGCAGAATACCAGATAATCATCGACACTGTCGCGGAAGGCCTGCACCAGTTCCTGCGCCGTCTCTGCTTCAAAGGTGACGATATCCTTGATGCCGACGATACGGCCATGGAAAACCATATCGTCCTCATCGAACTCCACCGAACCGGTATAACCCTTGTAAGGTCTCATGGCTTTATTCCCAAATCTGTCAGGAACTCCCTGACGGTGCGAACGACATATTGCTTCGTGTCTGGCTTTGGATGCGGTCGATGGATGAACAATGTTCGACCGCGAAACGTAAAACGAACGCGGGAGCCATTTCCTTCCGACACCTCACAGCCGACCGCAACCAGCAGTGCTTCGATATCCTGCCACTTAATGGTGGCTCTCACCGGATTGATGAAGATCGCTTCCAACGTCTGCCGCTGTTTCGAATTCATGGGTCGTTCCGTTGCGGCACATTGTCGGTATCAAAATATGGTAGCAAATAGGCTAAGTCAATGACCGTTCTGAAATCAGAAATCTCCACCCATTCGGACCGGTTCAGGGAAAATCGCGTCGCCATGCTTGAGGCGAACGGCGTGGCCGAGGCGGCGGCCTTGCGGGCGGCGGAGGGCGGTGGTGCGCAGGCGCGCGAGCGGCATGTCGGGCGCGGCAAGATGCTGCCGCGCGACCGGGTGGCGGGATTGATCGATCCGGCGACGCCCTTCCTCGAAATTGGTGCGACGGCTGCACATGGCCTCTATGGCGATGAAGCGCCGGGCGCGGGCCTGATCGCCGGCGTCGGCCGCGTTTCCCGTCGCGACTGCATGATCGTCTGCAACGACGCCACGGTCAAAGGCGGCACCTACTATCCGGTCACGGTGAAGAAGCATCTGCGGGCGCAGGAGATCGCGGCGGAAAACAATCTGCCCTGCCTTTATCTGGTCGATTCCGGTGGCGCCAATCTGCCGAACCAGGATGAGGTCTTTCCCGACCGCGATCATTTCGGCCGCATCTTTTACAATCAGGCCAATATGTCGGCGGCCGGCATTCCGCAGATCGCCGTGGTCATGGGCTCCTGCACGGCGGGCGGAGCCTATGTCCCGGCCATGTCCGACGAGACCATCATCGTCGAGGGGCAGGGGACGATCTTTCTCGCCGGGCCGCCGCTGGTCAAGGCCGCGACCGGAGAGGTCGTCTCCGCCGAAGATCTTGGCGGCGGCGACGTCCACACGCGTCTTTCCGGCGTTGCCGATCATCTGGCGCGCGACGATGCCCATGCGCTGGCTTTGGCCCGGCAGGCAGTCGCCAATCTCAATCGCCACAAGCCGGTGACCGTAGAATTGCGTGCGCCGGAGCCTCCGCTCTACGATCCGGAAGAAATCCTCGGCATCGTGCCCTCCGATCTGCGCACGCCCTATGATGTCCGTGAGGTGATCGCCCGCATCGTCGACGGTTCGCGCTTCGATGAGTTCAAGGCGCGCTATGGCGCGACGCTGGTCTGCGGCTTTGCCCATGTCCACGGCATTCCCGTCGGCATCATCGCCAACAATGGCGTGCTGTTTTCGGAATCGGCACTGAAGGGCGCGCACTTCGTCGAGCTTTGCTCGCAGCGCAAGATCCCGCTGGTCTTCCTGCAAAACATCACCGGCTTCATGGTCGGCCGGAAATACGAGACCGAGGGCATCGCCAAGCACGGCGCCAAGCTGGTGACGGCGGTGGCGACGACGAAGGTGCCGAAGATCACCATGCTGATCGGCGGTTCCTTCGGCGCCGGCAATTACGGCATGGCCGGCCGCGCCTATTCGCCGCGCTTCCTCTGGACCTGGCCGAACAGCCGTATCTCCGTCATGGGCGGCGAGCAGGCGGCCGGCGTACTGGCAACGGTGCGCGGCGAGGCACTGGCCCGCGCCGGCAAGCCCTGGACGAAAGAGGAAGAGGCCGCCTTCAAGGCGCCGACGCTGAAGATGTTCGAAACCCAGAGCCACCCCCTCTATGCCTCGGCGCGCCTCTGGGACGACGGTATCATCGACCCGCGCAAGAGCCGCGATATCTTGGCACTGTCGCTCTCGGCCGCGCTCAATGCGCCGATCGAGGACACGCGCTTCGGCCTGTTCAGGATGTGAGAGAACAATGTTTTCAAAGATACTGATCGCCAATCGCGGAGAAATCGCCTGCCGGATCATCCGGACGGCAAGGCGGATGGGCATTCGCACGGTCGCCGTCTATTCCGACGCCGATGTCGGTGCTTTGCATGTGGCGCTTGCCGATGAAGCTGTTCATATCGGCGGGGCTGCCGCGAGCGAGAGTTATCTTTCGAAGGAGCGGATCATCGCGGCTGCACAGCGATCCGGCGTGAAGGCCATCCATCCGGGCTATGGCTTTCTCTCGGAAAACGCCGATTTCGCCGAGGCCGTCGAGAAGGCAGGCCTGACCTTCATTGGCCCTTCATCGGCTTCCATCCGTGCCATGGGCCTCAAGGATGCGGCCAAGGCGCTGATGGAGCAGGCCGGCGTGCCGGTCGTCCCCGGTTATCATGGCGACAAGCAGGATGCGGCGTTCCTCGCGGAGTGTGCAGGTGAAATTGGGTTTCCCCTCCTGATCAAGGCGCGTGCCGGTGGCGGCGGCAAGGGCATGCGCCGCGTCGACCGGCCGGAGGATTTTGCGGCAGCGTTGGAGGCGGCGAGGCGCGAGGCGAAATCTGCCTTTGGCGACGACGCCGTGCTGATCGAAAAATATCTGATTCAGCCGCGTCACATCGAAATCCAGGTGTTTGGCGACAGCCACGGCAATGTCGTGCATCTCTTCGAACGCGACTGTTCGCTTCAGCGGCGGCACCAGAAGGTGATCGAGGAGGCGCCGGCGCCCGGCATGATGGAGGAGATGCGCAACACCATGGGCGAGGCGGCAGTCCGTGCTGCCCGTGCCATCGACTATCGCGGCGCCGGCACGGTCGAGTTCATCGCCGATGTTTCTCAGGGCCTGTTGCCGGACCGGTTCTTCTTCATGGAGATGAACACGCGCCTGCAGGTCGAGCATCCCGTTACCGAGGCGATTGCCGGGGTCGATCTGGTCGAATGGCAATTGCGGGTCGCCAGCGGCGAGGCACTGCCGAAGACGCAGGCCGAACTCGCCATCGACGGTTGGGCCTTCGAGGCGCGTCTCTATGCCGAAGACCCATCGCGTGGTTTCCTGCCAGCAACCGGCACGCTGGCGCATCTGAGATTTCCCGAGGACGATGTTCGCATCGACGCCGGCGTGCGCCAGGGCGACAGCATCACGCCATACTACGACCCGCTGATCGCCAAGCTCATCGTTCACGCTCCAACCCGCGAAGAGGCGCTCGATAAGCTGACGCGGGCGCTGCGGGATACGCAGGTAGCCGGAACGGCGAGCAATCTCGATTTCCTGATCCGCTTGAGCGAGCAGCCGGATTTCGCCGCCGGTTATCCGGATACGGGCCTGATCGACCGCGAGATGGAGGCTTTGACGTCGGTACAGGTGCCGGATGATATCGCCCTCGCCATTGCCGGCATCGTTGAGGTGGGTGGACTGACGCGGGCTCCGAGCGACGACCCTTGGCAATCACTTGGTGCCTGGCAGCTTTGGGGCGATGCAAGTCGAGCTGTCGTACTGCATCATGGCGGTGGCCAGGCGAAATGCCGCGTGAGTGCGAAAGGACGGGATCTCTTCTCGGTGCATATCGATGATCGCGTTATCACCGTTCGTCTTATCGATCGCGGCAACGATGCTTTCAGGGTGGAGATCGACGGCCGGCAATTGACCACCGCCGTCTTCCGCACGCCGCACGGCATGACGCTCTTCCTCGACGGCCGCACCCATCATTTCCATTGGCCGGATCCGCTGGACGGTGGGGCTGAGGTGGCCGCCGGTGGCGACCGGCTGATCGCGCCGATGCCCGGCCTCATCAAGATCGTGCGGGTGCGGGAGGGCGATGTGGTGGCGAAGGGGCAGGCACTGATCGTCATGGAAGCCATGAAGATGGAGCTGACACTGGCCGCGATGCGGGATGGCGTGGTGGAGAGCCTCAATATCGGCGAAGGCGACCAGACCAGCGAAAGCGCCGTACTGCTGTCGCTGCGGCCGGAGGATACGGCATGATCGACCGCGCTCCCAACCATGTCACCATCGTTGAGATGGCACCGCGAGACGGCTTGCAGAACGAAGAGCGGCTGATCGATACGAACGACAAGATCAAGCTGGTGGACCTGCTCTCCGACTGCGGTTTCGAGCGCATCGAGGTCACCAGCTTCGTCAGCCCGAAATGGGTGCCGCAGCTTGCCGACGCCGCCGAGGTCATGGCCGGGATCAAGCGCAAGCCTGATGTCAAATATGCGGTGCTGACACCGAATATGCAGGGGTTTGAGGCCGCTCTTGCCGCCGGTGCCGAAGAGGTGGCGATCTTCGCCTCGGCCTCCGAAAGCTTCTCGATGCGCAACATCAATTGCTCCATCGCCGAGAGCATCGAGCGTTTCCGGCCGGTGGCGGAGGCGTGCCGCAATCGCGGCATACCCCTGCGCGGTTACGTCAGTTGTGTGGTCGAATGCCCCTATGAAGGTGCGGTGCCGCCGGCGAATGCCGCCAATGTTGTCGGGCTGCTGCGCGATCTTGGCTGTTATGAGATCAGCCTCGGGGACACGATCGGCCAGGGCAAGCCGGAGGCGGTGAACAGGATGCTGGAGGCCGTGCTTGGCGAGCTACCAGCTGCCATGCTGGCCGGCCATTTTCACGATACGTCGGGCCGGGCGCTGGACAATATCGCCGTTGCCCTGGAACGCGGCCTGCGCGTGTTCGACGCCGCCTCCGGCGGCCTCGGCGGCTGCCCCTTTGCACCGGGCGCTAAAGGCAATGTCGATACTGTCGCGGTTCACGATTATCTGACGACACACGGCTTCGAGACCGGCCTCGATGAGGAGAAACTTAGCCACGCTGCCGCCTTCGCCCGCAGCCTCAGGAGCGCCGCATGACATCGCAAACGATTCGCATCGCCATCGACGAACGCGGTGTTGCCGAGCTCACCCTGGCGCGTCCGGAAAAGCACAACGCCTTGTCGGCCGAGATGATTGATGCGCTCACCGAGGCCGCCCATGACCTTGGCCGTGATGCGCGCGTGCGCGTCGTCGTCCTTACGGGCGAGGGAACAAGCTTCTGCGCCGGCGGCGATCTCGGCTGGATGCGCGCCCAGTTCGATGCTACCCGCGCCGGTCGTGTCGTTGAAGCCCGCCGGCTGGCGATGCTGTTCAAGGCTCTGAACGAAATGCCGAAGCCGCTGCTTGCCCGCGTGCACGGCAATGCCTTCGGCGGCGGCATCGGCATCCTCAGCGTCTGCGACATGACGATTGCCGCCGCCACCGCCCGCTTCGGGCTGACGGAGGTGCGCCTCGGCATCATCCCGGCCACCGTCAGCCCCTATGTCGTCGCCCGCATCGGCGAAGCGAATGCCCGCCCGCTCTTCCTCTCCGGCAAGATCATCGACGCTTGGCAGGCCCATGCCGCCGGCCTGCTGTCCCGCGTCGTTCCCGAGGATGCACTGGACGAAGCCGTCGAATCCGAAATCCGCCATTTCCTTGCCGCCTCGCCACAGGCAGCCGCCCGCGCCAAGGCGCTGGCCCGCTCTCTCGGCATGCCGATCACCGACGAACTCATTGATCGCGTCATCCTGCAGCTAGTGGAGGCCTGGGAGAGCGACGAGGCAAGGGAAGGGCTTGCCGCCTTCTTCGAGCGGCGGCCGCCGAACTGGAGATAGGGGCTAGGCCCGCCTGTTTTTCTCGATTGTCAGCTGCGGAAACTCTTCGCTCCCCTTCACCGTCAAATCGCCCGACGCAGGCTTGTCCCAGCGGAATCCGACGATCGCGCCTTTTTCCACCTGCTGGAACAGATTGTCAGAGATCACCGCCGAACCTGCGCCTTCGACCACGGACACGACACAGCCGATCGGGGTTTGGCGGATGATGTTTCCGGTGGCGACGAGATTTCGGAGATAGGGACCCCAGCCCAGTTTCAGACCCCAGAGTGGGGCGTTCTCGATGATGTTCGAGGCAATCAGCGTATCGGCTTCGGCGGAGATGCCGATACCGAAACCGCTTTCCTGCGGGTAGGGGCCGGTCAGCGACAGGTTGCGGACGATATTGCCGGTGACGCTGGCAAGCCGTCCGCCCTTGTCGAAATTGGCGATCGCGATGCCGTTCGCGGCACCATCGACGAGGTTGTTGCTGACGATAGCGCCCTCGAATTCGAATTCACAGAAGATCGCCGTTTCGCCGGAGCGCAGGCATTGATTGCCTGTTATCTGCACATTCGATGCCGAATTGGCCCTGACGGCGGTGAAGGCGCAATCGGCGATCCGGTTGTCAGACACCAGAACTCCGCCGGCGCGGAAGATGTTGATGCCGTTGCCGTTCTGGCCGGTGCCGCCGTCGTTGGCACCGATGCGGGCGATGCGGTTGCCGGTGACGATGCTGCGATCTTCGCCTTTGTCCCAGCGGTGGACGAGGATGCCGCCATTGCCGCAATCCTCGACCGTATTGCCTGTCACCGTCAAACCGGCTGATTGGACGGAATAAAGGCCGGCATCGGCGGCCCCCGATATCCGGCTGCGCTCGATCCGCCCGCCGCAGCGCTCCAGTTGCAGCGCATGCTTGCGGCTGCCGGCGATCTCGCAATTGTCGATCAGCACCTCGTCGACGCCGGTAAATTGCAGCAACCCGCCGGCATAGTCGGCAAGCCAGCGATTGCCGCCATCCAGCACGAGGCCGGAGAGTTCGATGCGCCTGGCCTTGTCGGCACTCATCAGATGGCCGTCGCCGCCATAGACCAGCCGCGAGGCGCCGGGCACGCCGGTGATGCGGGTATTGTCCGGCAGGGTCAGGTTCGAGACATTGTAATTTCCAGGCGGCAGGAAGAGAGGGGTGTTGTCGCGCGCGGCACTGTCGATCATCGTCTGCAGCTTGCCGCTTCTGACATCGCTGGTGCCTGGCGTCGTCTTGTAGACGATGGCGTCGATCGGCCCGCGCATTTCGGCCCCGGCGATTTTGGCAAGCGGCGCTGCAAAGACGCGCGGCGCGAGCAGGCCGGTCGCGGTCGAGGCGGCGATGTAGGCGATGAACGCGCGGCGCTGCATCATGACGAACTCCCGAAACAATGCTCACGGAAGCAGAAAGCGTGCCATCCGCATCTGTCCCATTCTGGTACGAAAATGACCGACAGGCTTTCCATTTTATCCCTTCGTTTACCCCTGCGCCGACGTGGAAATAATCACGCGCCGCTCTGTGGGCGACTCGCGAAGCGTGTTAGCCCTTCGCCATGCGGATCGCGGCCTTTCAACGTCTGGCACTATTCGACGCCGTCGATAAGGTGGGCGATGTGCTTGCGCGCGACCTGGCATGGGCGGACGGCCAAGCCATCGACCTCGCTCTTTTCCCCGAATGCTATCTTCAGGGGCACAGCTACAACGACGCCATTGCCAGGCGGCGCGCACTTGCTCTCGATGACCCCACCCTGAATGCCTTGATCGGCCGCTGCGTCTCGGGGAGAACGACAGCGATCATCGGCCTTTTCGAGCGGCGAGGAGAAGCGATTTACAACAGCGCAGTCGTCGCGAAGGCCGGCCGGATCGTGGGGGTCTATGCCAAGGCGCATCCTCTCGAAAGCGGCTGTACGCCGGGAACGGATTTCCCGATCTGGTCGCTCACCGATTGGCGCTTCGGTATCAATATCTGCGCCGATCTCAGATATCCCTACACGGCATCCAGGCTTGCCAGAAAGGGTGCGCGCCTCATCTGCAATCCCATCAATCTGATGCTGCGGCCGCACAAGGCGGAGATGTGGCATAAGCCGGGCATCTCCAGCCTGCAGATATGCGCCAGGCATACGGGGTGCTGGGTCATGGCCTCGGATGTTGTCGGCGCCAACGACGATGGCTGGCTGAGCTATGGCAGCAGCGCGATCGTCGACCCGAACGGTGTCGTCGTTGCCAAGGCGAGGCCGCATAGCGAGGATGTCCTGGTCTTCGACCTGCCCGATCAGCCGTCCGAGCGCGGGCTCAATCGAAAAGCATCGATGATCGCTACATAATTGCGTAAATTACACTATCTTTTCCCTATGAGACCGGAGCAACTGCTTTATCCCGCCCCCGAGGGGCTGTTCTGTCCGATCGGCGGCTTCTATATCGATCCGGTGCGGCCGGTGGAGCGGGCGTTGATCACGCACGGACATTCCGACCATGCCCGCGCCGGCCATGCCCATGTGCTCGGCACCCGCCAGACCCTGGACATCATGCGAATACGCTATGGCAGCGGCTTCGCCGGATCGGAGCAGGCGGTCGGTTTCGGCGAGGAAGTGACACTCAACGGCGTGAAGGTGCGGTTTCATCCGGCCGGGCATGTGCTCGGCTCCGCGCAGATCGCAGTGGAGAAGGATGGGCTGCGCATCGTCGTCTCCGGCGATTACAAGCGGCGGCCGGACCCGACCTGCGCGGCCTATGTGCCGGTTCCCTGCGACGTCTTCATCACCGAGGCGACGTTTGGATTGCCGGTCTTCCACCATCCAGATCCGATGGCGGAGATGGAAAAGCTGCTGGCGTCGCTCAGGCAGTTTCCGGAGCGCACCCATCTGGTCGGCGCCTATGCGCTCGGCAAGGCGCAGCGCGTCGTCCGGCTCTTGCGCGATGCCGGCTACGACAGGCCGATCTATATTCACGGCGCGCTGGAGACCCTGTGCGACTACTATACCGGGCAGGGCATCGCGCTTGGCGAATTATTGCCGGCAACGGTGGAAAGCCGGGATCAGTCCATCTTCAAGGGCGCCATCGTCGTCGGGCCGCCATCGGCCTTTTCCGACCGTTGGGCGCGGCGGTTTCATGATCCGCTCCCGGCCTTTGCCTCCGGCTGGATGATGGTGCGCCAGCGCGCCAAGCAGCTCGGTGTGGAGCTGCCGCTGGTCATCTCCGATCATTGCGATTGGCCGGAGCTGACCGAGACGATCTTGGAGCTGAAGCCGGGCGAGGTCTGGGTCACCCATGGGCGCGAGGAAGCTCTCGTGCGCTGGTGCGAATTGCAGAGCATTACGGCCAAGCCGTTGCATCTGATCGGCTATGAAGACGAGGGCGACTGATGAAAGCTTTCGCCGATCTTCTCGACCGCCTGGTGCTGACGCCGAGCCGCAACGGCAAGCTGAAACTGCTGGCCGACTATTTCCGCGATACGCCCGATCCCGACCGCGGTTACGGGCTTGCGGCCATCGCTGGCACGCTGGAGGTGCGCAACGTCAAGCCGGCCATGCTGCGCGAACTGGTGCTGGAGCGCATGGACGAGGTGCTGTTCCGCTATTCCTACGATTATGTCGGCGATCTCGCCGAGACCATCTCGCTGGTCTGGGACAAGGAAAGCGATATCGTCCGCCCGCCCGGCGAGCAGCCGAGGCTCGGCGAGGTCGTGCGCGGCATGAATGCGCTCGGCCGTACCGAGGTGCGCGGCTTCGTTCGCGACCTGCTCGACCGGCTGGACACGTCGGGCCGCTTCGCCTTCCTGAAGCTTGCGACCGGAGCATTGCGCATCGGTGTTTCGGCGCGCCTTGCCAAGCAGGCGCTGGCGGAGCTGGGCAGCAAGGACGTGACCGAGATCGAAACGCTGTGGCACGGGCTGCAGCCGCCCTATGAAAGCTTGTTCCAATGGCTGGAGGGCAGGGGAGACCGGCCGGTGCTGGCGACGCCGGCGATCTTTCATTCCGTGATGCTCGCCAATCCGGTCGAGCCTGGCGATCTCGATGGGCTGGAGCCCAAGGATTTCGCCGCCGAATGGAAATGGGATGGCATCCGCGTCCAGCTTTCGCGGGCGGGCGCGACAGCCAAGCTCTATTCCCGCTCCGGCGACGACATCTCCGGTGCCTTCCCCGATATCGTCGATGCGATCAGCTTCGAAGGCGTCGTCGACGGCGAGCTGCTGATCGGCGGCACGACGCGTTCCAACAACCCGACGCGCACCTTCTCCGACCTGCAGCAGCGGCTGAACCGCAAGACGGTCACGACGAAGATGCTGGAGGAATATCCGGCCTTGATCCGCGCCTATGATCTGCTGTTCGACGGTGAAGAGGACGTGCGCGCACGTGGCTTTCTCGACCGGCGCGAGCGGCTGACGGAGATCGTCGAGGCCGCACCCCATGATCGTTTCGATCTGTCGCCGCTGGTCGATTTTACCTCCTGGGAAGAGCTGGATCGGCTGCGTTCTTCCCCGCCGGATCCCGTCATCGAAGGCGTCATGATCAAGCGCCGCGACAGCGCCTATCTCGCCGGCCGCGCCAAGGGGCCGTGGTTCAAATGGAAGCGCAATCCCTACAATGTCGACGCAGTGCTGATGTACGCCCAGCGCGGCCATGGCAAACGTTCCAGCTATTATTCCGATTTCACCTTCGGCGTCTGGTCGTTGACGCCGGAGGGTGAGCAGCTCGTGCCGGTCGGCAAGGCCTATTTCGGTTTCACGGATGCGGAGCTCGAAGTGCTCGACAAGTTCGTGCGCAACAATACGGTCGATCGCTTCGGCCCGGTGCGCGCGGTGCGGGCTGACCGCGATTTCGGTTTTGTCCTCGAAGTCGCCTTCGAAGGCATCAACCGCTCGACGCGGCACAAGTCCGGCGTCGCCATGCGTTTTCCACGAATTTCCCGTCTCAGACCTGACAAGCCGCCCTATGAGGCGGACCGGCTGGAAAGTTTGGTGTCGCTAATTGACGCCAAGGCTCCCGCCGTTGATGAATAAGGACAGGTCGATTCCTCACTACAATGTGAGTTGGCCTCGTCTTTCAACCCGTGCAGATATCAATTCCGCCGGGGGATATTTGGACAACGCATATGACAACGTCTGAAGACAACGCATTTCTCCCCAGCCGTCGCATCGTTCTTGCCGGTCTTGCCGCAACTCTCCTGGCTCCCAATATCGCCAGGGCAGCCGACACCAAGGTCCCGGATGCCAAGGCTCCGGTTGCCAAAACGGCCGATGCACCGGTCGATCCACCCTTGCTGGCGGGCGATTATGCCAAGGAGCGCCACAGGTTTCGCACCGATCTTCTGAGCAAGGGGCCGGCGCCTGATAAATACGAGCCGCTGGTGGCCCCTTCCGGCGCCGATCAGATCTTTTATCGCAGTGGGCTCGGCGGCGAGCTTGAGCTGGTCGCCTGGGTGTCGCGCTACGAACGCACGCCGAAGCCGAGGCCGGCGGTGCTCTTCCTGCATGGCGGCAATGCCATCGGCCAGGGGCATTGGCTACTGATGAAGCCCTACATCGATACGGGCTATGTCGTCATGATCCCGTCGATGCGCGGCGAAAATGGCCAGAAGGGCAATTTCTCCGGCTTCTACGATGAGGTCTCCGACGTGCTCGCCGCCTCAGAGCGCCTGCGCCATCTTCCCGGCGTCGACCCGCATCGCCTGTTTCTTGCCGGCCACAGCGTTGGCGGCACGCTGGCGATGCTGACGGCGATGTCGACCAAGCGCTTCCGGGCCACTGCTCCGATCTCCGGCAATCCGGACGCCTTCGCCTTCTTCCATCGTTATCCCGAGGATATCCGTTTCAACGTCAAGAACCCGCGCGAATTCCAGATGCGCTCGCCGCTCTGCTATGCACATAGCTTCAAATGCCCGTTGAAGGTGATGCACGGCACGGAGGAGATCCATTTCGACACCCGCGTCGGCCTGCTTGCCAAGCGTGCGGTTGCCGGCGGCGCGAAGATCGAGGTTGCGACCGTTCAGGGCAACCACACTTCAGCCTTGCCGGCGGAAATCGAGCAGAGCATCCAGTTCTTCAAGAGCGTGGCGGCTTAGCGCAATTCCAGGAAAAGTGCGCAGCGGTTTTTCCGTCCGGAATTGCGCAGTAAGCTGTCACTTCATCAGCCGATCGACCAGCGCGCCTGCCGCTTCCGCGATCACAGTGCCCGGGGGAAAGATCGCATCCGCGCCGGCGGCTTCCAGGTCGGCGAAATCCTGCGGCGGGATGACGCCGCCGACCGCGATGAGGATGCGGCCGGCAGCATGGCGACGGCTGAGCGCCTCCTTCAGTTCCGGCACCAGCGTCAGATGACCGGCGGCAAGCGACGAGGCGCCGATGATATCGACGCTTTCGCGCACCGCGACATCGGCAACTTCCTCCGGCGTCTGGAACATCGCGCCGACGACGACGTCGAAGCCGAGATCGGCAAAGGCCGTGGCGATGACTTTCTGGCCGCGGTCATGGCCGTCCTGACCCATCTTGGCGACGAGGATGCGGGGCTTTTCGCCGCGCGCCTTGCGGAAGGCCTCAACCTTGGCAATGGCCTTGTTGAAGACCGGATCGGTCGTGCCGACTTCCTTGCGGTAGACGCCGGAGATGGTTCTGATCTCGGCGACATGCCGACCATAGGCCTTTTCCAGCGCCAGCGAGATCTCGCCGACCGTCGCTCTCGCCCGCGCCGCCTTGACGGCGAAATCGAGCAGGTTGCCGGTGCCGTTGCGCGCGGCATCCGTGAGCGCCTCCAAGGCGCTCTCCACCACCGCGGTCTCGCGGGTGCCCTTCAATTGCTGCAATTTCGAGAGCTGCCGGGCGCGGACTTCGGAATTGTCCACCTTCAGCACATCGACCTCGATATCCTGTTTCGGCCGCGAGAAATTGATGCCGATGAGGGTCTGGTGGCCGCTGTCGATGCGCGCCTGCGTGCGGGCGGCGGCCTCTTCGATGCGGAGTTTCGGAATGCCCTTCTCGATCGCCTTCGCCATGCCGCCGAGCGCTTCGACCTCTTCGATATGGGTGAGGGCGCAGGCCGCCAGGTCATGTGTCAGCCGCTCGACATAGGCCGAGCCGCCCCAGGGGTCGATGATATCGGTGGTGCCGGATTCCTTCTGCAGCAGGATCTGCGTGTTGCGGGCGATGCGGGCCGAGTGGTCGGTCGGGAGCGCCAGCGCCTCGTCGAAGGAGTTGGTGTGCAGGGATTGCGTATGGCCCTGCGTCGCCGCCATGGCCTCGACCATGGTGCGGATGATGTTGTTCATCGGGTCCTGCGCCGTTAGCGACCAGCCGGATGTCTGGCTATGGGTGCGCAGCGCCAGCGATTTCTGGTCCTTCGGCGCGAAATTCTTCCGCAGCAGAGCCGCCCAGATCAATCGTGCGGCGCGCATCTTGGCAACTTCCATGAAGAAGTTCATGCCGACCGCCCAGAAGAAGGAGAGGCGCGGCGCGAAACTGTCGATATCGAGCCCGGCGGCAACGCCGGCGCGGGCATATTCGATGCCGTCGGCGATCGTATAGGCCAGCTCCAGATCCGCCGTCGCACCGGCCTCCTGCATGTGATAGCCGGAAATCGAGATCGAATTGAATTTCGGCATGCGCTGGCTGGTATAGCTGAAGATGTCCGACACGATCCGCATCGAGGGTTGCGGCGGATAGATATAGGTGTTGCGGACCATGAACTCCTTGAGGATGTCGTTCTGGATCGTGCCGGAGAGCTTGTCCTCGGAAACGCCCTGTTCCTCCGCCGCGACGATATAGAGCGCCATCACCGGCAGCACCGCGCCGTTCATGGTCATCGACACGCTCATTTCATCAAGCGGGATGGCGTCGAAGAGCTGGCGCATGTCGAGGATGGAATCGATCGCCACGCCCGCCATGCCGACATCGCCTGCAACGCGTGGATGATCGCTGTCATAGCCGCGATGGGTGGCGAGATCGAAGGCGACGGAGAGACCCTTCTGGCCGGCCGCGAGATTGCGGCGATAGAAGGCATTCGATTCTTCGGCGGTGGAGAAGCCGGCGTATTGGCGGATGGTCCAGGGCTGCTGGACATACATGGTCGGGTAGGGGCCGCGCAGGAAGGGGGCAGCGCCGGGATAGGTGTCGAGAAAATTCAGGCCGGCAAGGTCGGCGGCGTCGTAGACGCGTTTGACGGCGATGCCTTCCGGAGTTTGCCAGGAAGGGGCATCGGTTTTCGGCGTCCTGGTTTGGGGCTTCTTCCAGGCGATTTTGCTGAAGTCAGGGATGGGGCTCATGGGACCGAGACCTCCGTGTATGCCGGGCCTGCGTCACCCCCCTCTGTCGCTTTCGCGACATCTCCCCCACAAGGGGGGAGATTGGTAACGCGCGGGGCCATCTTGCCCCAAACGAGCATCGCATATGTTGAGCCTGTGTTGGCTTGTTTTGCGGAAACGGGCGGCAAACTCCCACCAATCTCCCCTTTTGTGGGGGAGATGTCACGAAGTGACAGAGGGGGGTACGCACTCTCCGCAAATTCCACAGCCACCCTCATGCCTCCACCTCATCCAGCCGCACCGGCCTCAGCCCCATGCCTCCAGCAAGAGGCCCCAGCGCTCCCAAAACAACAACCGGCCGCTCCGTCTTCATCGCAAACAATGACGTTCCCACGATCGGCTTTGCCGCACGGCTTGCGCGCGCCTCCGTCACCATGTCCGCCAACTGGCCGCTGGCGACAATCTTCGCCAAGCCGCCGTCGCGCTCGATGCCGACAAAGATCTCCCATGCCTTTTCCGCCAGAGCCTCCGTCAGCGCCTCGATCCCGCCCGCGCCTGCGGCCGGATCGATGACATGATCGAGGTGGCTTTCGGCGATCATGATGGTCTGCGTATTGCGCGCCAGACGCCGCGCCAGCGGGTCCGGGATGCCGTGGGTGAGCGTATGCGGCAACACGGAAATCTCGTCCGCGCCACCCGTGCCGGCGGCGAAGACGGCAATGGAGCTGCGCAGGATGTTGGTTTCAGGATCGAGCCGCGTGAGCATGCCGTAGCTCGTTTCCATGAAAAGATGGGCGGCCGGCGGATTGGAAACGCCGCAGGCTTCACTGATGCGCGCAAAGAGCATCCGCGCTGCGCGGACTTTCGCCACGGTGACGAATTGGTTCTGATCGGCCGCGAGGCAAAGGCTTGCGGCTTTCAGCACCGTCTCCGGGGTGAAGCCTGCCTGCTCCAGCAGCCGCAAATGGGCGACGAGGGAGGCGACGACGACAGCAAGCTCCTGCGCTTCCGTGCCGCCGGCATTGTGAACGGCGCGGCCGTCGGCATTGAGGATCGTGCCGGCAAATCCGGCGCTTTGCAGGCGCTGGAAACTGCCTGCCACCTCATCGATAGCGTCGCCCGACGCAAACATATCGAGACCGGTATGCAGGATCGCAAGCCTGGAGGAGCCGGCAAGCGCCTCGGCAAAAGCAGGGGAAAAGCCGTCCAGGCGCAGAGAGATATCCTTGCCCGAAAGTGCGGCGGTCAATCTTGCCGCAAGCCGGTCCACGCCTCCATCGATGCCGGCGCCGAAAGCGGAAGGGCTGGCTTTCGAGATGAGATCGATGCCGCTCGCACCGTTGGTGATATCCTCGCCGAGTTGCTTGAAAGCGCGGTCGATGTCCGGATCGTCCATGCGCTGGCTGATCGTCCAGGGGCCATCGGTCTGGCGGCGCGGTAGCGGAGTGGCGTCGGGGCGGCGGGCGTAGAGCGGTTGGACTGCGATGCCGTCATCGGTGTGCGATACCAGCGCTTCCTCAAAATCCGCGCCCTTCAGCGCCCGGTGCACCAGCTTGAGCCAGGCGTCCCGGCTTACCGGCGCAAAAAGGTTCGGGTCGAGACTGTCGATATTCATGCCGTCCTCCGTCTCGCAATGGTCTAGCCCAAGCCGGCGCGAGGGAAAACAGGAGTTTGACCTGTCGGTGCAATATCTTTGCGTTCGACGCCAGCCTCGCGCCAGCCGGGCCGGTCATCATGTCGCCGACTGATCCCTATTCCAACTGGTTCCCGATGATGGCCGATCTTTTGCCCGTTTCCCGCCGCCTAGCCGCCGTTGCGGCTCTTGCCATGCTGTCCGCCTGCAGCATCATTCCCGATACGGGCGCGACCGATCCAGACCGGTTCGCGCAGGAGACCTCGCCCGTCTTCTATCGGCCCGAAGGTATCGATCCGCAGAAGGTGAAGCGCCTGCCGGTGCAGCCGGTACCGCAATCGCGCGATCTCTTCCGCACGCAGTTCCACCAGACCTACGGCCTGCCGACCTTCAATCCCGTGCATCAGGCCATGTATGCGCAGCAGAGCGAAGACGATTTCACGCTGCCGGCCGTGCCCTATAAGCGTATAGATCCGCAATTCCTGCGTCAGGAGGTGGATTACCGGACCAATGAAAGGCCGGGAACGATCGTCGTCGATACCCGGAGCCGCTATCTCTATTTCATCGAGCCGGGCGGCCGGGCCATGCGGTATGGCGTCGGTCTCGGCGCTGCCGGCTATGCCTGGCATGGCAGGGGCATCATCCAGTGGAAGACGAAATGGCCGCGCTGGACGCCCCCGGCTGAAATGGTGGCGCGCGAACCGCAGATCAGGCCGATTTCGGCTGAGCGCGGCGGCATGAATCCGGGGCCGACCAATCCGCTCGGCGCTCGGGCGCTCTATATTTTCCAGAACGGCAAGGACACGCTTTATCGCGTCCATGGGACACCGGATTGGCAGTCGATCGGCAAGGAAGCGTCGTCCGGCTGCGTGCGCATGCTGAACCAGGATGTGATCGATCTCTACAATCGAGTACCCGAAAAGGCGGAAATCGTCGTTTTATAACGATGGTTTATAACAAATTTTCGTGATGTTGCATAAGTGCGATAGCCGGACCGGTTTGCGCTCTTTAGTTTTGCTCTCGTCTCTGCGAATCTCGTGGGAAGCCGAATCAGCTTTGTTTATCATGGGTTCTCGCTTCCCTTCCAACAGGAATGATGCTGTCGACATGAGCCTGCCTTCTTCTTTTTCCCGACGAAATTTCCTCGCTTTTGCTGGTATCGGCGCCGTTTCGACGCTGGCCGGTTGCGCTTCCACGGTCGAAAGCGGCCCTGTCGTCAGCCCGGTGCAGTACACCGGCGCCCCGGCCTATCGCCCCTTCCGCACCTGGTTTTCCAGTTATGACGGCGAACAGCCGGATCCGGCCGTGATCTACGCGGCCGTGGAGGATGGCGGCTTTCTCATTCCGCCGGTGCCCTACCAGCAGATCGATCCGCAATTTTATCGCCAGCGCGTCGTCGATCCGACCGGCGAGGCGCCGGGCAGCGTCATCGTCAATACGCGCGAGCGCCACCTCTACGTTACCGAAGCGGGCGGCACGGCGATGCGCTACGGTATCGGTGTCGGCCGCGAGGGCTTTGCCTGGCAGGGCCGGGGCGTCATCCAGTGGCGCAAGAAGTGGCCGCGCTGGAACCCGCCGGACGAAATGGTCGCCCGCCAGCCGGAACTCGTCAAATATTCGATCGCCAATGGCGGCATGGATCCCGGCCTGAAGAATCCGCTCGGCGCACGCGCGCTTTACATCTTCGAGAACAAGCAGGATTCGCTTTACCGCCTGCACGGCAATCCGGACTGGCGCTCCATCGGCAAAGCCGTATCCTCCGGCTGCGTCCGTCTGCTGAACCAGGACGTCATCGATCTCTACGATCGGGTGCCGGAACGCGCTCCGATCCTGGTGACGCAGGCGTAGGCTGGTATTGGATTTTTGATCGGGCGGATTTGGCGGCTTTCACTCGGCCGTCAAATTCGCCCTTAGTCGTTGCAGCCGGTCGCGCAGGCTGGCCATTTCATCCATGTCGCAGCCGGTGGCTTCGCCGATGGCGGCCATGATCGTTCCGACTTGGCATTTCATGTCGGCGCCCTTTTCCGTCAGCGAGACGATCACCTGCCGTTCGTCCTTCGGATCGCGCACGCGGCCTATCAGGCCGGCCTGTTCCAGACGCTTCAACAGCGGCGACAGCGTGCCGGAATCGAGATCGAGCTGCTCGCCGATGATCTTGACCGGCAGGCAACCTTTCTCCCATAGCACCAGCATCACCAGATATTGCGGGTAGGTCAGGCCGATACGGTCGAGGATCGGCTTGTAGGCGCGATTGAAGGCGTGCGCAGTGGCATAGACTGCAAAACAAAGCTGCCGCTCCAGCCGCTTTTCCTCATCCGGGATTATTTGCCCGTTCACCTTGTCTGTCATCGCTGCTCCGCCATTTTCTTGTTGGTCGCATTGTCACAGGTTCACTTTTCAAAATCAAATTGCAAAAATATATTGCGCACGATTAAATCGTGTTGTATGTAATGTTCACCCAACTCGCAAAGGAGATCCGACATGCCCATTCTCTACACCACAAAAGCTTCCGCCACCGGCGGCCGTGCAGGCCACGCCGTTTCCGAAAACGGCGTTCTCGACGTCACGCTGACCGTGCCGAAGGAACTCGGCGGCGACGGCGCCACCGGCACCAATCCCGAGCAGCTCTTCGCCGCCGGTTACTCCGCCTGCTTCCTCGGCGCCCTGAAATTTGTCGCGGGCCAGCAGAAGGTCAAGATTCCGGAAGACACCAAGGTGAGTACGACGGTCGGTATCGGCCCGCGCGAAGATGGCGGCGGCTTCGGCATCGACGTGGCGCTGTCGGTTCACATCCCCGGCATGGACAAGGCCGAAGCTGAAAAGCTCGCTGCCGCCGCTCACATCGTCTGCCCTTACAGCCATGCCCTGCGCACCTCGACGGAAGTGCCGGTCACGGTTGCCTGAGAACAGGCTTCCCCTCGCTCCGGATTGACGGCGCAGACGATACAAAAAGAGCGACGCGCTTTTCCGTGCGCCGCTCTTTTTCTTTTGCAAGAAAGTTGCTATATATTTTCTTGAGAAAGGATATGGCCATGACAAATGCCCAAGTGATAGGTCATGCAAATCCCGGCGAGGCTTTGGTCATCACCAAGGCAGCCGTCAATGCTGCCGAGCGACTGGGACTGAACGCACGCATACTCGCGGCGGTGATCGGCGTGTCGGAAGCGACGGTGTCGCGCATGAAGCGGCAGGATCACCTTCTGGAGCGTCACAGCAAGCCGTTCGAGCTCGCCGTGCTGTTCGTGCGCCTTTTCCGTTCGCTCGATGCGATCGTCGGCGGCGACGAGGCCGTGGCGCGGCAATGGCTGCGCAACCCTAATCTCGCCTTCAGCGCAACCCCGCTTGAAAAGATCACGTCCATTTCCGGATTGACCGATGTCCTTGCCTATCTGGACGCCCGCCGCGCTCTCGTCTGAGGCCCGGCCGATTTCCGGCCGCTATTGGCGGCTTGTGGAGGCGCAGCATCAGGTTTCGACGTTGAAGCTGGTCGACACGCTGGAGGAGCAGGCGCTTATCGAGACTCTATTGGAAGAGAGCAAACCGGCCTTGCCGCCGGAATGCACCGGCTTGGATTATCTGCTCGCCACGCCCTTTCGCTATGGGGCGATCTACCCGCATGGCTCGCGCTTCCGGAGGGCAGGGCGCACGCTGGGCGTCTTCTACGCGTCCGAACAGGTCGAAACGGCACTGGCGGAAATGAGCTTCTATCGGCTGCTTTTCTTCAGCGATTCTCCTGAGACGCCGTTGCCCGCCAACGCCGCGGAATACACCGCCTTCGCGGCTGCGATTGTGACCGGGCAGGCGGTCGATCTGACGCTTCCGCCGTTGGAACGCGATCGAGAAGCCTGGGCCGATCCCGTCAACTACGAAGCCTGCCAGTCGCTCGCCGACGCAGCGCGGGCGGCCAAGGTCGAGGCGATCCTCTACCGGTCCGTCCGCGATCCGAAGGGTGGCAGGAATATCGCGCTTCTGACTGCCCATGCCTTTGCCGCGCGCGAGCCTGTCGAGCGCCAGACCTGGCGCATCCGGCTGTCGCCAACCGGCGTACAGGCGCTCTGCGAGTTTCCGAAAAGCCGCATAGGCTTCGCGCGCAGCGATTTCGGCGACGATCCACGGATGCGAGGATAGCGGTCAGGTCAGCGCCAGCAGATCCCGCCGCAATCCATCGCCGTTACCGTCGGGCAATCGCTGCTCCACCGCGGCATGCGTCACTTTCCAGATCGGCACCGCAGCCGCAAGCACCGCCTTGCCTGACGACGTCAGGCTGAGCAGCCGGGCGCGACGATCCCTGGGATTGGGGAGAACAGTCACCCAGCCCCGTCGCTCGAGCGGCTTTAAGGCCGCTGTCAGCGTCGTCTGGTCTATTGCGAGCAGGGTCGCGATCGGCCCCATGGCCGCGGGCTCCGGCCTGTTCAGGGACATCATCAGGGAAAACTGGCCGTTGGTGAGCCCGAGCGGCCTTAGCGCCTCATCGAAGCGGCGTGCCAGGGCGCGAGCGGCGCGCTGCACATGCAGGCAAAGGCAGGTATCGCGCACCAGAAGCGTTGTTTCGAAGGGAATCTCAATCACATTTGACATGATGAAATAATATTGATATCAATATATTTGTCAAGATTTGGCATAATGAACGCCGGAGGAGGGCGGACAATGAACCAGATCGTTTCCCGCGAAGTTTGGCTGGAGGCCCGCCGCAAATTGCTTGCCCGGGAGAAGGAGGCGACGCATCTGCGCGACAGCGTCAATGCCGAGCGCATGGCTCTGCCCTGGGTCAAGGTCGACAAGACCTATGTCTTCGACACCCCGACAGGCAAGAAAACGCTTGCCGATCTCTTCGATGGCCGCAGCCAGTTGATCGTCTATCACTTCATGCTCGGCCCGGATTGGGAAGCGGGTTGTCCTGGCTGTTCTTTCCTGGCGGATCATTTCGACGGAGCCTTGCCGCACCTCAATCATCACGACGTCAGCCTGGTCGCCGTCTCCCGCGCTCCCATCGAGAAGGTGGAAGCCTACAAGAAGCGCATGGGTTGGAACTTCCCCTGGGTCTCGTCCTTCGCCGACGATTTCAATTTCGACTATCACGTCTCCTTTTCGAAGGAACAGCTTGCGGGCGAGGAGATATTCTACAATTTCACCAGCATGGACCCATCCGAAGGCCATGATGAACTGCCGGGCCTCAGCGCCTTCTACAAGGAAGAGGCCGGCAATATCTTCCATACCTACTCCAGCTATGCCCGTGGCCCGGAAGAGCTGATCGGCACGCTGATGATCCTCGACCGCGCGCCCAAGGGCCGCAACGAAGACGGCACCATGTCTTTCGTTCGTCGTCATGACGAATATGAGGAGAGCCCCAAGGCGCAATCCTGCTGTCACTGAAGCGTGAGAGGCTGGCTGCGTGAGGTCGCGGTCGAAGGCCGGAGGGAACAAAGATCCGGAGCGTCGTGTTTAGACGTCATGGATAGGGCTTGCCAGCCGGCGGAGCCGGAAGCAGCCCATGATCGTCAATCACCGCCGCAAGCAATAGGGAGAGAGACAATGGCCGCCACGAAGGGATATTTTGTCTGGTACGAGCTGATGACCACCGATATGGCGGCGGCGGAAGCCTTCTACCGCAAGGTCGTCGGCTGGGACGCTCAGGATGCCGGGATGCCGGCAATCGAGATGGCCTATACTTTGTTCAGCGCCGGCGCGGGACCGATCGCCGGATTGATGATCCTGCCGGATGAGGCCAAGGCCATGGGAACGCCGCCCTGCTGGACCGGCTATATCAGTGTGCCCGATGTCGATGAGGCGGCCAAAACCATTACGGCCAAGGGCGGCAAGGTCTATCGCGAGCCCGGGGATATTCCCGGCGTCGGTCGTTTCGCCGTCGTCGCCGACCCCTATGGCGCCGCCTTCTGCCTCTTCACACCGCTGCCGGGACAGGACTGGGAGGTGCCGGCACCCAATGCGCCCGGTTATGTCGGCTGGCACGAGCTTTATGCCGGTGACGGCCAGAAGGCCTTCGATTTCTATTGCGATATGTTCGGTTGGCAAGGGAGTTCCGATTTCGACATGGGGCCGATGGGCCAATACAAGATCTTCAAGATCGGCGACCGCGACTTCGGCGGCATCATGACGAAGCCGGCGGAGATGCCGGTGCCGGCCTGGAATTTCTACTTCAATGTGCCGGCGATCGATGCCGCGATCGGCCGGATCAACGAAGCCGGCGGCAAGATCGTCAACGGCCCGATGGAAGTCCCCGGCGGCAGCTGGATCGTCCAGGCCACTGACCCGCAAGGGGCGTTCTTCTCGCTCGTCGCGCCGGTTAGGTAATATAATACCCCCCCTTGAGGGGAGAGGTCGCCGCAAAGCGGCGGGTGGGGGTGACATTCGGACGGGCAGAGCTCGCCGCAGATCGCTCGGCCCCGGACCTGCGGTCCGACCCTCCCCCTCAAGGGGAGGGTAACCTTTTTACCGCTTCAAGCTTCCCAGAATCCCCCGCACCAGCGCGCGGCCGACCTGCGTCGCGACCGTGCGCGCAACGCTTTTCATCGCCGCTTCCAAGACCGTCTCGCGCTGGTAGCCGGAACGGCCTCGGCCAGCTGGTTTGCTATCGCCGCCGAAGCCGGGAAGCGTCCAGCCGCCGGTGCTTGCGTCATCTTCCTTGGGCGCCGCCTGATCGGCTGCCTTGCCGGCGCGGGCGGCGAGGATCTCGTAGGCGGATTCGCGGTCGAGGGTTTCGTCATAGAGGCCTGCGACCGGGCTGGCGTTGATGATGGTCTGGCGCTCGGCATCGGTCAGGGGACCGATGCGGCCGGATGGCGGGCGGATCAAGGTCCGCTCGACGATCGAAGGCGCGCCCTTGGCTTCAAGCATGGAGACCAGCGCCTCGCCGGTGCCGAGCGTGGTGATGACATCGGCTGTCTTGAAGTCGGGATTGGCGCGGAATGTCTCGGCCGCCGTCTGCACGGCCTTCTGTTCGCGCGGCGTATAGGCGCGCAGCGCATGCTGCACACGGTTGCCGAGCTGGGCGAGCACGGTTTCCGGTACGTCGAGCGGGTTCTGCGTGACGAAATAGACCCCGACGCCCTTGGAACGGATCAGGCGCACGACCTGCTCGACGCGCTCGATCAGCACTTTCGGCGCATCGTTGAAGAGCAGATGCGCCTCGTCGAAGAAGAACACCAGCCTCGGCTTTTCAGGGTCGCCCACTTCCGGCAGTTCCTCGAAAAGTTCGGAGAGCAGCCAGAGCAGGAAGGTGGCATAGAGGCGCGGGTTCATCATCAGCTTGTCGGCGGCGAGCACCGATACCTGCCCATAGCCATTGTTGTTGACGCGCATGATATCGGAAATTTTCAGCGCCGGCTCGCCGAAGAAATTCTCCGCTCCCTGCTGCTCCAGCACCAGAAGCGACCGCTGCAGCGAGCCGACGGAGGTTTTCGAGATCAGGCCGAACTTGCTGGAAAGTTCGCTGGCATTTTCGCCCATGTAGTTGAGGAGGGCCTGGAAATCCTTGAGGTCGAGCAGCGCCAGGCCGTTTTCGTCGGCGATCTTGAAGGCGATGTTGAGCACGCCCTCC
>DASWOH010000334.1:0-3565 GCA_036398815.1 Rhizobium sp. | reverse complement strand
CGCAATGCGGCGGCGGGGCAGGAGATGCTGGACGCGCGCATCGGCGGCTACGAGGCCGAAGATGTCACTGCCAAGCTGCGCTACCTCAAGGATCACCCCGATCCGGCGGCCATCCTGCATTCCATGTATCTAGGTCCGGAGCTGGTCTTTCCGCTGGTACTGGCCGGACTGCTATTTTGCCTGATGCGCCTGATCGGCCCTGGCGGTTTCTTCTTCGGCCGCCCCATTCCGCCGGGCGCGACCGCAGTCATTTTCTGCCTGCCGGTCTTTTATGGGATTGTCGACTATGCCGAGAATATCGCTGGCCTGCTGCTCTATCCGCCGGCCACGCCGTCGGACGGCATGGTGACATTTCTCTCGGGCCTGCTGCCGATCATCGTGCGGCTGAAGTTCCTGTCGCTTGTCATCACCATCATTCTGCTGGCCCGTTTCTCGATTTTTCGCTACCTGTCTCGCGGCGGATCCAAGCCGTCCTGAGCGGTCGCTTCAGCCGCTTTGAAATCGTAAAGGAGTTGGCGGTGTGACCGGTTATGAAATGTTGTGGCCGATGGTGGCCCATGTTGGGCTTGTCTATATTCTCTACGGGCTATTGGGTCTGCGCCGCCGCGATCTGGTCAAGGCAGGCAAGATCCGACCCTCGCAGTTTCGCGAGAACCATGCCGCCGATGAGCCGGCGGAAAGCCTGGTGGTGCGCAACAGCATCGCCAACCAGTTCGAACTTCCCGTCCTCTTTCATGCCTGCTGCGTCACGCTGTTCATCGCCCAGGCGGATAATCTGCCGGCCGTGATTCTTGCCTGGATATTCGTCGCCACGCGCTACGCCCACGCCTTCGTGCATGTCACCAGCAACAATCTGCGCTACCGCAGCCCGCTCTTCGCTCTCGGCTATGTCGTCCTCGCCGGGATGTGGGCCTGGCTTGTCATCTGGATGGCCGTCACGCAGGCCATGCCAGCCTGAGCGGCCGGCAGCACCGCTTCGGTCTTTGTCGATGCGGCGGGATTGTGTTATCACACTACATCTAAAATTGGATCTTTCCCCTTTACGTCCGTTGAAGATGCCTATGGCATAGCTTGCCCGCGCCTCCGAGCGTCGCTCCGAGTGAAATGAAACGGGAAACATATGAGCCCGGAAAAACCTGCCCGCATCGAATTCCGCAAGCGGCCGAAACAGGAACGCAGCATCCAGCGCGTCGATGTGATTCTGTCAGCGGCAGCGCGGCTCATCGCGGAAAAAGGCGTCAGCGCCATGAAGATGACCGAACTCGCCGCGGTGGCGGGCGTGCCGATCGGTTCCGTCTATCAGTATTTCCCCGAAAAGGCGGCGATCGTCACGGCGCTGTTCGACCGCCATGCGCTTCTCGTTCAGCGGAAGACGAAGGAAGTCTTCGCCACCGTGACATCGCTCGACCATGCCGTCGATCTCGTTTGCGGCATGGTCGACTGGTACTATCGCGAATTCCGTGGCGATCCGACCTATATGGGCGTGTGGCTCGGGACAGAAATGGACCGGGATCTGCTGAAGCTCAACATCCAGCACAGCAATCGCGTCGCCGCGATATTCCTCAAGGGTGTCGAGCCTTTTCTCCCGGCCGGGAGTTCCATAGACCTGCAGGCCCGTACCCAGCTTTTCAGCCATCTGATCGGCGCCTCAGTCCGCCTCGCCATCATGAGCGACAAGGCTTTGGCGGTCCGCATGCTCAACGAATGGAAGCAGGTGATCCGGGCGACGCTGTTAGCGGAGCCGGCAGGAGCAGGCAGTAGGTTCTAGCTACTGCCCATAACTCTCACCAACCCGGCAGAATATGTCCGGCGCGCAGGCGTGGATAGGCGCGCGTAAAGGTCTTCACCTCACCATCGAGATCGTCGTCGATCACCGCCGGCGTGATGTTGTCGAGACAGGCGGATATATGGGCGGTGATGGCGTTCATCAACGACACCGAAAGGCCCGGCCGCTTCATGATGCCGATCTGCACCGGCGGCAGAGGCGGGAAGCCGTCTGCCTGGGTCAGCACCTTCATGCCGGTACGCAACGCCGATTCCGGCATCACCGACACCGCCATGCCGGCAAGCACCGCGGATGCGACGACGGTGCAGGACCAGCTTGTGAACAGGACCTGATAGTCGCGGCCGCCGGCATCGAGCGCCGAGCAGGCAAGCTGACGCCAGGGGCAGTCTCGCCGCCCGACGGCAAGCGGAATGGGTGCGTCGTCGCGGAGCGGATGATTGGCCGACCCGACCCAGCACAGCGGCTCGGTCCGCACAACATCCGACATTCTCTCACGCGGATTATGGGTGACCAGCGCGATATCGAGCTCGCCGCGATGCATGCGCTCGGCGAGATCGACGGAGGGTTCGCAGACGATATAAAGCTCGACATTCGGATGCGTCTTGGCGAAGCGGCCGATGATCTCAGGCATATAGCGGTCGGCGTAGTCGTCGGGCGTTCCGATGCGCAGCGTGCCCTCCAGCCGATTGTCGTCGAAGGCGGCGATCGCCTCGTTGTTCAGCCGGATGATGCGGCGCGCATAGTTGAGCAGCTTTTCGCCTTCGGCCGTCAGCCGGTTGCCGCGGCCGTCCTTGATGAAAAGCTGCTTGCCGACGCGCTCTTCCAGCCGGCGCATCTGCATGGAAACCGCCGACTGCGTCTTGAACACCCGGTCGGCCGCCTTGGTGAAGCTGCCGGAATCCACGATGGCGATGAAGGTCTGCAACTGATCGATATCAAGCGGCGCGGCCACGATCTCACCTATAAAAGAGTTTGATGCTTACCATTAGAAACATTCGTTGGACTGATCAATAGGTGTTTGGCATCTTGCTAATGCAAATCAGCATACCAATCGACAGATTTCCTGCTGAACTCCTCCCGGCCAATCCCTTTCCCGCACCACCGGGAAGGGGCTCGGCTAGCGCGTGCCTGAAGGAAAGGACCTTGAAATGCGCACGACAGACCGGACACTACATCTCGGCCACGCAAGGCCGTCGCTGCCGTTGACGGCAAGCCTGACGCTTGCTTTCGAAAAGATGGCATCCGTCTGGCGCGCATACCGCAACCGCCGCGAGATCAACTACCTGCATGAGCTGAACGACAGCCAGTTGATGGACATCGGCCTGACGCGCGGGGACCTCGCATCGGCGCTGACCACCTCGACCTTCTTCGAGGACCCGTCCAGTCATTTGAGCAATTCGGCGCGTCGCCGCGCGCGCCTCTTCGGCCTCGACAACGTTCGTCGTTGATGCCGGTCCAACGTTTCCCCGCAGGGTGATAGCCAATAAGCCCTGCCTCTTGCCCGGTGTTCGGCCTTAGTGCCGACGCCGGGCTTTTTCTTTTCAGAGAGCATCTTCGAGCGACGAAAAAGACGTTTGGCGAAATTGCCGTGTGTTTCGAATGTCGTATGTTACGACCCGGCTCAGAAGCGGGGAGATGGGCCCATAGGCGCTAACTTAACCACCGAGCCATTTGCGGAACCCTTTTCCGCGGCGGCTCGGTGATACGTGTCCAAAGGACGTACCAAGCTTCCGAATTCAAACAGAGATGAAGCGGTCCAATAATCGCTGCCCGTAATCC
>DASWOH010000333.1:0-16805 GCA_036398815.1 Rhizobium sp. | reverse complement strand
CGAGGCCTGCTCGGCCGCTCGGCGCGTTTTCGTTCGAGCTATAGGTGGTGCCGACCGTCGCGTCGGAATTGGTGTCGACGAAGTCGTAGCGGCCGTTGAGCGTCAGCAGCCATCCACCGCCGAAACGCATCTGGTCCTGCGCATAGACGCCGAGCTGCTGCTGCGTCAGCACCTGATCGAGATAGACGAAATTGGTGCCCTGCGCGGTGCCATAGACCGGATTGGTGGCGCTGATCGAGTTGGAGCCGCAGCAGGCCTGGATCTGGTCGAGCCGGTAGATCGAATAGTCGGTGCCGATCATGACGTCATGGCTGATGGCGCCGGTGTCGAATTTGTTCTCCGCGCGGGTGTCGACCGAGAAGGTATCGACCTTCGATCGTTCGTAGAAGCCGATGCGGCTGAGCATATAGTCCGGATCGTCGTAGGACGGATCGAGCGGATTGCCGTCCACATAGCCGTTCAGATAGGGACCTTCCTCGCGCTTGTAGAGATGGCCGTAGCGGGCATTCTGCGAGACGGTCCAGCCGCCGTCGAAGTCGTGCGAGAATTCATAGCCGAGCATCTGCTGGGCATATTTCAGATTGTCGATACTCCGCTCGCCATAGAAGGCATCGCGTTTGATCTTGCCGAAAGGCGCGTCGACGACGGTGCCGACATAGGGGAAGAAGCCGTTGCCGCTATGGATTTCGTCAAGGCCGCTCAGCGCGCCGTAGACGGTGAGCTTGGTGGAATCGTCGGGAGAGACGGTGATCTGCGGCATGATGAAGCCGCGCAGGTCGTGGGTGCCGTCGCTATAGGTATCGCCGCCGGCGACCTTGCCGGTCAGCCGGTAGCGATAGACGCCGTCCGCCGAGAGCTTGTCGGAAAAGTCGAAGCCCAGGAAGGCATTGCCGAGATTGTTGATGCCGATCTCGGTGTAATAAGAGGGATCGTCGGTCGGCTCCTTGCGCACCATGTTGACGAGGCCGCCGGGGTTGGAGCCGCCGTAGAGCACGGAGGAAGGCCCCTTCAGCACCTCGACGCGTTCGAGCATGAAGGGATCGATCTGGAAGCCGCCGAAGCCGTAGCTGTAGAGCGTCAGGCCATTCATGAAGACGCCGGTCTGCGTCGCATCGAAGCCGCGAATGTAGAACCAGTCGGTGTCGCCGTCATTGCCGAAGGGCTGCGTGGTGACGCCCGGCGTATAGCGCAGCGCTTCATCGACCTTGTTGGTGATGCCGCGGTCCTGCATTTCCTGCCGGCCGATGACGGAGACCGATTGCGGCACCTCGGTGATCGGCGTATCGGTTTTCGAGCCCGATGTCGTCTTCTTGGCGACATAGCCCTTGACCGGGGCGGTGCCGTTCTTTTCGTTGTCTTTCTGTCCGCCTTGGATGACCAGCGGCTGCAACACCGTCGGGCTCTCCTGCGCCGCAACCTGCGTGCCGGAGAGCATCGTCGCAATCGCAACGCCCGCCGCCATCCGCCGCCACATCGATATGTCTTCGGTCAATCCCTGCATGTTCGTCATCTGTCCCAACTTCGCGCCCCATTCGACCGGATGGCCGGTCTCTTAAATAAGGTGAGCAATTAACTCATATTTATTGGCGCGGCTTGTCTGCTATTGGGAAAATTGAATGTTTTTGGGCAATTCTCCACGGATGCCGGCAATTGCCCGCGGGGTGTGGCATTTAGGCAATCTGGCTTCTTTTCCAGCTGGCCGGGGTGATGCCGACATTCTTGCGGAAGACGCGGGTGAAATGCGCCTGATCGGCAAAGCCGGTCTCGACGGCGACATTGGTAAGCGGAGTGTCGCCTTTCAACAGCAACTGCTTGGCTCGCTCGAGCCGTGCCCTGGTTTGCCATTGATGCGGCGGAAGGCCGGTCGATGCCTTGAAGGCGTGGCTGAAATGGGATTGCGACAGGCCGGTCAGCGATGCCAGTTCTTCCAGCCGGATCGTGCGCAGGCAATTTTCCTCGATGTAATCGACCGCGCGCCGCAATTGCCAGGCGGCGAGTTCGCTGCGCCGGCGCGGCTGTGGGCCTCGCATTTGCAGCACATTGATCAGCAGCGAAAGCGTCAGGCCATCGCCGTAGAGATCGTGCAGAGGCTCCGGATTTTCGCATTCGGCGGCGATCAGCTCGGCAAGCGCCATCAGCCGCGGATCGGAGAAATGCAGGCGCGGATTGTCGAGGCGCGACGGATCGATATCCTCCATGAGCCTCCGGCCGATGATGTCGGCATCGAAATGAATATCGAGATGGCGCACGAAATCGATGCCTGCAAGATCGGCCCAAAGCTCCATGCCGGCGGGAATGTAGGAAATTCTCTCGTGATCGTAGTCCTGCGGCCGGCTTTGGGCGCGCGGCGAGAGCCTGACGCCGTTTGTGCCGGAGCCACGCTGATCGAGCAGGATGAAGAGCCGCGGATCGTCGGCCACATAATAGCCTCCGGCGCGGGCCGCGCAATTGACGTTCCAGACATCGGCGACGATGCCGTTCCATTGGCGCCGGTGAACGCCGCCGATAACGGAGAAACCGCCGATCCTGTTTTGCATCCTTGGCTGAAACATCGTCCCCAGCTTTCAGCTTTGCCGTAGGCAATAATCCTTCTTGATATACTCAAGTTATTATAGCAACAAAACCGCCGTGGCAATGTGGCGCAAGAAAGGCCGGCTGGCATTCAGGAGCGGCGCCGGAGATCGGGTGCGGAACCGGGCATTTCTTCGCAAGCCCCGCACCTCCAAGGCACTATGGGGCTGCGGCGCGCACATCTTGCGGGGTCAATAGGACGTCAGCAGGTTCTGCCCGAAATTCGGCTCGACACCGAGCAGTGGCGCAGCACGGCTGACGATGTCATGAACCATGGGTGCCGCCGTTTCGGCGGCGAGGTTCAAATTGTGCAAGCCCGTCAGCGGCTGGTCGATGAAGGACAGCACCACATATCTAGGGTTTTCCATCGGAAAAGCGGCGAGGAAGGAATTGAAGCTCAGCTTATGTGAATAGACGCCATTGATCACCTTGTTCGCCGTGCCCGTCTTGCCGCCGACGTGGAAGCCGGGGACATCGGCAGTCTTGCCGGTGCCCTGTTCGCCGTTCAGCTTGAACAAAGATCTGATGACGTCGCTGGTGCTCTTCTTGACGATCATCTTTTCGGTCTTCTCGGCTTCTTCCTGTGTACGTGGTAGGAACGAGGGCTCGATCAGCTCACCGCCGTCGATGAGGGCAGCTCCAGCAACTGCCGTCTGCATCGGCGTGGTGGCGACGCCATGGCCGAAGGCGATGGTGATCGAGTTGATCTTCTTCCACACTTTCGGCTGGCTCGGAGCTTTGACCTCGGGTAGCTCCGTCTGCATCCTCGAGAGCAAGCCGAAGCGGGTCAGATAGGCCTTCTGGACGTCCATCCCGACCTTGTCCATGATCTTAGCGGTACCGATGTTGGACGAGTAGCGGAAGATTTCGGGTACGGTCAGCCAACGACGCGGGACGTCGCGGTCGTCGTGGATGGTGAAGCCGCCGTAGTGTAGGGGTGCACTGGCATCGAATGTGTCGCTCAGCTTGACCGTGCCGGTGTCGATGGCCATCGCGATCGAGAACGTTTTGAACACCGAGCCCATTTCGTCAGTGCCATTGGACATGCGATTTAGCCAGCCCTTGACGTCCGCCTGCGGGTCATTCGGATCGAAATCGGGAGCCGATGCCATGGCCAGCACCTCGCCGGTATGGATATCGAGGATGATTGCACCGGCCGACTGAGCCTGATATTGGCCGATCGCATCCGACACGACGTCGTGTACGATGTTCTGGACACGAAGATCGATCGACAGGCGGACAGGCTTCAGGCTGTCGCGGCTTACCAGGCCGGCAGAGGTGAGGTCCGAAAGCCCCTGCAAATCGAGATATTTCTCCATCCCGGCAATGCCGTGGTTGTCTATGTCGACATAGCCCAGGACATGAGCCGCAGTGCGGCCACCGGGATAGAAGCGCTTTACCTCCGGACGGAAACCGATTGCCGGAATTCCGAGGCCCAGAACCTCGTTCTGCTGTTTCGGCGTCAGCTGCCGCCGCAACCACGCGAAATGCGATCGCCTGACGGAAAGCTTTTGATAAAGCGCCTTTTTGTCGAGATCAGGGAATACTTGCGAAAGCTTCTCCACCGCCTCGTCGACATCGACGATGTGAAACGGCTCTGCAAACATCGACACTGTCCGTATATCGGTTGCCAGAAGCTCGCCGTTACGATCAACGATGTCGGGACGCCATGCGATCACCGGACCAGGCGGAATGTTGGCCGTCTCGACCGCCGCCTGAGAGTCGAAATATACGAGCTTTCCGCATATGGCGAGATAAGCGATCGCGAGTATGCCAGCCAAAGTCAGGATACGAGACTTTGCCTGCCTGTTCCTGCGGCCTGATGCCACAACGTTGCGTCTGCGCGCCCCGGAACTGAATGTCAATTCCACGAGACGGCCGCTCATTATACTGAAAGTATGAAGGATCGACATTTCTATGCAATTTAGAGGGTTGAGGAGAGTGAAGACGGCTTTTTATGAGTGTGATTTTTAGGTTAAGGCGTTTAAATAAATATTAACAGCACCTTAAATTTTCTTCGCAAGGCTTCTTAAATTCAGCCTCGACTCGCTTGTCGGCGAAGCGTGCGACGAACTGCTTTGCAAAGCTCTCGCATGTCTCTATTCGGCGTCGGGATCGGCGCTGAAGCTGATGAGATTCAAAGGCGGGGGGCGGTCATGATCGCCGGTTTCAGTGATTTTCTATCCGTCTCCAGCGCATTGGAAAACATTCGGAAAACGACTATTCGACCCTGATATCCCCTGACCGGCCGCATGCCGAGATTGTTGCCGACCGTCAGGCCACTCTCAAACTTTGCTTGACGGCAGCCTCAGCGTAGGTACCCTCTACTGCGATTGACGACCGCTTGGGCTTTGGGAGGAGACCTTGGGAATGTCGGAGCGCGAATTGCATGCTTCGCAGGTTCAATCCGCCTTGGTGGGAAGTGCGGCGGCGCAATCGGCTGTCGTTGCCTCCTGGAGCCGTTCCATGCGCCTCTACGGGCTCGATCCCGAAGACGGAGCGCCGCCGGATG
Source organism: Rhizobium sp. (assembly GCA_036398815.1). Classification (GTDB taxonomy): domain Bacteria; phylum Pseudomonadota; class Alphaproteobacteria; order Rhizobiales; family Rhizobiaceae; genus Rhizobium. Next base: position 11,722 of record DASWOH010000333.1, on the reverse strand, counting down.
TTTTGACGGAATCCGAATTCAGACAGGCGCGTGAGCGCCTGGGATCGCTTGTCCAGACGGCGCAGGCAAGTCTCGATCGCCTCTATTCCGCGGTTGGAGGCGCCGGATGCTGCGTCCTCCTGGCGGATAAGGATGGCGTGCCGGTCGACCGGCGCGGATCGGTGGCCGATGACGCCGTATTTTGCAAGATGGGCCTTTGGACCGGTGCGGTCTGGAGCGAAGAGCGCGAGGGGACGAATGGCATCGGCACGGCGATTGCCGAACAGCGGGCATTGACCATCCATCGCGACCAGCATTTCTTCAGCCGCAACACAGCGCTTTCCTGCACGGTCGCGCCGATCTTCGATCATCGTGGCCGGCTGATAGCGGCAATCGATGTCTCTTCGGCCCGCTCGGACCTGACGGAGGATTTCGTCAGGCTGATCGCGCTCGCCGTCGGCGAAGCCGCCCGGCATGTCGAAGCCGAGAACTTCCGCCTTGCTTTCCCGAGGGCGCGTATCGTGATGGCGCAGAGCGGGGCCGATCCGTTGCAAGAGCGCTCCGTGAACGCCCTGCTTGCCGTCGATGACGACGATCTCGTCGTCGGCGCGTCCCGCTCGGCCCGGCATCTTCTCGGCCTGACCGACGAAGCGCTCAGCCGGCCGCTGCCCGCCGCCGATCTGCTCGGCCAGCACAAGAATGCGCGGCAGGACTATGCGACGGCTGAACGAAGCGTGATCCAACGCGCCCTGGCCCGCACCTCGGGCAATATTTCCGCTGCTGCGACGATCATGGGCATCAGCCGCGCCACCCTGCATCGAAAATTGAAAAAGCTTGGCCTGGACTGACCGCCGGCCTGGCGTGAGCCGGTGCAGCGGCGATATCGCACTGCGACTTGTCGCAAAATTGCGACATCTGTCCGCCCCTGTTTCGTCACCTGGGAAGACAGGGCCATTGAGGCGGCGTCAGTATGATGCCGGTGCCGCGGAGGCGGCATTGTCACGAATGCACGGTCTTCGCCGATGCGGTTTCTTGCGTCCCGAAGACCTCGCCAGGGAGGAAAACCAATGAACAAGGTAGAGTTTCACCGAACCGTCAGGCCGAACTTCAAGAAGCGCTACGGCAATTTCATCGGCGGCAAATTCGTCGAGCCGAAATCCGGACGCTATTTCGAAAACACGTCGCCGGTCAACGGGCAGGTCCTGTGCGAGATCGCCCGATCCGATGCTCAGGACATCGACGCAGCTCTCGATGCGGCCCATGCCGCCAAGGATGCCTGGGGCCGCACCAGCGTGGCCGAGCGCAGCCTTCTGCTCAACAAGATCGCCCAGGTGATGGAAGATAATCTGGCGCTGCTGGCGCAGGCCGAGACCTGGGACAACGGCAAGCCGATCCGCGAAACGACGGCAGCCGACCTTCCGCTCGCCATCGATCATCTGCGCTATTTCGCCGGCGTCATCCGGGCGCAGGAAGGCAGCATCTCCGAAGTCGACCATGATACCGTCGCCTATCACTTCCATGAACCGCTCGGCGTCGTCGGCCAGATCATCCCCTGGAACTTTCCGTTGCTGATGGCGATCTGGAAGCTCGCGCCGGCGCTGGCCGCGGGCAATTGCGTGGTGATCAAGCCGGCCGAACAGACCCCGGCATCCATTCTGGTCTTTGCAGAGCTGATCGCCGACATCCTGCCGCCCGGCGTCCTCAATATCGTCAACGGCTTCGGTCTCGAGGCCGGCAAGCCTCTGGCATCCAGCCCGCGCATCGCCAAGATCGCGTTTACCGGCGAGACGACGACGGGCCGGTTGATCATGCAATATGCCAGCCAGAACCTTATTCCGATCACGCTGGAACTGGGCGGCAAGTCGCCGAACATCTTCTTCAAGGACGTCGCCGCGCAGGACGACGATTTCCTCGACAAGGCGATCGAGGGCTTCGTGATGTTCGCCCTCAACCAGGGCGAAGTCTGCACATGCCCGAGCCGCGCCCTGATCCATGAATCCATCTACGACAAGTTCATGGAAAAGGCCCTGAAGCGCGTCGAGGCCATCGTCCAGGGCGATCCGCTCGATCCGGCGACGATGATCGGCGCGCAGGCGTCCAGCGAGCAGTTGGAGAAGATCCTCTCCTATCTCGACATCGGCAAACAGGAAGGCGCCGAGGTGCTGATCGGCGGCGAGCGCAATGTCCTGCAGGGCGATCTGGCTGCGGGCTATTACGTCAAGCCCACGGTCTTCAAGGGACACAACCGCATGCGGATTTTCCAGGAGGAAATCTTCGGGCCTGTCGTCTCCGTCACGACCTTCAAGGACAATGACGAGGCGCTTTCGATCGCCAATGACACGCTTTACGGTCTCGGCGCCGGTATCTGGAGCCGCGATGCCAATACCTGCTATCGCTTCGGCCGCGCCATCCAGGCCGGGCGCGTCTGGACCAATTGCTACCATGCCTATCCGGCGCATGCGGCCTTCGGCGGCTACAAGCAGTCCGGTATCGGCCGTGAAAACCACCTGAAGATGCTCGATCATTATCAGCAGACGAAGAACATGCTTGTCAGCTACAGCCCGAAGAAGCTCGGCTTCTTCTGAGCCTAAAGACGTCTGTTCCGAACGCAACTCGTTGGAGGCGGGGCAATACAGCTCCGCCTCCGACACGTCATCGGGAGGAAGCATCATGAACGACCAGGTCAGCGCCACTCCAGCCGCCCTCGATCTCATCAGGACCTTGCAGGCGGAATACGGGCCGATCCTGTTTCATCAGTCAGGTGGCTGTTGCGACGGCTCTTCGCCCATGTGCTATCCGCAGAACGATTTCATCGTCGGAGATCATGACGTGCAGCTGGGGGAAATCGGCGGTGCGCCAGTCTATATCAGCGGGCCGCAATACGAGGCATGGAAACACACGGAACTGATCATCGACGTCGTGCCCGGCCGGGGCGGCATGTTCTCGCTCGACAACGGCCGCGAGGTGCGATTCCTCACACGCTCGCGCATTTGCGCCGTTCCCGGTTCTTAACCGGCTTCAGCGGCAAGCCTCAATGATATTTCTGACGCTCGCGCGTCAAAATGGCGCCGGCGTTGAGGCCGGCGATCGGCTGCGCCAGGTCGGTCGGAATATTGCCCGAAAGCTGCAGATCGAGATAGCGGGCGCAGCAGACCCTCAGGAACGAGGTGAAGTTGCCGAGGTCGTGGCCGGCGTCGATCGATTCATGATGCAGCTTGGTGATGAGCTGGACGACATTCATGCCGTCGCGCCGGGCGATCTCTTCGAGCTTCGACCAGAAGAAGTTTTCCAGCCTGACGCTGGTGACCATGCCGTCGATGCGCAGCGATTTCGTGGTGCTTTCCCATAGCCGCGCATCGGCCTTGATGAACAATTCGCACATAGCATCCTCCCAGTGCCGCCCCGTGCATCCGGGGCGGCGCTATCTTAGCAACACTCAAGCGGCCAGCACAGCCATGAACTGTTTCAGCCATGCAGGATGCGCCGGCCAGGCGGGCGCGGTGACGAGTTTGCCGTCGGTCACGGCGTCGCTGATGGCGATTTCGGCATAGGTGCCGCCGGCAAGCTCGACTTCCGGCCGGCAGGCGGGATAGGCCGAGCAGATGCGCCCTTCGAGAACGCGTGCCGCGGCCAGCAATTGCGCACCATGGCAGATCGCGGCGACCGGCTTGTCGGCATCGAAGAAATGCCGGACGGCCTTGATGACGTTCGGGTCTAGCCGCAGATATTCGGGCGCCCGGCCGCCGGGAATGACCAGCGCGTCGTAATCCTCGGCGCGGATGGCGTCGAAGGTGGCGTTGAGGGCGAAATTGTGCCCGCGCTTTTCGGAATAGGTCTGATCCCCCTCGAAATCATGGATCGCCGTCGCCACCGTCTCGCCGGCCTTCTTCCCAGGGCAAACGGCGTGGACCGTATAGCCGCAGGCAAGCAGCGTCTGGAACGGGACCATGGTTTCATAGTCCTCGGTGAAATCGCCGGTAATCATCAGAATCTTGGCGTTGGGCATCGTTGTTTCCTCCCTGACACGATGGCGGGAGGATAGCGAAGGACGAGCTTTTGAGGGTACTAGCGGGATACTACGGGGAAAATTCCGCCTGAGCACGCTGGCGCTATCTAGCCGGAGCGCTTTCCTGATGGAAGCGGCAGATGCTCACGCCTTGACGTAAACCCAGGCAGCGGTTCCGGATTTGAGCGTCACCTCGATGCGCTTGTAGTCGGACACTTCGTATCTGTCGGCGGCGGCAAGCTCTTCCGCGCTGATGCGAAACACCGTTCCCGGCACTTCGTCGGCAGGATCGCCCGACGGCATCACCACGGGATGAAACCGTTCGCCGCTGGTGGCGATCACGGCGGGATCGGTGATTTCCAGCATGTCCTTGCGAAATCCCGGCATGCTGTCTTCCGCACCGTCCAGAAGCCGGCCGAAGGACGACATCTGCACCTCCGGATAGCGCAGCGTGCCGTAGGAAAACAGATGGATGGAATAGGCTTGCGGCATGGCGCTTCCTTTCAGGCGCGAACGGACGCCGCCGCTATATCAGGAAATGAAAAAGCGGCTCAATCCCATATCGCGTAGCCCACGGCGATAGGCGATCGAGCTGCGGTCGGCCGGGATATGGGCCTCCAGCTTCGGATCGAGCGGCAGTTCTTCCGGCTTCTGGGCCTCGACGATCGCCTTGTCCTCTTCAAAGACACGTCTGTTGAAATCATAGACGTCCTGCACCGGCAGATCCTTGTCGAAATTGCGGGCGATCGGCGCGAACATCCTGGTCACCTTGGCGGAAACGGGGGACGCGGCGTTCATGATCACCAGCCGGCCGTTGTCGGGGAAATGCACGGTCAGCGTCGCCGTGAAAGGCAGATGCACCTTGAAGTGCCGCAGCCATTCGAAGCCGGGCCTGCCGCGATCCTTGACGCCGATCGGATAGTTGCCGACCGAACTGCGATACTGGACGTCGAAGCCGTTGGCGTGGAATTCGGGAACATAGGGCGGCACGTAGGTATTGTTGGCGTCGCCGAAGGTGGCGGTGTGCACGAAGCCGAAATGAGCGACATCGAGGAAGCCCTCCATCTGCCGGCCGGCGAAGCCGAAGATATCGATGGAGGGACAGACGATCTGTTGAAATTCGGGATCGTCCCAATGCGGCATCGCGCTGATCGAATTGCGATTTTCGCCTTCACCCGGCTGGCTGCTCCAGGAGCGTAGACATGTCCAGATCAGGCCGTAGCGTTCGACCGCCGGATAGGTGCGCAGATGCAGCTTTTCCGGAATGTGCAAATCCGGATGCGCAGGCACATGATGACAGCGGCCGCCGGCGCCGAAGCGCAGGCCGTGATAGGCGCAGATGACGCTGTTGCCGTCGCCGGTGCCCATGCTGAGCGGCACGCCGCGATGCGGACAGATGTCGTTGGCGACGACGACCTGCTCGCCCGAGCGATAGACGACAAGCGTTTCGTCGAGCAGCTTCGCCGCAACGGGCGCCGTTCCGATGTCGCGGGCAAGGGCGATCGGATACCAATGGCGGGCGAGAATGTTCCAGTCCCGCGCGTCGAAGGTACAGTTGCGCGGCAGATCGCCCGATGTGTCGATAAGGTCGGTCATGGTCTCTTCAGCTCCTCGGCGCCGGCATGGGAATTGGGCGGCGGCCCTTGAGAAGAAAGCTGCTTGCGAGACGTGTTGAAATCAATATCTTTAAATCGCATAAGCCGTTGCAAAAAATGGAACACCCTTGTCCCAGTTGGTCTTCTCGCGTTTCCTTCGCTATTTCGCCGAAGTCGCCCGCCTCGGATCGATTCGAAAGGCGTCGGAACATTTGAACGTGTCGGCCTCGGCGATCGATCGCCAGATCCTGCATGCGGAAGATGCGTTCGGCATCGCGCTGTTCGAAAGGCTGCCGAGCGGCCTGCGGCTCAGCGCGGCCGGCGAACTGCTGCTGCGGGCCGGGAAGGGCTGGTCGAAGGAATTCAGCCGGCTACAGACGCAGATGGAGGACTTGCGCGGCCTGAGACGCGGCCATGTCACCATCGCCGTCATCGATGCGCTCAGCAAAGGCTTCGTTCCCGAGATCATCAGGCAGATGCGGGTGGATTTTCCCGGCATTTCCTTCACCATCAAGGTGCTGGACAATATCGACGTCGGCACCGCGCTCTCTTCCGGCGAGGCGGATTTCGGGGTGATGCTCAATCCGCGCGCGACGAAGGATCTGCAGGTCTACGCACATTTCGACGTCATGCTCGGCCTCGCCACGCTTCCGGATCATCCGATTGCCGGCAATGCCGGCATTCGTTTCAATCGCTGCGCGGAATATCCGATCGTCGCCCCTGCCGAACCGCTGGCCCTTTGCGAACAGGTCGACGCCCTCGTGGCGGCGACGGGCGTGGCTCTCGACGCCGTCGCGTTCTCCGACAATATCCAGATGATCAAATCGCTGGTGAGAAGCGGCGTCGGCGTCGGCATCCTGAGTTCGATCGACATCATGAGCGAAGTTCGGGCCGGCGAACTCGCCTTCACGCCACTCACCGATACTGTTATCCGCCCCTTGAGCCTTGCCGTCTGCGCCATGCCCGTTCGCCAGCTGTCGTCAGCGGCCAACCTCGTGCTGGATCGCATGGTCTCGGCCGTTTCGGATCATAGCGGCCCAGCGCTGCAACCGGCGATGTAATGCTTCCGGTGGCGGAGTGACTAAATACTCACTGCTTCGGCCTGCCGTCACACCCGTATGGCTTTTGGGGCACGTATCTTGAGCAAGGTGGCTTTTATGGTAGCCTGAAGCAAATCCGCTTGGTAATTGGCTTGAAAGGTCCGGCCGGGCTATCTCGATATGACGGGTTCCTTGAAAGCCCACGGAGACGAATGCAATGGATGACGCGGAATTTATGGCCTTGTACAAGGCCGGTAAATTCAAGGAAGCTCTGGCTGTCGCCACGCGCGGGCAGGAAAAGTCCAAGCTGACGCCCAGCCGCTATTCGATCGACAAGAAGACGGGCAAGCCGATCTTTTATCGTGGCAACAAGCGGGTGGAAAAGGACGCTACCGGCGAATGGCTGTTCGCGAAAAATCTCGGCAAGCCGGAATAGGCTCTATGCCCGAGGCCATGCCTCGTTTGCTTGGGCCTCCCGTTCGTCGACATAGCCTCGAAGAAACGGCGGACGACAATGGAGGTCATGGACAGGCTCCGTTGCGGATCGATCAGCCATAGCCTGTGCCTTCGCACACCATCGAGCGCATGAACTCCGGGCTGTTTGTCGTCAGCGCCGGCTGGAGCCGCTTGCCGATCCTGGCGGCCCGAAGCCCGCTACCCGTCGATCGCCATTTGGCGCATGCGATCCCAGTCGATGGCCGTAACCTCGTTGTGAATGCGCGGACGCTCCCGCATGAGGCGAGCCAATGCGAGCGGCGGAAAATCGGCGGACGTCTCGGCAACCACAGGTTCGGGCAAGCCAATTTGATTATGCCGTTCTTTGCTGGGCGGTGAATTTTATTAACCGTTAGTTCTTTCAGAGCCCGGCCAAACGGGCGATGCCAGCCTTCGAGGCGCTGGATTTTTGTATTAGCTAACGCAAGAGTTTTCACATATGACGTCGATCGTTTCTTCCTTGAGCATCACCCAGATCAGGTCGCTTTCCACGGCGGCAGTCGCGGCATGGACAACGGAAGACGTGGCATCGCTTTCCACGAAACAGATCAATGTGCTGACGTCGGCGCAAATTGCCGCGCTGGACACGGAAGATGTCGAAGTCCTCAGCTCCCAGCAGCTAAGTGCCATTTCACAAAGTGCCATCGTCGGTTTGACCATGGACCAATTGGCCATTCTGACGGCGTCCGACATCGAAAGCCTGAGTTCGCTTCAGATTGCGGCGATCACCACCACGCAGATCGGCGCCTTGACGACGGATCAGGCGGAAGCTTTGAGCTCGACTCAGGTCAGTGCCCTTAGTTCGTCGCAACTCGCGGCTTTAAGCGCGGCGGACATAGCCACTTTCTCGACCGACGATATGGCGGCGATTACCAATAAAGCGATATCAGGCTTGTCCACCGCCTCTATCGCAGCCCTCTCGACAGATCAGGTCGCCGCCTTGAGCACCTTCGGCATTGCAGGCCTGACGAGCGGCCAGATCGCCGCCCTGAGCACGGCGCAGATTGCAGCCCTGACGACGGCCCAGGTCGGCGCCCTCAAGGCATCGCAGATCGCGGTCATGGACACGAAGGACATCGCGGTACTTTCCGCCGCGCAGATTGCTGCTCTCAGCACAAGTGCGGTCGCCAGCCTAGTGACCAACCAGATTGCCGCCCTGAGCACGACACAGGCGGAGGCGCTGTCCTCCTCGCAAGTGAAGGTGCTGAGTTCGACCCAGATTGCCGCCCTGGGGACGGACGACATCGCCACCTTCTCGACCGACGATATGGCGGCAATCGCCAGCAAAGCCATGTCGGGCTTGAGCACGGGCCTGATCGCGGCCCTGTCGACGGATCAGATCGCCGCCCTCAGCACAAGCGCGGTCGCTGGCCTGACGACCGGCCAGATCGTAGCCCTCAGCACAACGCAGGTTGCCGCCTTGACGACCACCCAGCTCGGCGCCCTCAAGGCGTCGCAGGTCGCGGTCATGGACACGAACGACATCGCGACGCTTTCCACAGCGCAGGTTGCCGCCCTGAGCAAGACTGCGGTCGCCGGTCTGACGACGACCCAGATCGTGGCGCTCAGCACGGCGCAGATTGCCGCCTTGACGGCGACCCAGCTCGGCGCTCTCAAGGCACCGCAGATCGCGGTCCTGGGCACGAATGGCATCGCGGCACTTTCCACCGTGCAGGTTGCTGCCCTCAGCACCTCCAGCATTACGGGTCTGACCACCGATCAGATTGCCGCTCTGAACACGGCTCAGGCCGAGGCATTGACGACGACCCAGGTCGCAGTGCTGAGCTCCACCCAGATTGCCGCCCTGGAGACGGATGATATCGCCACCTTCTCGACCGCCGATATGGCGGCGATCACCAGCAAGGCCATAGCGGGTTTGAACACGGCCCTGATCGCGGCCCTGTCGACGGATCAGATCGCCGCGCTGAGCAAGGCCGGCATTGCGGGTCTGGCGACCAGCCAGATCGCCTCCTTGAGCGCGGCGCAGGCCGAGGCATTGAAGACGACCCAGATCGTAGTGCTGAGTTCCAAGCAGATTGCGGTTCTGGGGACGGATATCGTCGCATCCCTTTCCACGGCCCAGATTGCCGCCCTCAGCACCTCCGGCATTGCGGGTCTGACCACCGGCCAGATCGTCGCCCTTTCCACGGCGCAGGCTGAGGCGTTGTCCGCCTCGCAGGTGAAGGTACTGAGTTCGACCCAGCTTGCCGTTCTGAGCACGGACGACATCGCCACCTTCTCGACCGACGATATGGCGGCGATCACCAGCAAGGCCATATCGGGCTTGAGCACGGGCGCTATCGCGGCGCTTTCTACCGCACAGGTCGCGGCCCTGAGCACGGGCGCGATCACTGGCCTGACGGCCGGCCAGATCGCGGCTCTCTCGTCGGATCAGATCGCGGCCCTGAACACGCGCGCGGTCGCTGGCCTGACGACGACCCAGGTCGCGGCCCTGAGCACGGCGCAGGTTGCCGCCTTGACGACGGCTCAGGCCAGTGCCCTCAAGGCATCGCAAATCGCGGTCATGGGCACAAACGACATCGCGGCGCTTTCCACCGCGCAGGTTGTCGCTCTGAGCACGGGCGCGATCACTGGCCTGACGACCAGCCAGATTGCCGCCTTGAGCACGGCGCAGGCCGAGGCGCTCTCCACCTTGCAGGTGAAGGTGCTAAGTTCAACCCAGGTTGCCGTTCTGGGGACGGACGACATCGCCACCTTCTCGACCGACGATGTGGCGGTGATCACCAGCAAAGCCATATCGGGCTTGTCCACGGCTGTCATAGCAGCCCTCTCAGCCACTCAGATCGCGGCCCTGAGCACGAGCGCGGTCACTGGTCTGACGACCAGTCAGATTGCAGCCTTGAGCACCGGCCAAGCCGCGGCCTTGACGACGACCCAGGTCGCGATACTCAGCTCAACCCAGATTGCCGCCCTGGGGACGGATGACATAGACGCCTTCTCGACCGCCGATATGGCGGCGATCACCAGTAAGGCCATAGCGGGCTTGAGCACGGGCCTTATAGCGGCCCTCTCGGCGAATCAGATCGCCGCCCTCAGCACAAGCGCGATCACTGGCCTGACGACCACCCAGATCGCTGCCCTGAGCAGCAGTCAGATTGCGGCCTTGAACACCACGCGGATTGCGGTGCTGCGTTCAACGCAGATCGCCGCTCTGGATGCGGATGTTGTCGCATCCCTTTCCACCGCCCAGGTTGCCGCCCTGAGCACATCCGGCACTACGGGTCTGACCACCGACCAGATCGTCGCCCTGAGCACAAAGCAGACCGAGGCATTGACGACGGCCCAGGCCGCAGCGCTGAGTTCGACGCAGCTTTCCGCCTTGGGGACGGATGACATCGCCGTCTTCTCGACCGACGATATTGCGATGATCCCCGGCAAAGCCATATCGGGCTTGAGCACGGCCGTTATCGCGGCCCTCTCGACGGGGCAGATCGCCGCCCTGAGCACGTCCGGCACCGCAGGTCTGACCACCGACCAGATCGCCTCCCTGAGCAGCGGTCAGATTGCCGCCTTGACCACCGCACGGGTTGCGATGTTGAGTTCGAAGCAGGTCGCCGCTCTGGATACGGAGGTTATCGCATCCCTTTCGACGGCCCAGGTTGGCGCCCTGAGCACGTCCGGCATTACGGGTCTGACCGTCGACCAGATCGATACCTTGAGCACGGCGCAGGTCGAGGCATTGACGACGACCCAGGTCGGGGCGCTCGGTTCTGCACAGCTTGCGGCCTTGGATTCGGACGACATAGCCACTTTCTCGACTGTCGAGATTGCGGCGATCACCAGTAAAGCCATCCCGGGCTTGAGCACGGCCGTTATCGGCGCCCTCTCGACGGATCAGATCGCTGCCCTGAGCACGGCCGGCGTCGCAGGTCTGACCACCAGCCAGATCGACGCCCTGAGCAGCGCTCAAATCGATACCTTGCTTACCAAGCAGATTGCGGTGCTGAGTTCAACGCAGGTCGCCGCCCTGGGCACGGATATTATCGCATCGCTTTCCACCGCGCAGGTTGCGGCTCTGGGCACATCCGGTATCGCGGGCCTGACGACCGGCCAGATCGATGCCCTGAGCACGGCGCAGGCAGCGGCATTGACGACGATTCAGGTCGCAGGACTGAGTTCGACCCAGATCAATGCTCTGGGAGCCGATGACATAGCCACTTTCTCGACCGCCGATATGGCGGCGATCACCAGCAAAGCCATGCCGGGCTTGAGCACGGCCGTTATTGCAGCCCTCTCGACGGATCAGATCGCCGCCTTGAGCGCATCCGGCATCGCAGGTCTGACCACCAGCCAGATCGCCGCTCTGACCGGCGGCCAGGTTGCCGCTTTGACCACCGCACGGGTTGCGGCGCTGAGTTCGACGCAAGTCGCTGTCTTGAGCACAGGTGTTGTCGCGGCGCTTTCCACGGCGCAGGTTGCCGCTCTGAGCACGTCCGGCATTACGGGTCTGACCAGCGAGCAGATCGCCGCGCTTTCCACGGCGCAGACGGAGGCATTGACGACGACCCAGGTCGCAATGCTGAGCTCGACCCAGCTTGCTGCCCTGGGGACGGACGACATAGCGACTTTCTCGACCAAGGATATCG
>DASWOH010000332.1:0-61449 GCA_036398815.1 Rhizobium sp. | reverse complement strand
ACGGCCAGCCGGGCAAGCCGATGCGTTCAGGTTCGAGCCGGCATACTGGTTCAGCTTGTCGCCGTTCGTGTTGTAGCCGCCCATCAAGAAAGCCTTGAAGACGCCGAAGTCGGCATCGACGCGAGCCTTGACTGCGCCTTCTTCGACGATGGAGTCATAACCGCCAACGACGCGGAACTGCCATGCACCGGCCTTGTAGCCGACGCCACCGACAACGTTCGGAGCGTAATGGTCGGTCTTGGACTGAACCCAAGCGCCACCGTAAGAAGACGTGTCCGAACCGGAGTTGGAATCTTCAAGCGAGATGACCGCCGTGAAGCCGTTGCCGGCGTCATAGTTGTAGGTCAACTGGTTGAGTTCGTACGGGCCGTCCCAGATCACGTCGTCGTTGATGACGTTGCCGGCATAACCGGTAAACGCGATGTACTGGGAGTCTGCCTTACCGACGGTGAAGCCGCCGAGGCTGATGTTCGCCCAGAGCAGCTTGGTGGTCGTGGTGTTGCCGTCGTTCCAATCCCAACGGTAGACCGTGTTGGTCTTCAGCGGACCGTATTCCGTGTCGGAAGCGGTGTCGATGCTGAGCTGAGCGCGGGTATGCCAGTAGGTGCCGCGGTTGCCGCCCACACCCGGATTGTAGGCATTGTACCAGCCACCTTCCGTACGAACCATGCCGCCGACCTTGAGGCAGGTTTCGGTGCCCGGAATGAAGAAGTAGCCAGCGCCATAAGCGTCACAAATGCGAACGTATTCAAGCGGCTCGGGCTCGGCAGCAACGACGGCGTCGGCTGCATGAGCACCGGAAACTGCTGCCAGCGCAGCAGCGGAGCCGAGAAGAAGGCTCTTGATGTTCATAGTAACTCCAGTTCCAATATTAATTAGGCAAGAGAATTCGCGCCGAAAAACGACACGCCCCACCCCACCCTGTGTTCAAAATTGACCCCTGATCTGGGAGAATCGAAACAATAAGTCTCGCTTCCAATTCGCGAACCTACAGATCGAATTTTTCAGAGCAATATCAGAGACAAACTATAAGCGTATGTGACGCCTGTTTCGGATTTCGCGTTGCACAAAAATCACGTCGCAAAATTGTCATATGAAACGCGCGCTCGGCAGCACGCTACTTGGAATTACTTTCCGATAAGGCTCAAGTTATAAAACTATTCTATATTAAAGAAATCTAATTCATAAAATAAGCAGGAACATCCTTCCTACGCCGAGATCAAAACCGATTGTCTACCGCCGAAATGCAAAAAGCCCGGCTCGAAAGCCGGGCTTTTCGTCACTTGCGTGACAAATCAGATCATGACCGAAGCCAAATCAGATTAGAACGAACGCTCGAAGCGGAGGATACCCGCCCACTGGCTGTCGTTGATCGAATCCCAGTTGGTGTAGGAGACTTCCGGCTCGATCAGGAGGTTCTTAACCGGGTTCCACTTGACGTTCGTGGTAGCAGCAAAGGTCTTCGAGTCGGTGTAGGCGAGCTGCAGGTTCCACTTCAGCTTTTCGTTGACCGGTACGCCAACGCCGCCCCAGACTGCCCAGTCACCCCAGCCGATATCAGCAGCAGTACCGCCACCGTTCGAGCCAGCGTACTTGTTCAGCTTGTCGCCGTCCGTGTTCCAGCCGCCCATGACGAAGGCAGAGACAACACCGAAGTCGGCATCGACGCGAGCCTTGATAGCACCTTCTTCGACGATGGAGTCATAACCACCGACAACCTTGAAGGACCAAGCGCCAGCCTTGTAACCAACACCGGCAACAGCGTCCGGAGCATAATGGTTATGGCTGTCTTCGCCGTTGACGCCCGTGGCGCCCGGACCGGAGTTGGAGTCTTCCAGCGAGATCACAGCCGTGAAGCCGTTGCCGGCGTCATAGTTGTAGGTGATCTGGTTGAGTTCGTACGGGCCGTCATAGACCACGTCGTCGTTGATGACGTCGCCGGCATAACCGGTGAAGACGTTGAACTGCGAGTCCGTCTTACCAACGGTGAAGCCACCGAGGCTGATGTACGACCACAGCAGGTTGGTGCTGGTGGAGTTGCCGTCGTTCCAATCCCAACGAATGATGGTCTCGGTCTTCAGCGGGCCGTATTCTGTGTCGGTCGCGGTGTTGACGTTCAACTCAGCGCGGGTGTGCCAGAGCGTACCCGTGGTGTGCTTCGGGTTGTAGGCGTCGTACCACTGACCTTCCGTACGAACCTTACCGCCGATCTTGAGGCAGGTTTCGGTGCCCGGAATGAAGAAGTAGCCAGCGCCGTATGCGTCGCAGATGCGAACGTATTCGAGCGGCTCCGGCTCAGCAGCGACAACAGCGTCAGCCGCGTGAGCACCGGATACTGCTGCAAGCGCAGCAGCGGAGCCGAGAAGAAGGCTCTTGATGTTCATTATTGACCTCCAGTCAAAGTTTCAGTCGAGAATGAGAACTACCCGAAGGCATTCCCTGCCCCATCCTCTTGTTTCAAGAAGTGGACGATCAATCGCCCTCGCTTCCGAAATTGAAAATACAAGACGCGAACTGTCACGCAATCTACATCTTGCCGGAAAGGGGGATTCACAGGAGCCTTACACAATTCCTGTTGCCGAAAGGACACAAGTCAGCAACGTGGGCGCCACATTTATTTAGACTTCGTTAAGAAAGTCCTTAATGTACCGGCACTTACGAGCCGGTTTTAAATTGAAGACATGGAGATAGGGCAAGCTGCCAAGATGGCAGATCCGGGGCAAATCCGTGATGTCCACGACGCCGCGAACACCATTTCCGACATTTACCGCGATCACCATCAACGGCGGAGAACAGACAAACCGCATTCCGAGGTCTCGGAGCGAGACTCACGAACACGCGATTCTGTTGCGGCCGATTCGACGGAGAGCGACAATTACGGATTATTCGCCCGCAAGATTGCACCGGAATGACAGAAGAGGATCGATAAAGCCCACAATGAAAGAGGCGACGGTCGGAATGGATGCCCTTTCAGCGCCCTCCCGACCTTTACGCCGCGCAGCAGCTCTTGCCAGCCACCTTCGGACCGCAGCATGCGGCCGGCTCCTGCGTTACGCGATGCCTTGGCTTGCAGATCGCCGAGCGGGCGACAAGCCGCAATACGATGTGACCGGCCTCCACACGCAGTCTATCAACATCGAAAACCTGCATGGCGGCGTCCGGAGACCCCACCTCGAAGGTGAGCCGCGCGCCGGCATCGAGTTCGACCCGCTGGGCAACCCGGTCGAGAATTCCTCGGAATTTGTCGACCGACAAATAGCCGCCCTCCCCTTCCTGCGCGATGTCTTCGACCTGCAGGATCGTCTCGCGCCAGGCATCCGGGTTTCCGCCGCAATCCAGCGCAACGAACGAAGCGGCCTTGACCTCGGTGACGTGATAGCCGGGCCGGATCATCCGCCCGCCATAATCGAGCACCAGTTCTTTCCCTTCATGGGGCTCCAACGCGATCAGAAGCGCACCGAGCGAGGTGTCACCGTGAAAATCCATCTCCAGGGGTCTGGTGTCGCCATTCATCTTGATATACCTTTATATCAATTACTCTTGAGATATTGAGGCGAAAATGAACGAAAAGCAAGCCCTCGGCGCCTTTGCGGCGCTCTCGCAGGAGACCCGGCTGCGCATCGTCCGCCTGCTGGTGACGGCCGGCCCCGAAGGATTGCCGGCCGGCTCGATCGGCGAGGCCATGGACGGCGCGTCCTCCTCGCGCATGTCCTTCCATCTGAGCCATCTCGAACATGCCGGCCTGATCGAGTCCCGCCGCGAAGGACGCTCGATCATCTACACCGCCGCCTATCCGGCACTTTCCGGCCTCATCGAATTCCTCATGCGCGACTGCTGCCAGGGCCATCCCGACGTCTGCAGCCCGGCCTTCGCGGCGTTGTCTTCCTGCTGCAAGCCCGAGGGAGAGGCAGCCCATGCTTGATACCAATCAATCAGACTGGATCTTCAACGAAATCGCCCAATCCGAAGGGCCAACCGCGCCGGGACAACGCCCGGCACAACGCAAAATGAGGTGAACCATGGATGTCATCATTTATCACAACCCCGACTGCGGCACCTCGCGCAACGCGGCGGCGCTGATCCGCAATGCCGGCATCGAGCCGCATGTCATCGAATATCTGAAGACGCCGCCATCGCGCGCGATGCTGATACAGCTCATCGCGCGAATGGGAATAACCGTCCGCGACCTGTTGCGGGAGAAGGGCACGCCCTATGCGGAGCTCGGCCTTGGCGATCCGAACCTGACGGATGATCAGCTTCTCGACGCGATGACGCGGCATCCTATCCTGATCAACCGGCCGATCGTGGTCAGCCCGAAGGGTGTAAAGCTTTGCCGGCCATCGGAAGAGGTTCTCGATCTGCTACCTCCCCAGCTTGGCGAGTTCTTCAAGGAGGACGGCGAGCGCATCGTCGACGAGCACGGCCGCCGCGTCGCGACGGCGTGAGGAAGCATCGTGTCGATCTTCGAACGCTATCTCACCCTCTGGGTCGCCCTCTGCATCGTCGTCGGCATCGCGCTCGGGCACATCATGCCCGCTGCATTCCAGGCGGTCGGCGCGGCCGAGATTGCCCGGGTCAACCTGCCGGTCGCCTTGCTGATCTGGCTTATGGTCATTCCGATGCTGCTCAAGATCGACTTCGCCGCCCTCGGCGAAGTGGGCCGCCATTGGCGCGGCATCGGCGTGACGCTGTTCATCAACTGGGCGGTGAAACCCTTTTCGATGGCACTGCTCGGCTGGCTGTTCATCAGCTGGCTGTTCCGGCCCTATCTGCCGGCCGGCCAGATCGACAGCTATATCGCCGGGTTGATCATCCTTGCTGCCGCGCCCTGCACCGCCATGGTATTCGTCTGGTCGAACCTGACCAAGGGCGAACCGCATTTCACGCTGAGCCAGGTGGCGCTCAACGACGCCATCATGGTCGTCGCCTTCGCGCCGCTCGTCGGCCTGTTGCTCGGCCTTTCCGCCATCACCGTGCCGTGGGGCACGCTTGTCCTGTCGGTCGTGCTCTACATCGTCATTCCGGTGATCATCGCGCAGCTCCTGCGCCGTCGATTACTTGTCTCGGGCGGCCAGGAAGCTCTCGATCGGCTGCTGGCCAAGCTCGGCCCAGCCTCGCTCGTGGCGCTGCTGGCGACGCTGATACTGCTGTTCGGCTTCCAGGGCGGAGAGATTGTTGCGCAGCCGCTGATCATCGCGCTCCTTGCGGTGCCAATCCTGATTCAGGTCTATTTCAATGCCGGTCTGGCCTATCTGCTGAATCGTGTTGCCGGCGAACAGCATTGCGTCGCCGGCCCTTCCGCGCTGATCGGAGCGTCGAACTTCTTCGAACTCGCCGTCGCCGCCGCGATCAGCCTGTTCGGCTTCCATTCCGGCGCGGCACTCGCCACCGTCGTCGGCGTGCTGATCGAAGTGCCGGTCATGCTCACCGTCGTCTGGGTCGTGAACCGATCCAAGGGCTGGTACGAGCGCAGCGATAGAGTCGCGGCAGTAGCCGAGGTCCAGCGCTGATGTCAGGTGATCTCGCGGATACCTCCACCGATTGCCTCGACAGCCCGCCCGCGACACCTTCGACACATCTACCCCACGCAAGACCCTTGCTCGTCATCGCGGCGCTCGGCCTGACGCAGATCATCGGCTACGGCACGCTCTATTACAGCTTCAGCATTCTGGCGCCCGCCATGGCGCGCGACTTTGTATGGCCGACCGAATGGATCTTCGGCGCGCTGTCCGGCGCGCTGCTGATCGGCGGCCTGGCCGCGCCATGGGCAGGCCGCTGGATCGACCGATACGGCGCCGGACGCGTCATGACGCTCGGGTCGCTGGCGGCCGCGGGCGCCCTGATCGCCTGTGCCCTGGCGCCGGTCGGCATCGCCTTCGTGCCGGCGCTGATCGCCATCGAGATCGCCTCGACCCTGGTGCAATACGGCGGCGCCTTTGCTTTTCTCGTGCAGCAGCAGCCCCGGACGGCGCAGCGCAGTATCGTTCACCTGACGCTGATTGCCGGCTTTGCCTCGACGATCTTCTGGCCGATCACGACGGCGCTCCACAACGCACTGTCGTGGCAGCAGGTATATCTTGTCTTCGCGGCGATGAACCTTTTCATCTGCCTGCCGATCCACGCATGGCTGTCACGGCTGAACCGACGTCCCAATGAAACAGGTGACGCCGATGCCACCGCGCCGAACGTAGCCGTCGACGGCAGCCTTCCCCTCGCCGCGCGACGGAGAGGCTTCATCCTCCTGGCGATCGGCTTCGCGCTTCAGAGCTTCGTCGGCTCGGCTATCCTCGTGCATATGTTGCCGCTTCTCGGCGCGCTGGGGCTCGGCGTTGCCGGCGTCATGGTCGGCGCGCTGTTCGGACCCGCACAGGTTATGAGCCGCTTCATCAACATGATGTTCGGCAAGAACCTGTCTCAGCTCACGCTTGCAATGATTTCCGCCGCACTGCTGCCGGCATCGGCGGTGCTGCTGCTACTGACCGCTCCCTCCGCTCCCGGAGCATTGGCGTTCGCCGTGCTGTTCGGCATGGGCAACGGGCTTTACAGCATTATTAGCGGCGTATTGCCCCTGGCCCTCTTCGGCGACGCCGGTTACGGCGCCCGCCAGGGTCAGCTCATGTCGGTGCGCCTGATCGTCTCCTCGGCCGCACCCTTCGCCTTCGCCCTGCTGATGGAAAATACCAGCGTGAGCTGGGCGCTGACGATCACCGCCGTTCTCGGAAGCGGAGCCTTGCTGGCGTTTATGGGAATTGCGCGATTATATGGCGAGCCGCACGCCGGTTGACGCCACAAGCACTTGAGAAATCGCCTCCGGATCACCGGTGCCAGCCACAGCTCAAGCGCCATCCAACGGAATGAGACCGGCGACGATCCGATCCATCGGCCGATCGCTCTCCCCGAGCCCCCTGGCGACACCGGCGCGGTCCGCCGCGCCGCGGTTCTGGCTCATCTTGCGCTTGCCCTCGATTCGGCCGATGGGCAGGCGCAGCCCGACGATGCCTTTGAGCTGCGCCTTGATGAAGGGCTCCGGCGCATCCGCCACGCCCCATGGCTCGGCGCGCGGCCGTTCGTAAAGATTGGTCAGGCGCGACACGACCTCAAGCAATCTATCCCCATCCTCGAAGAACTCCACCGGCCCATAGGCATGCACGGCAGCATAGTTCCAGGTCGGCACGACCTTGCCGTGCTCTTGCTTGCTCGCATACCAGGATGGGCTGACATAGGCGTCCGGACCCATGAAGATGGCGAGCGCCTCACCGAGCGCCGGCGTTTTCCATTGCGGATTGGCACGGGCAAGATGGCCATAGAGCGTCCCGTGCTCGCCCTCGTCCGGATCGAGAAACAGCGGCAGCGGCGTCGAGAGCAGCCCGTCCGCGGTTGCGGTGACGAAATTGCAGAGGCGCGCTTCGCGCATCATGGCATGGAGTGCGGCGGGATCATCTTCCCGAAAGGCTGGCGGAACATACATGGAAATCATCCTTGGTTTTCCGGAGCAATAGCGGCACACTGGCATGTTATAAACGGCCAGTTTGGAGAATAAATGGAAGACCAGCCAGAGGATGGGAACCGTCATGAGCCCAGGCTCGGCGCACGCCGCATCTATGAAGAGCTGAAGGCGCAGATCGCAAACGGCATCTATGCCTCCGGCTCGCCCATGCCCTCGACCCGCTCGCTCGCGGCCGAGCTCGGCGTGGCGCGCTCGACGGTCACGATCGCCTATGAACAATTGCTGTCGGAGGGCTTCATCGAGAGCAGGCAAGGCGCGCGCACCCGCGTTGCCATGCTGCGCCCGGCCGAAGCCCCTCCGGAGCGGGCCGTCTCAGCGGCTTCGACCGGGCGCCGGCTCTCCGCCTATGGCGAACGGCTACAGGCGCTGCCGCGCCCGCCGCAGCACAATCCATCAAAGCTGATCGCCGATTTCCGCTATGGAGACCTGGCCGCGTTCGACTTCCCGACGCTGCTGTGGAAACGGGCGGTCGACGACGCCGTCAGGCGGCGGCGGGACCGGCTGGCCTACGACGACCCTCGCGGCAGTCTTTCGCTCCGCACGGCACTGCAAGCCTATCTATGGCGGGCACGCGGCATTCGCTGCGAGCTGGACCAGATCATTATCGTCAACGGATCGCAGCAAGGGCTCGACCTTAGCGCGCGCCTGCTCGTCGATCCCGGCGATGCCGTGGTGGTCGAAGACCCGTGCTATGCGATGGCGCGGCACGTCTTCACGGCCGTCGGCGCGACCGTGGTACCCATCCCCGCGGATCACGAAGGGCTGAAGACCTCCTTGCTACCCGCCATCGATGCGCGACTGGCCTTTGTAACGCCCTCGCATCAATTCCCGCTCGGCGGCGTCATGCCGATCGGACGCCGGAACGAGTTGCTCGCCTGGTCGCGAAAATGCGGCGCCTATGTGATCGAGGACGATTACGACGGCGAATACCGTTACGATATCGCACCGGTCCCGCCACTTCAGACTCTGGGCGGGGCGGACAACGTCATCTATCTGGGCACTCTCTCCAAGACGCTGTCACCGACGCTTCGCATCGGCTATATGGTCGTGCCACGGGAGCTGGGCGATGCATTCACGGCCGCCAAGCGGCTCGCCGACCGTCATTCGCCGCAGCTCGAACAGGAAGCGGCCGCGACGCTGATTGCGACCGGCGCCTATGAACGGCACGTCCGAAGGACGAGGCGGCGCAACGCCGCCAGACGGGCAACCCTGCTTGCCGCACTGCACGCCAAACTCGGCGATCGCCTCACGGTCGCAGGGGCCGACGCCGGCCTGCATGTCATCGTGTGGTGCAACACGATATCCGCACGCGAGGAAAACCAACTGATCGAGCGCGCCAGACAGGCGGGAATCGGCCTCTATCCCG
Source organism: Rhizobium sp. (assembly GCA_036398815.1). Lineage (GTDB taxonomy): Bacteria > Pseudomonadota > Alphaproteobacteria > Rhizobiales > Rhizobiaceae > Rhizobium. The sequence continues at coordinate 52,576 of DASWOH010000332.1, read as the reverse complement.
TAACGCCGACCTACGCCGCCGCAGATGTACCCTACCGGCCTGATCGCACCGGCTTCATCATCGGCTATGCGAGCCTCGACGAACCTCAGATCGAGCACGGGGTGGATGCGCTGGCAAGGGTGCTGCTGTGAAAGATCCCTGTCGCGACCGACACCGGGAACGTCCGTTGCGGCTGCTCAAAGATGAATTCAGTGGAGCCGGCTTGTCGCATTTTTGGGGAAATGGCGGAGAAGATGTCCGCCCATTCCCGTAAACTATTGATAATACGTATAGTTTAGCTTGAAAATGACCGTATTTTCCTTATTTTCAACATCGAAGTTATGGCAACGGGAATAGGTATGGCTAGGAACAAACTAACGGAAACGCGGATTCGAACCCTAAAAGTTGGCATCCATGGTGATGGCGACGGCTTGTTCCTTCGCGTCCGCAGCGGCGGATCTGCGCAGTGGCTCTTTATATATAAGAGAGGCGGAAAGCGTACCGAACTCGGACTAGGCGGATACGGACAGGGGACTGCGCCGGTGAGCTTGGCGCTTGCCAGGGAAAAAGCGCAAGCAATTAGAGATCGACTCGCGCGCGGCGGCGATCTGGCGACTCGAAAAACCTTCGCTGACGTGATGGAGGATGTCATCACCATAAAGGAGGCGTCTTTCAAGAACGACAAACATAAAGCCCAGTGGCGCATGACTCTCGATACCTATGCGAAGCCTCTCCACAAAAAACCGATTGGAGAGATCACGCGTGATGATGTTGTGGAGACGCTCAAGCCGATATGGACGACGATTCCCGAAACGGCAGATCGCACGCGGATGAGGATCGCTGCGGTGATCGATCATGCGAAAGCGCGCTCTTTATATATAGGGGACAATCCGGCCGACTGGCGCGGCGGTCTAAAAGAGCTGCTGCCCGCACGTCAGAAGCTTAGCCGCGGCCATCATGCGGCAGTGAGCTACAACGACATCCCGGTAACGATGAAGGCGCTGCGTGCGTCGTCTGCCGTCTCGGCACGTGCCGTAGAGTTCGCCTGCCTATGCGCATCAAGGTCGGGCGAGGTTCGCGGCGCGGCCGAATCGGAATTCGATCTGGCCGCTGCGTTATGGGTGATTCCCGCCGAACGCATGAAGTCTGGTCGTGAGCATCGAGTGCCCCTGTCCAACCGTGCCGTCGAGATCGTCAAGGCTCAGTTGGAGAACGCGACTGGCGATCTGGTCTTTGAAGGTGGAATTGAAGGCAGGCCGATTTCAGATACAGCGATGACCAAGAGCCTAAGGGCCGCCTCCCCTGACAAGACTGTCACCTTGCACGGTCTGCGCTCAAGCTTCCGCGATTGGTGCGGCGACCATACAGAACACCCGAGAGAAGTTGCTGAAGCAGCGCTGGCGCATGTCGTTGGCAATGCCGTCGAGCAGGCGTACCGGCGTCAGGACGCGCTGGAGAAGCGTCGATTACTGATGACAGATTGGACTGATTACTGCGCGAGTGCACAATAGTCATATTGTGCCTAAGGGCAATATTGACAATTTTGTAAGTTAACAGCCTAATGAAAACTTCAAGACGCAACACCCCGTCCATTAATAGCATGTTCACAAAAAATCCGTCAACCCCGTAGGAGAAAAAAAGCTTGAAAGCTGCAAACGATAACAAGCCTCGCCTCATGGCGCCGAAGGAAGCCGCTGAGGCTACCTCCCTCTCTCGCACGCTCCTGACGCTTATGTCTGACGAAGGTCGCTTCCCAAAGCCTGTGCTGCTCGGAGAACGTCGCATTGCGTTCGTTAGGGCAGAAGTCGAAGCATGGATTGACGGCCGCATCGCCGCACGGGCAACCGCATAAGCGGCGTGCCGTCTTCGGTCCACGCGGCACGGTTTCCGCCTAATCCCATCACCTTCACCATCCGGTGACAATCCCCTCCCCGCCGACATAGTTCAGCGGGGCTTCTAACCATGGAGAAAAAATGAAGATTTTATCGATCCGCCCCGACCCCGGGAGCGGCAACGTACTCGCACGCTTTGACGTTCAACTGGAAGGTTTGCGTCTTTACAACATCGCGCTGAAACGCAACGCGCATGGATACCGCGTTTTCGCCCCTTCGGCATTTAGTGCCGCGACTGCCACCTTCACACCGGAAACTGCCGCTGCCCTCGTAGAGGCTGCACTAGGAGAGATTCGCCAAAATGCCGAACACCGAAAATCCGCTTAACCTCGCATCACGCCTCCTCACAGACGACTGGCAGGTCGCCACGCTCGAAGCGCGCATCGCGAAATACCTACGTCGTAGGTCGGGAGTATCACTTGCGGAGCTATCCCGCGACATCCCAGGTTTCACAGGGGATGAAATGTGGGGGCGAGGAGATTTGAATATTGTTTTGTGGGCCGACATGTCGAAACCCGCGATCCGGGCGATGGGCAAGCTGATCGCGGAGGACCGCGTCACACCGACCCCCACGAACTGGCTCGTTTATAATTTTGACGGGGGCGTTCTCGACATGCCGATAGCCGAAACCATAACGCAACGGTACGACGTGCCCCATTGGCTCCCGGTCGTCTTCGCCAGCAATGAGGAGGCCGCGTGATGGCAAAGCTCTCAAGTCCGCGCCGTGTCGAGTTATCCGACCTTGTAATGGAGTTTCAGGGAGCGCTCATCGACCTGGAGCGTGGTCGAGGGGAGAAGATCGACTACGCCGCTGCGATCACCGCGGCAGCGACTCGACTGGAGGCCGGAATTCAGGATCATGTCGACAAGCGTGTCGCCTATCGTCTTCGATTCACCGAGCCAGCCAATGATAACAATCCGTTTCCGGGCATCCTTTCGTCCGGCGCGTTCGTTGGAGGCTTCTCGCCGCCAGATTACATCGTCGATGGCATAATCCAGTCTGGCTTCCTTTACTCGGTTACAGGCCAGACTGGCTCCGGCAAGACCGCTGTCGCTTTGCTGCTTGCCGCGTGTATCGCGTTGGGAGACCCGTTCGCCGGCCAGGAGGTGAAGGGGGGCCGCGTCCTGTATTTCGCAGGGGAAAATCCCGACGATGTTCGGATGCGCTGGATCGGTCTTTGCCATGAACTTGCTGTCCAGCCGGAGGACATCGACGTACACTTCGTGGAAGGCGTTTTCTCCATCACCGACTTCGCCGAGCGCGTCGAAAAGGACGTTGCCGCACTGGGCGGTGTCGCAACGATATTCGTCGACACTACTGCAGCCTTCTTCCCCGGGACAGATGAAAACAGCAACGTTGAAATGGGGAACTACGCGCGGCTCCTCAGATCCCTGACGAAACTTGAGGGGCGCCCCGCCGTCATCGCGGCCAGCCACCCTATCAAGAACGCTACCGGTGAGAACCTGCTCCCACGTGGCGGCGGTGCCTTCCTAAACGAGGTGGACGGCAACCTATCCCTGGCGAAGAAAGGCGACCGATCTTCAGAGTTACATTGGCAAGGAAAGTTCAGGGGGCCGGAGTTCAAACCTATTGTGTTCGACTTGCCGGAGGTGCGCGTACCAACGCTCGTCGACAGCCGCGGCCGAGAGATTCCAACGGTGCGGGCCGTCCCCGTCGGCGAGACCGAGATCGCAGCACGGGCGCACGCTGCCAACCGGGATGATCGGGAGATGCTTCTGGTTATCCGTGCGGATGGGAACCGTTCCCTGCGAGATCTTGCGGAGGCAGTCGGCCTCGGCACCGACGACGGCGCGAAAAGGAAAGCCCAAACCGTCACAGACCGACTCAAAAGAATGCAACTCGTGACGTATGAACTTGGACTCTGGAAGCTCACAAAAAAAGGCGAAGAAGCAGCGACTACCGCGGCGCAGGCCGAGCATCAAGAGCGTACGTCCGCACAGGCCATTCTGAAGACTGGTCGCAAGCGTACGCGCAACCCGTACCGTGCCGCGCATGACGGTACGGAAGGCGAATAAATTGCATTAAAACAAATACATAAGCCGTACCGGTATGTTGGCCGCACAAAACTAAAACCAAACTAATGGCGGTGGGGGGGGGTTATCCCCACCCCCGCCAATGGGAGAAAATCAAACCGTACGTACGTACCTTTTTTCTATAGGGGCGCGCGGTACGGTACGGATAGAAGCTCGCCGCGCGAGGAGGTGCGGCGAGCTTCCGAAGTAACGGTGATGGGAGAGGTACCACCGTCGACGTCGCCAAGGTCAGAATGAGAGGAAGCCTTGGCGCGTAGCCAAACTAACTGCCGTGTTGTGCCTCGCAGAAGCGCATTTTGCATCGCAGCAATTCGCTGGAGGGGCACCGGCGATGAAGAGGAGCCCCAGGAAACGATCGTCGACAAGGCGGCGACAAATGAACAGGGCTGATCATCGGTTACGCGGGTACTAAAACGAAGAATTCACCGATGACCAGCCCTGCCGTGTGAAAATTTATCGTGGATAAACTAACAATCCGTTATCGTCGGGGCGTGACGTCGACGTGATCGACCCCGTTGTGATGCGGTCAATAGAATCACGGTATCCGCAAGGGCTTTGTTACATCGCTTTCTATGCCGAGTACTCTGGCGTCGACACCAACACACGTAAATCGAGGTTCAAACGAGCCAAGGATACCCTTGTTGATGATGGCCTGGTCATCGAAAACGAGAGCGGATTTCGTGCCATCAGTTGCTTCAGGCAATCCGCGTCACATCCGTCCGGCAGTTACATCAGCAAGTGCAGGAGGTCTGCGGCAATCGCGAGGAAGACCCCGAACGTTGTCGTCGCTAGTCCGCACAGAAACCAGCATGTCGCCCTATCATAGACGCGCCGGCGCAACGAGTCGTGCCGCAGGAACAACACCAGCCCACGGCCCTGCACGCAGATCCCGACGGCTAGCATCAATACAGCGGGGATATCGCTCGCGCCCCAAGGAACCGGGTTGGCGGCCCACTGCGTCAGGAACGTCAGGGAGAACGACAGGATAATGCCGACAACCGTGAGCGTGCCGTTCCGGAATAGCATCTCAACGACCGGCTCATCGTCGTCTCCCATTGCGCCCTATGCCTCGTTCATTCTTGGTCCCCAGTCTGTTTTCCGGCTCCTCTGAAGTCAACCCACGGCCCATCACGACACGTCGCCATCGCCCAACTCCTCCCACCCGCGAATAGACAGAGGCGGATTGTTCTCCAGCCAATTCAGAAGATCGGCGCCAAACTCTGCGACGGTAGCCGGCATTTCACCGTATGCAGATCCGTCGATGCGAGCTTCGGCTCCGGTTTTGATGTCGATTATAACGCATCTCCTGCCCTTAACGACACGGACACTGTAACGCGAACTCACGAAATTCTCCTCGGGAAAAGCGCGATATTAGCAAATTGCGATAAACGAGCAATAGGGCCGGGGGGTGGTCGAAAAGTCGCCATCTGCGCCCGCCGGGTACCGGTGGTGGGCAACAACGCGCGACGCCGCAAGTTTTCAACTCGGGTGCAATGGGTGGGGCAGTCCGTCCGAAACTGGGTCGAAAACAGACCCGGTTTTCGCGTGCACAATCAAAAACCGACGCGGAAATGCACGTATTGGTAATTTTGTCAATGCGTCACTGGCCGTTTCTCACGGAAAAAACTATATCATAACCAAACAGACGAAAAAGGAGATTTCATGAACACACCACAGAATTTGCGCACAGCCACGGCCCGCAATGCTGCCGAGCGACTGGCAACAAGATTGATCGCCGCCAATGACAACACCAGGCCGAAAGGCCGTGCGCCCGTTCACCGTGGCGGACGGCCGGCCTTCAATTGGGCCGCAAAGCAGGACCAGTATGGCGCGGCCTGCCTGTGGCTTATAGCGCGCCAGCGGCTGCCCGATTCCGCGGTTGCGGCCAACGACAATGAACCAATACAAGGTGGCCTAGACACACGACGCAACGGCGCGGCCAGGGGCAAGACGAAGGCAAAGACAAACCTGGGCGAGCACCTAAGCATTCCCTGCGTTCTCCCGCGGCTCGGAGATGCAGAACCGCAGCCATTGGAGCCGTGCGGTTGGACGCGGCAGGAGGTTCGCACACAGAACGCCGTGAACGAGCTTTCTGACGACTTCCGGTCATTCGGTGCTTGCGCTGATGCTGTCGGCGAAGGCGCGATCTTCCTGGGAGCGGAAAGCGGACTCGGAACACCACGCCCCGGCAAGTCGCGCGGGTCGCCTTTGCGAGCGGATGAGCTTAGTTTTGGAGAGCCGCCGGCGGATGTTGATTACGTCATTGAGCTTTTGTTGGCCGGAGAAAACGTCTCTGGTGTCGGCAAAGCGTTCGGCGCATCTGGACGTTATCAAGATAAGCGGGGAGCTATGATGCTGCGAAAAGCTGTGGAATGGGCGAAAGCGCAAGTCGCTGACAGCAATTTCAGGCCCAATGTTACAAATCGTGTAGCGTCGTGAAGCTATAGGGATACGGAGGGAACTGCGCTCTCCTTCCCATTAGCCCGGCTTCGGCCGGGTTCTTTTCTTTTGCTCTGACCACGGATGTACTGGCAGCGCAAATCCACACCGACGCTTCGGCGTCGCTTTTCTTTACCCAACCAACCACAACCATCAAAAATAGGAGATGCCCATGCGGCGATACGAGATCGTCGGCCTATTCGCGCGTCGGCTCGACGCCAAAGCCGGACGCGTGCAGGCCTGCCTATCCAAACTGACGGATGCCGGCGTCATCTCTGGCGGCGGCGACTCCAAGCGCTATCCCGGAGATCTTTCCGAACCGGAGATCGTTGCGCTGTTCCTGGCGCTCCTCGGCGAGTCCGGCATTTCCTCCGCGGCCACCGTTGCCACCGAGCTCTCCGCACTCTGTGACCACAACAGCCGCCGGATCGACGATGTATTGCATCATCTGCTCTTCGGCCCGCCGCGCAATGTCAGTCACCTGATCGTCCGGCAATCACCGCCCGGCGTGTCGATGGTGATCGATGGCGAGCACCTGGTCTTCGGCGCCGAGTCCGACACCGGGGCAACCGCTGCGCGGATCGTACCGGGATCAACCCTCGCCGCAATCGCGGCGGAACTGCAGGGCGCCCGCCCGGATCAGGCTGACGCGGCGGCGGCAATCCAGAAAATAAGGATCTACTAATTGACAGACATTGACAAATTAATCGATCGCCTTGCTGCGGCGGCAGTCGAGGAAACCGACGTCGACATTCACCCCATCGCGCGGCAGGTTTTCGCCGACTTGCGCAAGGATACCAATGGCATTTACGCGCTGCCGGCCACCGCCCTGGACGTCTACTTCCCCCCGGACCGGCGGCAGAGTGAGGCCGAAGCAATCGCCGTTGCGCGAGCACAAGGCGCGTCGGAAAGTCATATCTCAAGCATGCATCTCACTATGCCGCAGATGCGAGAATCCGCCTGGCGGCGACTGAATGAACTCATGGCTGAAGGCGCCGCCGAGAATGCGGGCGCCACCCACGCCACCATCATCGCCGCCCGACGCACGGCGAGAGCTCGCTGTGAAGCAGCCCTCGCTGCTGGCTATCAACCGTAATTCTTAATAGGAAACATACATGACCAACCTCGCAAATATGATCAACGAACTCGGAACCTCGTTCAAAGCAGAAACCGGCGACCTTTCCACCCGCATCGGCGAGCTCGAAAAGCGTGCCGCCCGCTCCGAAGGGCACGGAGCTGCTAACGACAACTACATCGCCTCCGATGGAGACACCCTCGCCAACGAAATTCTCGGCTCAAGCGAGATTTCGCGCCTGTCTTCCGACTTCCGCGGTCGCGCCGTCCTGAAGCTGACCGGTGAGCGAGCCGCCATCACCTCCGCCAATACGACCGTCGGCGCTGGCCGCAGCCAGGGCACGTCCCTCGTGGAGGGCCACCGGATTGCCGGCATCATCCAACCCTATGAACGTCAGCTCGTTCTGCGTGACGTTATTGGCTCGGGCCGCACGACCTCAAACAGTGTCGAGTTCGCAAAAGAAACCGCCTTCACGAATAACGCCGCTCCGGTTGCGGAAACGACTCTCAAACCAACGTCTGATCTGGCTTTCGACCTCAGCTCAGCACCAGTCCGGACGCTTGCCCACATCTTCAAGATCAGCCGGCAGATGCTGGATGACGTTCCTGCCCTTGCCGCATACGTCGGCCGGCGCGGCACTTATGGCCTGAAGTATGTTGAAGAGCAGCAACTCCTGATCGGCGATGGCACCGGCCAGAACCTGAATGGTATCCTGCCGCAGGCAACCGCGTTTGCTCCGGCCTTCACTTCGGATTCGGAAACTGCGATCGACCGCATCTTGCAGGCCATATCCCAGGCTGAGGACTCCGATATTCCCGTCAACGCGGTGGTCCTGAACAAAAGGGATTGGCGGAAAATCACGGGCATCAAGGATGGCGAAGCTCGCTATCTCAGCGCCGCCAGCCCCTTCGGGACAACCGATCCCCGGCTGTGGAATCTCCCGATCGTCGCTACCAACGCCATGCCGGTTGGCGAATTCCTTGCCGGCGCGTTCGGCGACGGTGCACAGATCTTCGACCGGCTTGACGTCGAGGTGCTTCTATCGACCGAGAACGAGGACGATTTCGTTAAGAACATGGCGACCGTTCGCATCGAGGAGCGCCTCGCCCTGGCGGTTTACCGTCCCGACGCATTCGTCACCGGCTCGCTCGCTAGCGGTTCGTAAAGTACACAACACGGCGCCAGATGAAAACGGCTAGCTCATGTTCTGATGGCCCGCACCGTCACGAGCATCCCGTCGCGCGGTTCCCCTTCGGCTTCGGCCGATGCGCGCGACGGGTTTTTATTTGAACACGCGAAGGAAGATCGATGCCGATTGGAACAATCATCAAGTGGGTTCCGGAGCGTGGCTTCGGATTTGTCGAGGCCGATGGCGAGGTCGGCGGAATGTTCTTGCACATTTCGAAAATCGACCCAGTGCCCGAGGTGCTTTCCGCTGAGGTTGAGGAGGCTGACCGCGTGTTTGGTCGGTAGGCCGGGTAGGCTGAAAGTCGCCGCTTTCGCCCGGCGGGTACCGGTGGTGGGGCAAAGCGCACGCATCCGCAATTCAAAATATGACCCTATTATGTCGGATTGATCTCAGCGGGCGATCGGTTCCTCAGCGCCAGCGGCCGCCAGGGCACTGATGTCGCCCTCCCCCATCACCGTAGCCGAGATTTCGCGTGCCTGCTCGGCGAGCGACTCCAGACGAGTCCGGATTTCGTCGATACTGCCATCCATCAGAATCACCTTAAAAACTGAAATGGAATTTACATCATGACGAAACCACACAGCAAGTGGGAGACGCCCAATGGCTGACAATAGCGACGACCTTCTGATTAGCGTCAGTACCGACGTTACCACCTTGCGCCGGTCCAATAAGAAGCTCGAAGCCGCAATGGCCGAGTCGCTCAAGAAGATCGAGAGCCTGACGACGACCAGCGGCGCGAAGATGGACGCCGCCTTTGCCCGGTCTGGCAACAGCATGGCGGCGTCGATTCGTAAGGTCGAGGTTGCGTCGAGGCAGGCGGGGAGCGCTGGCGCCAGCATGTCGGCGGCGTACGCCAAGATCTTCGCGCTGGCTGGGACGGCAAAAGGATTCCAGGAACTCGTTGACAGTTCCACCCGCATGACAAACTCCCTAAAGGTTGCCGGTCTGCAAGGCGCCTCGCTCAAGGGAGTGATGGACCAGCTTTACGCATCGGCGCTGAAGAACCATGCACCAGTTGAGAGCCTCACGACGCTCTATGGACGCGCGGCTCTGCAGCAGAAGGAGCTGGGAGCATCTTCGCAGCAGCTCGTCACCTTCACCGACAATGTCGGCAAGGCGCTGCGCGTTTCCGGTACGACCGCCGCTGAAGCCGAAGGTTCCTTGCTCCAGTTGGGGCAGGCTCTTGGTAGCGGCACGGTTCATGCCGAGGAATTCAATTCGATCCTTGAAGGTATGCCGGCTTTTGCCCAGGCGGCCGCCAAGGGCATTAAGCAGGCGAACGGTTCCGTTGCTGAACTGAAAAACCTTGTCATCAATGGCAAGATTTCCAGCCGTGCTTTGTTCGATGGCTTCATTGCCGGTGCCGCGGATCTCGACGCAAAACTGCAGGACACCGGCACGACGATCGGTCAGGCATTTACCGATCTTCAGACGTCGCTGACGAAGGCGGCGGGCAAGTTCAACGAAGCGTCCGGCGCCGGTAAGGCTGCTGTTGATGTTATCGAAGGCGCTGTCTCCAAGCTCAACCAGATCAACTTCAATGGTTTGGCCGATAATATTCAGGGAGTCATCGGCAAGCTTAACGAAATGGGCAGGGCGTACGATGACCTGCTCGGCAAGGCCAGCAGCGGGCCGAGCCTTAAGGACAGGATAGACGCTTTTGTCGCCCCCGTCACCGGCGGTAAGCCGCTAGTCAACCTTGGGCCGGCGTTCTCCAATCAGACGATCGACGTTAACAAGCTCGCGCAACAGCGGGCCGCTAACCAGACGCAGGGCGACTCTGACAAACTGAAGGCGTTGCAGGAACAGCTTGATGCGGCCAACGCTCTGCAAAAGGCGATGGGCCTTCCGGTCAATAACGAGGCCAACCTCGAAATCATCCGACAGATGGATGCGATCCGAGATCGCATCGCGAAGGCCAAGGACGAGCTTATCTCGTTCAAGGCAGCGGCTGGTCGACCGGATGTGCTTCAGGGTGTCGGGCGGGTACCGAGTTTCAAAGATCAGCCATCCCCGAAGACAATCACGCCGATCGACGCTAATTCTCCACAATACGCCGCGAACGCTGCGAACCTTCAGAAGATTCAGGACGCATATAAGGACCTGACGAAATCCGCGAAGGACCGCAACGAACAGCTTCAGCAGGAAATCAGTCTTGTCGGCAAGTCGGGCGCCGTGCTCGACGCGGCCCGTACGAAGCTCCAGATGATGCAGAAGGCGATTGACGCCGGTATCACTGGCGATCAGCTGAAGAACATTCAAGCGATGGCCGATGCCTACGGCAAGCTTTCGCAGCAGTTGGCCGGCGCCACCATTGTGCAGTCGGCGACTGAACAGAACCAGGGCATGCAGCAGGAGCTTGCTCTTGTTGGAAAGACCGGGGTCGCATACGACGTCGCCAAGTACAAGCTTGATCTGCTGAACGAGGCCAAGAAAAACGGCGTCGATGGCGAGGCATTGAAGGGCCTCAACGCGCAGATCGATGCCTACGCCAAGCTAGCCGACACCCTATCGAAGGTTAAGCTGTATCAGGAGCTGAACGACAACAACCGTCTTTCCGCGTTGCCGGATCGTGATCGCCAGATCGTCACCATGCAACGGCAGTACGGCCAGCCGGAAGATCCGAACAGCGCGACGGGCCAGGCTATCGGTGCGTCGATCGATGCACAGGCCAATCGCGAGGCTGTGACGAGCTTCCTGGGTGAGTTCAAGGATGGGCTTATCAAGAACGGCGATTCCATTGGCGAGGCTTTTGGCAACGCGATGCAGAAATCGATATGCGGCCCGGAGCGGTCCCTCGAATTTATGGAGCTTTGAAAATGAGTGCATTCGTATCTTTTACGCAGTCCGACCGCGTTGTTCTCTTCACCGACGGCGCGGCCTATGATGACGACGGCGTGCTACGTGCCGTGGTCGATAAAGTCTACCGAGCAACCGTGCCGCTCGCCATTACGGCTCTTGGAAATCACGAAATTGGTCGGCGGATAGCTGGCTTCATCGTCAAGGAGGCGAACCGGCTCGGTGTCGACGGCCTTATAGACAGTGGCTTAAACTTGCTGCTTTCCGGTCTCATCGAGATCGGCGGATGGGAAGAGCAGCCGACCTTGTTCCACATTGCCGCATGGTCCCCTCTTCGGGGTGCTTTCCATGTTGGGTTTCAGACAGTCGACGAGGACGACATCAAAGCGTTCCAGTTGCGGGAACTCGCTGACTCCGTGATCCGCGGGCCGGAATTCCCGATCGAACTTGCCGCTATGTTCGAGCCATCACCGGGCGGTGACGCCGTGGCCGAGTTCGGTTCGTTTTGCATGGGCGCCATGCGCAACACGATGTCAGTGCCCCTGGGACGGCCGGATGCCGAACCTCGTTATCTGGTCGGAGGACATGTCGACATGACTGTCGTCGACGGATCCGGCGTGCGCACCGAGCGGGTTATCGATTGGCAGGATCGGTGCGGCGAGTTCATCGAGCCGATGCGGAGTGCTGCCTGATGGCCCTGAAGGTAAAGATCCTTGGCCGTGAAGCGCTGAATAAGAAGCTCGACGCGATGGCGCCGGCTGCCAACAGATATGCGGCGGCGGCCAAGCTGGCCGTTGTCGAGGAACTGGCCGAGAAGATCCGGCCAGGAGCACCAAGGGGTGCCACGCTGGAATATGCGGAGAGCATCGAGGGTGACCTCATCAAGAACCATCCTCACCAGAAGCTAGTCGGCATAGAACCAACGAAAGATCCGGATGCCGCAGGGCTATTTGCTCCGTTTATTTGGCGGTTTCTGGAATTTGGGACCGCGCCGCACAACACGGCAAAAGGCGGCGGCACGGTTGCCGGTAAGAAGCAGGCGGCGGCAGGCGGTGGTCATCTCCATCCAGGCACGAAAGCCCAGCCGCACATCTTCACAACGTGGCGCGCGATGCGCAAGAGAGCAAAGCAGCGCGTAAACGCAGCCATCAATCGTGGCGTGCGGGAGGCTATGGGAAAGAAGTGAGCATTCACAACCAGCTTATGCTGACGCGGTACGGCTTGGGGCGGCATCCATGCACTTCAGGAAGTTGTCATGGCATTGGGATGCCACGCCACGGATTACGGCAGCCCTAACGCATGGTGCCTAAACTGACCAGTGGGCGTGGCGTCTGTGAATTGCCGGTATCGTAGCGTCATTATCTTGAGGCTGCAGATTTCCGAATGCTATAGGAATCTGGTTTTAAACCTGTGATTCGGTCTATGGTAAGAGTACCTTGGGAAGCAGACTTCCCGAACGTCTTCGTTAACTGTATGTGGAAGTCAGCAAACGCTAAGCGCGTTTGCTTGGCAGATCATGCATTATACAGCGCTGCCAAGGGGCAGCGAGATATGGACGCATCCTTAGACCTACTTGACGATTTGGTGATAAAAGACACCATCACCAAACTCCGCGAACTGGAAGAGAAATGTGGCGCAAAGCCAAAACTTATCGCGCCTGCCGCCCAGCCAAGCGATTCAAATAACGTGCTTGCGATCGGGTACGCCAACTGGCTGGGTCATGAACTTGATTGGGATGTCGAAGATGGTGTCTTCCAAATCAAAGACTTCTCAAAGGACAAACTAAACGGCTGGGTCAGAATAGCGCACCGATCAACATTCTATGGGGAAATTGACAAGACGTCCCCATATGTCATAGTGGATGACGTTATCACCCTCGGCGGAACATTAGCCGACCTTAGGTCGTTTATCCTCGGTAAAGGTGGCCGTGTTATCGGTATGAGCACGATCGCCTCGAAGGATGGAAGTGATGTTCAAATCCGACTTGACAATGATAACCAAACAAAGCTGGAGAAATCATATGGGAGCGATCTTGCAAAATTTTGCCACGAGCTTCTCGGCTTTGATCACAAGGGGTTCACAGGTGCCGAAGCAGACCGAGTACTCGGTTGTTCGGGTTATGTCGATCTCAGAAAGAAAATCGTGCGAGGCCGTGACGAGGGCAATGCATCGCGAAGCAAGAAACAAGCTGCGCGATAGGCCGAAGAAGTTCGGCTGAGCCATTAGTCATGCCCTTCAAGCAAGCAAGCGCTCAAGTCGGGCGCTTTTTGTTTGGGCGCTAGTTGTCTGGCAGCACGCTCAAGAACTTCGGCGCGGCTCGCTGAGGTGACGGAGGTTGCCTAGTAGGGTTTCCCCAGAAATGGGGAGACCCGCGATGGTGCGATTGGGTCGCTAAGTCACATGGCCAATCTGCGGCACAGAAACATTCATTAACAAACGTTAGCGAAAGGCTTGCCTTAAAAAACCATTGGCTGTATCCGGCAAGAGTGAAATATCACTTTCAATTGCAGGAGAGAAATATGCGTATACATGCCGTAATCACGAGCAGTCTGTTCGCAATTGCAACCATTCTGTCAGGTTGCCAGACGCCGGAACAGTCAGCGAGCAATGCGGAAATGACTTGCCAGGCACAGGGTTTGAGGCCCGGTACGGAACGCTACAGCCGTTGCGTTGGAACGACCTATCAGGCGAATCGCAACCAGGCACAGCAAGCTGAAAATCAAGCTGCGGCCGGCGCAGCCGTTGGCATCATTGGCGGTGCTCTTGTCGGGGCAGCCATCGCTGACGATCACCATTATTACGGACGCCCCTATCGTCGATGCTACCGTTGCTGGTAAGCTCTTATCGCTAAAGATTTCTCAGCTGGGTGAGAGTTCAGCGGCGAATTGTTTTTGGTGCTGATGTCCTTTTCGGCGTCCGTCCGACCGAAGGTCGTTGGTGGAAAAAGTTTTTCCACCAACGGAATCAGCTTCCTCACTAGCCTTAATCTTCTGCACCAGATCCTCGTGCAGAAGCAGGTGACGGCGCTCGTCAGCCGGGCCAAGCTCAGCGCGGGCAGCGCGCCTCTGCCAGCTTCTTGTTGATGATGGATTTTGAATGACCGGTAATGTCGGCAAGCTCGGCGGCGAAGCCCTTCTTGGTCGGCTTTACTCGACTAAGTTCTTTGCTGTCTCGGCGAGCTTGGCAAGTTTTGCAACTATTGCCGAAAGGCTTTCTGCCGTTATTTCTCGCTCGCTCTGCACGATGCTCTGTATTGTCGCGGAAAGCGGATCATAAGAAGCTTGTTTTGAAGTATTCGGTAACTTGTCGTCGGTCATGCGATAAGAATGGCCTGATTCGACCCTGAATGCAACGCAGCCATAGGGCATTCAACCCCGGCGGTACGCTTGCTGCGGCGGTGTTGTGCAGACCCCCTTGCTCCCGAATTTCGGGGATCAAGGCGCGATATGTCGTTCTGACTTCCCGGAAATCTCGGAGGCGGTTTTGGTGTAGCGGTCTGGTAAGGAAGGTTCGCAATCATTGCGAACCTTTGTCTGCCCCCTGCCAACTCCACCCAATTTCGTCTCCGGAAACTCCAGCTCATACAGCACCTTGCGACGATGCATGGCGTAGCAGATTTCGGCAGGATCAAAATCTTTACGACGAAGATTCTCGTCGATCAGTTGTCGTCAAGGCCGGCAGCGCGCGCGGCCTGCTTTACCTCAGGGGGTAGGCTGGATATTTTCCGCACCCTTTGCGCTTCGGTACGCTCCACGCCGAGTTCTCTGGCTGCGGCGTTGATCCCGCCTTCTGGGCGGTGCCCCTTGCCGTCCGTCCGCTTGCTTTCAATCGGCGCAATTTGCGCCGATTGTGCTTTCTGCTCATCAATCTGCATTTCAGTCAACGCAATCCACCCGTTAATGAGCTCCGACCGTTCATTTGTATTGAGGGTGTAGCGGTCTGGTGGGTCGTTGTTCAAGTCGCAATCATTGCGACTTGATTTTCGGCCCGGGCCTCGCCGCCAAGTGCCGGCAGACCGTCCGAAAAACACAACAAAAATCAAGCTTTCCGCCTGACTACCCAGACGCGCCATCCAATGAGGAACGTAACGGTTAGTAGCAACCACATTACGGGGAAGGCCGCAAAAAATGCCGCATAGCCGCACGATCCCTCGAAGCAAGTCCCGAGCATTCCGTGATCAGCCATGAACTCGGCGATAAAGAGAGATAGCACGCCAATTATAGCAATGCCCGACAGTCCGATGATGATGTTCCCTAGAATTTTCATTCCTGTCGATCCCTAAGCCGCACGCCAGGGCCGTTGCCGTTCGAGGGGATGAATAGGACGCCCATGTCGAGAAGAGCCTGAACCACCGCGGATACATTGTTGGTCATACCGCTAACGCCACCTTCGCTCGCTTCCATGCGCTTTAGGGTAGGAACTGATATCCGCGCAGCATTTGCGATCTCGGCTTGCGTCTTCCCTAGAAGCGTTCGGGCGGCTGCCAATTGACGTCCTGACAGGTTATTTTGATCCATAGGTATTAATTTGATCCAATGGTATTTACTTGGGGCTGTAATTAATCTAAAGGTATCACCAAGATACCAACGACACAACTAGGAGGCCCAGAATGACACGATCTATGGCTAACAAACCCTTACCGCTGATCAACAATCCAGTACTGACCTCGATATTCATGGAGAGGTTCAGAACCCCTAATCCGGCGAAGTTTCAGGTCGGCGATCAGATCACCTTCCGCAAGCTTGACGGCTCGCAACAGATAATCCTGATCCTCGGTATCGATGGTGACCGGGTGGGGGCGATATTCTACACTGGCATGCCGCATCTGATCCACCTTACGCTGGCCGATCTCGACGCGCTGCGCATCGAACGGATCGACAAATTCGGTGTCGAAGACGTGAACATGTATCGTCGGAATGTTGGGCTGGATCAGGAGGTGCCAGCATGACCTATCCGACCGACCCAAAAACCGGCCAAAACATCGTGCCGATCCCTGACCTTCTCGGCCGGCGTGATGCCATCAGGAAGGCCGCGAAGGATCTGCCAGACGACATTTATAACGAGATGGCGCATGGCGCATGGAAGCTGGAAATCGCTATCCTGAGGCAGCCTGCGGCCAATCGGAACGACCTTAGGATAAAGCTAGGCCTATGGGATGAACTGATTTCAGATCCACCCAGCATCCTCGACATTCATGACGATCTCTGGTGGCAACTGAAAGAAGACATCTGGACGATTATCGCGGAATTGCCGGCTCCGGTCGCCAATCCTCCTAGCGCCATATCATTCGGTGAATACGTGCGATCGATGCCTTGTAACGCCTAAGCGCTCCGGCCTTGTAGTTCAACTGGATCAGAACTCGAGCTTCTACCTCGTATGTGCATGTTCAAGTCATGCCAAGGCCACCATTTACCAGCGGCTGGGTTTCGCCGCTGCTTGCCGCGCTCTCGTTATTGGGTTTCCGATTGAGCGCGGCTTTTTTATTGTGCTAATAAAAGATTGCGGTTCGGATCTGCCCAACACAGACCCGAGCCGCGAGCCGCTCGCTCCCCGCCAAGAGCGGGCGGCTTTTATGTGCGCCGTCGTGCGAATCAAGGATCAAGCAACGTAAAATGAGGCGACTACCTACCGTCAGCTCTACCGAAGATTTTTTCATATTGCCGAATCGAGATTTGAAAACTTTTAGCCCAAATTAAGCACAGCTGATTTCGGCACCATAATGAGACATCAATTCAAGTTATGGCAAAAGGCTAAAAACGCCAAAAAAATCAATAAAAACAAGGCTTATGGCGGAGAAGATGGGATTCGAACCCACGATACCATCACTGGTATACTCCCTTAGCAGGGGAGCGCCTTCGACCACTCGGCCACCTCTCCGGTGCGGCCCTGATAGGGCCATTCATTTATCGACGCAAGCCCTTTTTCGCCTGCGTGCACGTTCTCCCTGCATTCGGCGTTGCGCGCATCCTGCGGGGAGGAAGCCGATAGCCGGCTCGCGGTCTCTTTCAGGCCAAGAGCTGCTTGAGGTCCGCGGCGGGATCGGCGAGAACGAACTTTGCCGGGTTGATGCCGGTTTCCAGCAGCTTCTTGCCAGTCACATAGGCCTTTGCATCGTTGATGGCGTCAACGGCGATGAAACGGCCATCCTTGAAATACCAGACCGAAGCCGACCCCTCGCGGGTGCCGGGGCGCAAAAGAGTCTCGTCGTAACCGAGATTGAAGCCGGCGATCTGCAATTTCACGTCATATTGATCCGACCAGAACCATGGCTTCGGATCATAGGCCGCTTCGCCGCCGGCGATGATTCCGGCTGCGGCTTCTGCCTGATCGACGGCGTTCTGGACCGATTCGAGGCGGATGCGGCCGCCGTTCCAGGGCAGTTCGGCGCAATCGCCCATGGCGAAAATCGAGGGATCGGAGGTGCGGGCGAACGAATCGACGGTGATGCCATTGCCGACCTCCAGGCCGGCCTCCTTGGCGAGCCTGTCGTTGGGGGCGACGCCGATGCCGACGATGACGAAATCGATATCGATGGTGGAGCCGTCGGACAGCTCGGCGGCAGCAACGTGACCATTCTTGCCGATGAGCTGCTTGAGGCCGGTCTTTTCACGGATGACGACATCATGCTCCCGATGGATCACCCGCATGATGTCGGCCGTCTCCTTGGAGGCGACGCGCTGCAGGATCCTGTCGCCCATTTCGATGAGGGTGACTTCGAGACCGCGATGGCGGGCGACAGCCGCCGCTTCGAGGCCGATATAGCCGCCGCCGATGATGAGGACACGGCGGCCGGCACGCATTTCAGCGGCGAGTCGGTCGGCATCGCGCTTGTCGCGGGCGACATAGACGCCTTCGAGAGCGCCACCGACGGCGGGCGGCAGCCGGCGCGGCGTAGCACCGGTCGCGAGCGCCAGCGTCTCGTAGTCGAGCGCGGAGCCGTCCTGCATGACGACCTGCTTCGAGGCTCGCTTGATCTGCTCGACCCAGGTGGACAGGCGGATCTCGACATTGTTGTCGGCATACCAATTCTCCGGGCGGAACAGCAGCCGGTCGAAGGCCATGTCGCCGAGAAGGTATTTCTTGGTCAGCGGCGGCCGCTGATAGGGAAGGCTTTCTTCCGCGCCGACGATGGTGATCGGCCTCGGATCTCCGAGCGCCCGCAATTTGGCGGCAAGCGCGAATCCGGCCTGCCCGGCCCCGACAATGACCAATCTGCCCGTCACGATCCTTACTCCATTATCGTTATAGCGGCGCGCCGTCCTGACATAGGACGTCGCGCCCATGGATTTCAGGGGTAACGCTTACCCTTGCAAGCGTCAATTGCAGCTGACCTTGCATCTCGGATCGGGCGGAAATTAGGGCGGAGCCTCAGCTGGCTATTTCAACCCACCGGCGCTCGTGGAAGGAACGCGCCATGGCATGCACCGACTTTTCGATGCGCAGGCCGTCCGCGAAGCCGATGACCGACGCCGCATCGCCGGAAATGGCGCGGATCAGTTCGCGGCACTCGATAATCTTCAGGTCGTTGAAGCCAAGACCGTGGCCCGGTGCAGGAATGAACCGGTCGTAAGGCTTGTGGGCGGGAGCCGCGAGGATCTTGCGGAACCCTTGCTCAGTGCCCCTGCCATCGGCCTGATAAAGCTCGAATTCGTTCATGCGCTCCTGATCGTAGGTGATCGAGCCCTTCGAGCCGAAGATCTGCAGCGCGATACGGCCCTTGCGGCCCCAGGCAGAGCGATTCGCCATCAGCACGGCGGAAATGCCGCCGCCGAGACGCATCAGCACATTGGCGAGATCGTGATTCTCGACCGTACGCCGGCCACCCTCCTTCAGGGGCCGTTCGGCATAGGGTTTCGCCATGTCGGTGATGACGGCCTCGACATGGCCGAACAGGAACCACAGCAGCGACAGCGGATGCACGGCGAAATCATCGAGCGCGCCATAACCGGAGGCAAGCTCGCTCTTCCAGTAGAACAGGCCCTCCGGATCGGCCATGAAATCCTCGTCCATCTCGACGCGGATATGATTGACCTCGCCGATGGCGCCCTCGCCGATCAGCGCCTTGATGTGCCGCATCACCGGGTTCTGGATATAGTTGTAGCCGAGGATGGCGACCTTGCCCGAGGCCTTGGCCGCGCTCAGCATGCGTTCGGCATCCGCATAGCCCGGCGCCATCGGCTTCTCGCACCAGACATGCTTGCCGGCTTCGAGAGCCGCAATCGCCATTTCCGGATGGAATTGATTGGGAGTGGTGACGGAGACGACATCGACCTCGGGATCGGCGATCAGCTCGCGCCAGTCGGCGGTCGCCTTTTCGAAACCGAATTCGTCGCCGCGCGCCCGCGCCAGATCGGCATTGGCCTCGGCAAGATGCACGAGGCGCGGCCGCTCGACGTCACCGAACACGGTCTTGACCGCGTTCCAGGCCAGCGCATGGCATTTGCCCATATAGCCGGTTCCGATCAATCCCACGCCCAATGGCTTCATTTCCGTTCCCTCCACACGCTTCCCTCTGAAGCACGCGCATTTTTTGGAATATTTAGACCGTTTTGACAAGCGGGCTCGTTGAGCAGTCGCGTCGCAAGATTGAAGGAATTGGAGTTTATAGACACAAATTCATCGACTTAAAAATAATCGTGCCGACTGTTTCAAAATCCGTTATCGTTCGAAATATGGAATATTTGTTTCATTGACGGGCATGGTGGCAAGAAGGCAAGGGCATGGACAACAGCATCGAGACGCGAACCAAGGTGCCGCGGGATTTCGAAAGCCTGCGCAGCATCATCATAGAGCGCAAGGATTCCATGCCGAAACGGTTGGCGCAGGTCGCCGCCTTCGCGCTGGGCAATCCCGACGAAATCGCCTTCGGCACCACGGCGAGCATCGCGACTGCCGCCGATGTCCAGCCGTCGACGCTGGTGCGCCTCGCCCATCACCTCGGCTACGAGGGCTTTTCCGACCTGCAGAGCATCTTCCGCGAACGGCTGCGCGACCGGACGCTGAGCTACGAGGAACGGCTGATCACGCTCGAGCAATCCGGCGTCAAGGATGAAGAAGCCGGCATTCTTTCCGGCTTTCTCGCGGCCGCCAGCCAATCGGTCAACAAGCTCGCCGCCACCATCGAGACGGATAGTTTTGCCAAGGCTGTGGACGTGCTGGCTGCGGCCGAGACCATCTATCTCATCGCCAAGCGCCGCTCCTATCCGCTGACGGCGCATCTGACCTACGCTTTTTCCAAGCTCGATATCCGCCATCAGATCGTTGCCTCGCCAAACGGCATCGATGGCGAGATTACTCGCTTTGCCACGGAAAGGGACGCGGCGATTGCCGCGAGTTTCTCCCCCTACGCCGCCGAGAGCCTGGCGCAGGCGCAGGAGCTCGCGGCGCGCAACGTGCCGGTGATCGCCATCACCGATTCGGCCTTTTCGCCGCTCACGGCCTGCGCCACCCACTGGTTCGAAGTGGCCGAGACTGATTTTGCCGGCTTCCGCTCATTGTCCGCCTCCATGGCGTTGATCATGGCCTTTCCCGTCGCCATCGCCGAACGGCGGCGGAAAGACACGGTAGGAAAACCTCAAAAAACCAAAATGGAATAAACATTCCGAATTGACAAAATTACGGAACCGCTGTTTCATTGCGCTCACGATAGCGGTCTCGGGAGATGGCCGTGCAATCGACCACAGCCCGGACGAAACGAAGACGCGCCGGGACTTTCAATGACGCATGATCCGAGGAAAAACTGAAGAGTTTTCCGGATCATGCCTGGACGGGAGGACATCATGGCACACGACAATCCTGGCGCGCGGCCGGAGGCGACGCTCGATGTGATCACCATCGGCCGCTCCTCCGTCGACCTTTACGGCCAGCAGATCGGCTCGCGGCTGGAGGATATCGCTTCCTTCGCCAAATCGGTTGGCGGCTGCCCGGCCAATATCGCCATCGGCACGGCGCGGCTCGGCCTGAAATCCGGTCTCATCACCCGCGTCGGCGACGAGCAGATGGGCCGTTTCATCCGCGAGCAGACGGCGCGCGAAGGCGTGGCTGTCCAGGGGATCGCCACCGACAAGGAACGATTGACGGCGCTGGTGTTGCTGGCGGTCGAGGCCGAAGGCGTCTCGCCGATGATCTTCTATCGCTCCGACTGCGCCGACATGGCGCTGGACGAGAACGATATCGATGAGGATTTCATCAAGTCCTCCCGCGCCGTGCTGGTTTCCGGTACGCATTTTTCCAAGCCGAACACCGAGGCCGCACAGCGCAAGGCGATCCGCATCGCCAAGGCGAACGGCCGCAAGGTGATCTTCGATATCGACTACCGGCCCAACCTCTGGGGCCTGGCCGGCCACGCAGAAGGGTTCGAGCGTTATGTAAAGTCGGATCGCGTTTCCTCGAAGATGAGGGAGACGCTGCCGGATTGCGATCTCATCATCGGCACGGAAGAGGAGATCATGATCGGCTCGGGCGTCGACAACGTGCTCGGCGCGCTGAAGGAAATCCGCCGCCTCTCCTCCGCGACCATCGTGCTGAAGCGCGGCGCCATGGGCTGCATCGTCTATGACGGGCCGATCTCGGACGACCTCGAAGCCGGCATCGTCGGTGAGGGCTTCCCGATCGAAGTGTTCAACGTGCTCGGTGCCGGCGATGCCTTCATGTCCGGCTTCCTGCGCGGCTATCTGCGCGACGAGCCGCTGAAGACCTGCGCCACCTGGGCGAATGCCTGCGGCGCCTTCGCGGTCTCCCGCCTGCTTTGCTCGCCGGAATATCCGACCTGGGCCGAGCTCGACTTCTTCCTGAGGACGGGCAGCAAGCACCGGGCACTTCGCAAGGACGAGGCGATCAACCACATCCATTGGGCCTCGACCCGCAATGGCGACATCCCGCTCCTGATGGCGCTCGCCATCGATCACCGCTCGCAGCTCGTCAGCGTCGCCGACGAACTGGGCGTCGGTCACGACAAGATCGTCGCCTTCAAGCGGCTGGCGGTCGAAGCGGCGGCGCGGGTGTCGGGCGGTCGTTCCGGCTACGGTATGCTGATCGACGAGCGTTTCGGCCGCGATGCCTTCTTCGATGCCGCCACCAAGAATTTCTCCTGGATCGGCCGTCCTGTCGAACTGCCGGGTTCCAAGCCGCTGAAATTCGAATTCAGTCAGGATATCGGCTCGCAGCTTGTCGAATGGCCGCTCAACCATTGCATCAAGTGCCTGTGCTTCTATCATCCGGACGATCCGAAGGAGCTGAAGGCGGAGCAGCAGGAGAAGCTGCGCACCCTGTTCGAAGCCGCCCGTAAGGTCGGCCGCGAACTGCTGGTCGAGATCATCGCCGGCAAGAACGGGCCGCTCACCGACGACACGATCGCAACCGCGATGGAAGAGCTCTATGCGCTCGGCATCAAGCCCGACTGGTGGAAGTTGGAACCACAGGATTCGACGGCTGCCTGGAAAAAAATCGATGCCGTGATCGCCAAAAATGATCCATGGTGCCGCGGTATCGTGCTGCTTGGCCTGGAGGCACCGGCGGATGAACTGATCCGTAGCTTCGAAGCCACGCTTGCCGCACCTTCGGTCAAGGGTTTCGCCGTCGGGCGGACGATCTTTTCGGACGCGGCCCGTGCCTGGTTGTCGGGCGGCATGAACGACGAGGAAGCGATCGCCGACATGGCCGGCCGCTTCCGGCAACTGACCCAGGCGTGGTTGAAAACCCGCGGCCTGCAATAGTTCAAGCATTTGGGAGGCGCCCCATGGGCAAGACGATCCGATTGACGATGGCACAGGCCGTCACGCATTTCCTCACGAAGCAGATGACCGTGATCGATGGTCAGAAGCTGCCGATCTTCGGCGGTGTCTGGGCGATCTTCGGCCACGGCAACGTCGCCGGCATCGGCGAGGCGCTCTATCAGGTGCGCGACGAACTGACGACCTATCGCGCGCACAACGAGCAAGGCATGGCACACGCCGCCATCGCCTATGCCAAGGCGAGCTTCCGCCAGCGCTTCATGGCCTGCACGACCTCGATCGGCCCCGGTGCCCTCAACATGGTGACCGCCGCCGGCGTCGCGCATGTCAACCGCATCCCCGTGCTCTTCCTCCCCGGCGACGTCTTCGCCAACCGTGCGCCCGATCCGGTGTTGCAGCAGATCGAGGATTTCGGCGACGGCACCGTGTCCGCCAACGACGCCTTCCGTTCGGTCTCGCGCTATTTCGATCGCATCACCCGGCCGGAGCAGATCATCACGGCGCTGAAGCGCGCCATGCAGGTTTTGACCGACCCGCTCGATTGCGGTCCGGTGACGCTCTCGCTTTGCCAGGACGTGCAGGCGGAAGCCTTCGATTATCCGGAAAGCTTCTTCGAGGAGCGCATCTGGACGACCCGCCGCCCTCAGCCGGACGCGGACGAACTCGCCGCTGCAATATCGCTCATCCGCAAGGCTGAGAAGCCGGTCATCATCGCCGGCGGCGGCGTGCTCTATTCGCGCGCGACCAAGGAGCTTACGGAGTTTGCAGAGACGCACGGCGTACCCGTCGTCGTCAGCCAGGCCGGCAAATCGGCAATCGACGAGCGGCATCCGCTGGCGCTCGGCTCCGTCGGTGTGACCGGAACTTCGGCGGCGAACGCGATTGCCGAAGACACCGATCTGATCATCGCTGTGGGCACGCGTTGCCAGGACTTCACCACCGGCTCCTGGGCGCTGTTCAAGAACGAGAAGCTCTCCATCCTTGGCCTCAACATCGCGGCATACGACGCATCGAAGCATGACGGACGGCCACTCGTTTGCGATGCGCGCGAAGGGCTGAAGGCGCTTTCGGCCGGGCTCGCCGGCTGGCGGGCACCGGCAGCGCTCCTGGAAAAGGCGACCCAGGAAAAGAAGATCTGGGTCGAAGCCGCTGCCAGGGCAATGGCCTCGACCAATGCCGCCCTTCCCTCCGACGCCCAGGTCATCGGCGCAGTAACTCGCACGATCGGTGGAGAAAATGCCATTTCCGTCTGCGCCGCCGGCGGCCTGCCGGGCGAGCTGCACAAACTCTGGCCGGCGACGGTTCCGGGCAGCTACCATATGGAATATGGCTTCTCCTGCATGGGCTACGAGATTGCCGGCGGTCTTGGCACCAAGATGGCTTGCCCCGAAAAGGATGTCATCGTCATGGTCGGCGACGGCTCCTACATGATGCTGAACTCCGAGATCGCCACGTCGGTCATGCTCGGCCTCAAGCTCAACATCGTGCTGCTCGACAATCGCGGCTACGGCTGCATCAACCGGCTGCAGATGGCAACCGGCGGTGCGAACTTCAACAATCTGCTGAAGGACTCGTACCACGAGGTGATGCCGGAGATCGATTTCCGGGCACACGCCGAGAGCATGGGCGCGATCGCGGTCAAGGTTTCCTCCATCGCCGAGCTGGAGCAGGCGATCGAGGCCTCGAAGAAGAACGACCGCACCTCGGTCTTCGTCATCGATACCGACCCGCTGATTACCACCGACGAAGGCGGTCACTGGTGGGACGTCGCCGTTCCCGAGGTCAGCCCCCGCCCGCAGGTCAACAAGGCTCGCGCCGCTTACGAAGAAGCACGCGGCGCCCAGCGTATCCGCTGATCGATTTCTGTCATTTTTCTGGAGGAGCAGCGACGCTCCTCCAAACAATGCCTTTAAGGAGACTATTGATGAAGGCCAAACTCGGCATGTCGCCCATCGCGTGGTGGAACGACGATCTTCCTGAGCTCAGCGACGATGTGTCCCTCGAGGAATGCCTGCGGCAGTCGCGCAGCGCCGGTTTTACCGGCATGGAAAAGGGCCGCCGCTTCCCCGAGGATCCCGAGGTAATGCTTCCCATCCTGCGCGCCGCCGACGTAACGCTTTGCGGCGGCTGGTTCTCTGGCACGTTGGTCAATGAGGAGCTTGCCGCCAACAAGGACCGCATCGCTCCGATGATCGCGCTGTTCAAAGCGGTCAATGCACCCTGCATCGTCTATGGCGAGGTTGGCCGCTCCATTCAGGGCGACCGTTCCAAGCCGCTCGCCACCAAGCCGCGCTTGTCGGATGACGAGATGAAAGCCTATGCGCGCCGTCTGACCGAGTTCGGCGAATGGTGCGCCGATCAGGGCATGCCGCTCTCCTATCACCATCACATGGCGGCAGTGGTGGAAACCGAACCGGAACTCGACGCTTTCATGCGCAATTCCGGCGAAGGTATTCCGCTTCTGCTCGATGCCGGTCACCTCGCCTTTGCCGGCGGCGACGTGCTCCGCGCCATCGACAACCACCACGCCCGCATCAACCACGTTCACGTCAAGGATATCCGCAGGCCTGTCGTGGATGGACTGGATCGCAGCCGGCAGTCCTTCCTTGATGCTGTCGCGCTTGGCGCTTTCACCGTGCCGGGCGACGGTTCGCTCGATTTCGGCGCCATCGTCCAGCGTCTGGCCAGTTACGGCTATGAAGGCTGGTTCGTCGTCGAAGCCGAACAGGACCCGCGCACAGCTCCGCCGCAGAAAATGGCCGAGATCGGCCATGCCGAATTGATGCGCGTCATGACGGCTGCAGGTTATACGGTGGAAACCGAAGGTTTCCCCAAGGGATAGAGGAAGAACGCCCATGCCAAATCTCAAGGTCAAACCTGATGGCACCCATGGCCGTGTCACCCATGTCACGCCCGAAAGCGCCGGCTGGACCTATGTCGGCTTCGACCTCTACCGGCTGAAGCCCGGCGAAACGGCTTCGGCCGAAACCGGCGACCGCGAGGTCTGCCTGGTCTGGGTCAGCGGCAAGGGAAGCGCCAAGGCAGGTGCCAAGGATTTCGGCCTGCTCGGTGGCCGCATGAGCCCCTTCGAGGGCGCGCCCCACGCGCTCTATATTCCAGCCGGTTCAAGCTGGTCGGTGACCGCAGAGACCGAGCTGGAACTTGCCGTCTGCTCGGCTCCGGGCGGCGGCTCCTATGAGGCGCGCGCCATTCCGCCCGGCACGCATCCGGCTTTGACGCGTGGCAAGGGCAGCAATGTCCGCCACGTCAACAACATCATGCCGGAAGACGACGGCGCGGCGCATTCGCTGCTGGTCGTCGAGGTGATCACGCCGGGGGGCAATACCTCTTCCTATCCGCCGCATAAGCACGACCAGGACAATCTCCCGAACGAGAGCTTCCTTGAGGAGACCTACTATCATCGCCTCAACCCGCCGCAAGGCTTCGCCTTCCAGCGCGTCTATACGGACGACCGGTCGCTGGATGAAGTCATGGCGTTGGAGGACGGCGACGTGACGCTGGTGCCGAAGGGGTATCACCCCTGCGCCGCATGCCATGGCTACGATCTCTATTATCTCAACGTCATGGCCGGTCCGAAGCGCGTGTGGAAATTCTACAACGCGCCGGAGCATGAGTGGCTTTTGAAGGCTTAGTCTCCCTGGATATTGAAAAGGCCGCGCCTCGACAGCGCGGCCTTTTCGTTATGCCGGCAGCAGTCCATATCGCCAGCCACGATCCCGGGCGTTGCGCGACAGGACCAGCCAGGCGAGCGCGAACATACCCGCCTCCGCAAAGACCGGCACCATCCAGATCCCCCGCTCGCCGAAGATAAAGGGAAGCAGGAATGTCAGTGGCAGCGTGAACAGATAGGGCCGCGACAGGCCGAAGATCGCACCCCGCTTCGCATCGCCGATCGACTGGAAATAGGACGACAGCACGATCATCTGCCCGAAGAGGAAGTAGGCGCCGATCGTCCAGGGCAAGATCCGCCCCACCTCCGCGACAATGACCGCATCGCCGACGAAGACCGCGCCGAGGTGCCGGGCAATCAATTCCACGACCAGCTCCACCGCCGCACAATAGATCAGCGCCGACACCATGGCGATCTGCAGGCTGCGGCCGACACGGGTCGGAAGCGTGGCGCCGTGATTGTGCCCGGAGATCGTCTGCAGGGCGATGCTAAGGCCGAGCAGCGGCAGATAGGTAAAGGTCATCACCCGGGTGATGATCCCGTAGGCGGCGACCGTCGTGACATAATCGCCCTCATGCCAGATCGACAAGTTGAAGAGGATGGCCGCCGAACTCAGCGATATCCCGATGAAGCCGAGGCTCATCGGCGCTCCGAAGGCGATGATGCCCCGCCACTCCGAGATCGCGCTCGTCATTGCCGGCCTGAGCGCGGCTGGATGACGCCAGCGATAGGTGAGAATGATGATGAGGCAGATCAACTGCGCCGCAATCGAGCCGGCCGCCGAACCGACAACGCCCCAATGAGCGACTGCAATCAGCAACCAGTTAGCTGCGATGTTGAGCAGTGTCGAGGCAAGCGTCACCAGCGTCATGAAGCCGATCTTGCCTTCGCAACGCAAGGCGTCGATGTGCAGCGACAGCAGGAAGCTGATCGGCGCGAAGCCGACCATGACACCCATGAAGGCATTGGCATTGGCGGCAACAGCAGTGTCACCGGCGGCGCTTGCGACGATGATATGCCGACCGACCGTCCAATAGACAGCGTTGATCAGGATCACCACCCCGAAGGCGAGCGCGTGGGCCGCGGTAAAGACCCGCCTCGCTCCCAGGCGGTCCCCTGCCCCCAATCGGCGCGCCAAAATGCTCGCCATGCCGTTCGAGACCAGGGATTGCAGGGCGATCAGCAACATGAGCGCCGGAAAGATCAGGCTGACCGCAGACAGCGCGTCGGCGCCGACATAGATGCCGAGGAAATAGGCGTCAACGACAGTGAACAGGCCGCTGATGGTGGTGATCATGATGATCGGCGCGGCTGTGCGGGCAAAGACGCCGGGTAGCCAACCTGTCAGGAAGATATTGTTTTCGGAATGTTTGGTCATGGCAATATCCACGCGGCATCGCACGCCACCAGCGGCGGCGGCGAGCCATCGATAAAAAGAGGATCGTCAGATGTCGAGCATCAGATGCGGCACGCCGTCCGATGTCTTGCGCGGCGAAATGCCGTCGGCGTCGATCTGGGCGTTGATGCGCCGGCGAAAGGCCGAAAAGCTCTCGAAGGTCACGACATCCACCGGCTCGTCGAAATGGATGGTGATCTTGTGGAGCCCGCCGCCTTGCTCCGAAAGGGCCAGGATCTTGCCGGTGAAGGGCTGGTTCAGATAACGGCCGCGAACGGCGGAGCCGACGACAAACGGCACGCTCGGCGCGGCATTCGGTTCTGCGGCAAGCGCCGACAGCGTATTCCAGTCGCGCAAGCCATGTTGCCTGGCGACCAGCTCCAGCGCGGCGCTATGGGCTATATCGTTGCCGCGCTCGGCCATGGCCTGGCGCAGGCGCCGGGCTTGCACCTTCAGTTCATCGATGGACGGATAGGTCGTCATGGGATCAGCCTTTGCTAAGGCATGCATTTACGACTGCAAATCGGGGCTCGCATTACCGTCAGTCAGCACGCCTTGAAATGGCTGTGACCATATTCGCGAGGGCTTCACCTTGGATTTTCATCCGCGAGCGGCCGGCGCCTCGAACCACGCCCCGTATGGTCGAAGCCGAGGCCCAAGTCAAGACAGGGCACTGGTATGCGCATAGCAGCTCAGACAGAGAAGATGGTTCATGCCTTCCCGTCCATCTCAGGCGGCCAGATAACGCTCGATCTGATCAACCGGAAAATTCGTCAGGTCCTTGGCGACTTCGGCGACGATGGCCGTCTGCGAATGAGCCGCCAGCCGGGACCGCAGGATACCGAGTGCGCGGGGCGGCGCCACGAGGACGAGGCTCTTGATACCTTTGCTTCGCACGAGCGTATCGATCTTCGCCGCCACGCCCTTCAGGAATTCTTCCTCTGCCTGGTCTTGCCATGCCGTTTCCTCCACGGCACTGCCTCCGATACCTTCCGCCTGGTGTGTCCGCCCCGGCTTATCCGTTCCGAGTTCCCGATCCGGCGCACTCGGCTGTTCCAGCGTTTCGCGCGTTCGCAAATCCGGCTGCAAGCCACCGCCCGCATTCTCCAGCATCAATGCCTTGGCACCGTCGCAAATAACGACCCATGACCCGTGTGCAATCCTGATATCGACCATTGTCCCTGTCCTCATGCTTTCATGTCACGGCTGAAACCGCCGATGAGAGGGAACGCCTCATGGCGCGAAGGGTTCAAAAAACTGCCACATCCAGTCAGCGCGGCCGCCCGATCGGCCGCGAAAGCGCCGGTTCGTTAAAATTCGACGGGCCCGATTGACGCTTATGCAAAACCTCCGTGCAAGGTTCATGCTGTACCGAGATGAATTCGGGCCGCCTCCAACGGGGAATGACAATGCTTCGCTCAACGCATCTGGCGAAAGTCAAATCCGAAGTCTACGAAGGAAGCTGGGAACGTTTCCACGTTCAGCGTCCAGCGCGTCTCATTGCGGTGCGCCCATGCCTGACGGGCATTTCCATGCGCAGCGCCGAGATCGTCGACATTTCGCGGGGCGGCGCCAGTTTCTTCGTCGGCACGACCGTGGGGCTGCCGGCTCACTACTATCTCAACATCCTGGGTCTCGCCTATCGCATCGCCTGCGCCGAGGTCAGCCGGATCGACAACCGCATCTACGTTCGCTTCATCAACCTGCTCGAGCCGGAAACATTGCGACGCGTCGTGCGCGCCGACTTCATGATCGGCAACACCGAGGCGCTCGCCGCGCGTGGCAGGCGAATCGTGCGCGCCTAGCACTACAGCGCCGCGCGTCACTTTTGACGCGCAAAGGTCGCTGTAGCACCTTAAATCTGCTGCATAATTTTATCCTTAAATCGATCCCGATTTAAGGAATTATGCAGTGGCCTTTTCCGCCCTTGCAACAGCTCGCCAAGCGATTATTGTTCTGCGCCTTGCAACAGAATTCGGGAATCCTAGCCAGAATGTCCGCCTTTTCGCGCTTCACGCCGCTGATCAGCGCCCTTCCCTCCACCGTGCCCTTCGTCGGCCCGGAAGCTCTCGAACGTCGGCTCGGGCTGACCGTTCAGGCGCGCATCGGCGCCAATGAAAACGGTTTCGGCCCCGCCCCCTCCGTCATCGAAGCGATGCGCGAGCAGGCCGGCGATATCTGGAAATACAACGATCCGGAAAATTTCGCGCTGAAGGAGGCGCTCGCCGCCCATCTCGGCATCAAGCCCGCAAACATCGCCGTCGGCGAAGGCGTCGACAGCCTGCTCGGTCTGATCGCGCGCATGGTCATCGAACCGGGCACACCCGTCGTCACCTCGCTCGGCGGATATCCGACGTTCAATTTCCATGTTGCCGGTTTCGGCGGGCGGCTGGTGACGGTGCCCTATGTCAACGATCGCGAGGATCTCGACGGGTTGCTGGACGCGGTCGAACGCGAGAATGCGCCGCTCGTCTACTTCGCCAACCCCGATAATCCGATGGGAAGCTGGTGGGACGCCGACAGGATCGTCGCCTTTGCGCGCGCCCTGCCGGAAAGCTGCCTGCTTATTCTCGACGAAGCCTATAGCGAGACCGGACCTGCCAGTTCCTTGCCCGCCATCTCCGCGCTGATCGACCTGCCGAACGTGCTGCGCACCCGCACCTTCTCCAAGGCCTATGGCCTTGCCGGCGCTCGCGTCGGCTATGCCATCGGCGTGCCGGAAACGGTGCTGGCGTTCGACAAGATCCGCAATCACTTCGGCATGAACCGGCTGGCGACGGTAGCCGCGCTCGCCGCGCTGAAGGACCAGACCTATCTCGCCGGAGTCGTCGGAAAGATCCACGCCGCCCGCGAGTGGATCGGCATGATCGCCCGCGACAACGGGCTCTCGCCGCTCGCCTCCGCCACCAATTTCGTCGCCGTCGATTGCGGCCGCGACGGGACCTATGCGCGCGCGATCGTCGACGGGCTGATCGAGCACGGCGTCTTCATCCGCATGCCGGGCGTGGCGCCGCTCAATCGCTGCATCCGCATCAGCGTCGGCCCCGACCGCGATCTCGATCTTCTGGCTGAAGCCCTTCCAAAGGTGCGGAAGGCGATCGGCTAAAGCTGGAGCGTTTAATCGCTCTATCCTATTGTTTTACGCAATTCCGGCCGGAAAACCGCCTGCGCACTTTTCCTGGAATTGCTTAGCACAACAAAAAACCGCGCCGGCCTTGTTTTCGGCCGGTCGCGGTCTCCCTGTTCGTGGCGGCGCGCTTTTCTACCCGCTGCCGGTCGCCCCTCTTTTGAGGTTATTGTTGTCGTATTCTTTGTGGCACGCTTCAGTGCATGGTCATCCATTCGCGGGCGGCGCGAAGCGCTGCGGCGAGCTGCATCTTGGTCAGCGTGGCGGCGACGTCGGCGCGAAGCTCGGCGGCGCGGTCGCTGCCCTTGATGGCGGCGATATTCAACCATTTATGGGCGGCAACCGGGTCTGCCTTGCAGCCCCTGCCGGTCGCATAATTGACGCCCAGTTCGCAAAGGGCATCGGCGCTGTTGCCACCCATCATGGCCATTTCAGACATCGGAATTTCGAAGCGTGCCATCGGTTTTATCCCTGTTTCAGTCTCGTTGTATCTGCCCTGTTTTCCGTCCGGACCTTGCCGTCTATCGCGGCTTGATGGTCCTTCCGGCCGGCGGGTTTGCCCCGCTCGTTTGATGGCTTCACTATCGCAGACGGCTTTCAAAAAACGGCTAAAATGCATGCTTAATTCGATGCAAACAAAGTACAAATGCTTGGTAAATTTGGGATTTTGTTAAACATCGCTTCCCTTGCAAATTAAGGACTTTTGCGCGAGTTTTACCCATTGTTAAGATCTGGATTTAAACCCTTCCTTCACCAAGAAAAAAGCCAGGGTGATAAGAGATACGTTTCCCCGCCGGCGAAAACGGCCGGCAAAATGGGGAATTCGCGCCTGGAATATATTTACCTTTACGTTCGCGTAAGCTAATTTCGCCGCGATCCCGGTTATGGGAGCGGGAGACTTTCGGGGAGGAAAGACATGATCCGTGCCACCATCATCGCCGCCGCGCTGCTCTTCAGCGCCGGTACAGCTTTTGCCGACGAGCCGATCGTCGGCAATTGGAAGACCGTGGCGGGCGACACCGCCGCCATCACGCCCTGCGGCGGCGACTATTGCGTGACGCTGAAGACCGGTAAATATGCCGGCCGTCAGATCGGCAAGATGCGGGGCAAGGACGGCGCCTATACCGGCGAGATCACCGACCCCGCCGCCGACAAGACCTATGCCGGTTCCGGCACCATGAACGGCAACAGTTTGAAGATGCAGGGCTGCGTCTTGAAGGTCTTCTGCAAATCGCAGACATGGACGAGGCTTTAGAATTCCTCGCCTCATCGGAAAGGCTTAGCGAGGCGGGAGCTTTCTCGCCCTCTCGTCCGTCGCCGGACTGGTGTGGCGCATTCCGTTTCCACTCCACGCGCCTTCGCTCCAGGCCTATTTCCTCGGTAATTTTCCTGAACGCCGGATGAACCGGTATCTCAGCACCCGTTCAGCCTGAGCATGGCAAAACAGTGTCCA
Source organism: Rhizobium sp. (assembly GCA_036398815.1). GTDB lineage: Bacteria > Pseudomonadota > Alphaproteobacteria > Rhizobiales > Rhizobiaceae > Rhizobium. The sequence goes on along the minus strand of DASWOH010000332.1, from coordinate 19,749 downwards.
GTATAGGGCACGGGTAGGGCCAGGAATATGAATACCATCATCATGGCATGGCGTTTCGCAGTCATCATGCTGTTTGCCGCCGTCTTTGCGTTCACGTTTTCGATGGCGGTCGAACATACCGGCCGCAATGGCGCGCAATCGCATTTCGGCGCAAGCTTCACTTGCGTGCAGACGGGCACTCCCTATTGCACCACGGTGCAATAGGGGGCGATCTCTGGCCGCTTTTCAAGAATTGAACCGTGCAACGGCATAAAATAGCTGCGAGAATCCGAGGCTGTGCCTTGCAACGTCGTTTGCTTGTTAATGACACCACTATATAATAGCGCATGAGCAACCGAATCTCTCCCTTTTCGCCCCTCGAAATCTTGTCCCCCAGCCCGTTTCAGCCGCGGAGCTTCACCGATCCCGGCAAGGCGGTCGAGGCTCTGACCGAGCTTTACGACCGCAACACCGCTTTCCTGATCGATAGCTTCACCAAGTTGGCCAAGGGCGAGCCGATCACGGCGCGCTACCGTGCCTTCTATCCGCAGGTCAGCATCGAGACGACCAGCTTCGGCCATGTCGACTCGCGCCTTTCCTACGGCCATGTCACGGCGCCCGGCGTCTATACGACCACCATCACCCGCCCGCAGCTTTTCAAGCATTATCTGAAGGAGCAACTGGCGCTGCTGATGCGCAGCCATAATGTGCCGGTTGTGGTGTCGGAATCGACGACGCCGATCCCGCTGCATTTCGCCTTCAGCGAGGGGGCGCATGTGGAGGCGTCCGCTGCCGGCTTCGACGACATCCCGCTGCGCGACCTCTTCGATACGCCGGACCTGAACACGACGGACGATGAAATCGCCAACGGCGAATATATCCCGCCGCCGGGCGAGCCCTCGCCGCTCGCGCCGTTTACCGCGCAACGCATCGACTATTCGCTTGCCCGCCTTTCCCACTATACGGCGACAAGTGCGAAGCATTTCCAGAACTTCGTGCTGTTCACGAACTATCAGTTCTACGTCGACGAATTCTGCAGCTGGGCGCGAGACCTGATGGCCAGGGGCGGCGACGGCTATACCGCCTTCGTCGAGCCGGGCAACATCATCACCCCGGCAGGCTCCAGCCAGCCGGAAGGGGACACGACCCCGCCGCGGCTGCCGCAGATGCCGGCCTACCATCTGACGAAGAAGGGCCATGCCGGCATTACCCTGATCAATATCGGCGTCGGCCCGTCCAACGCCAAGACGATCACCGACCACGTCGCCGTGCTGCGCCCGCATGCCTGGCTGATGCTCGGCCATTGCGCCGGCCTGCGCAACAGCCAGCGCCTCGGTGACTACGTGCTGGCTCACGCCTATATGCGCGAGGACCATGTTCTTGACGACGACCTGCCGGTCTGGGTGCCGATCCCGGCGCTTGCCGAAGTGCAGGTGGCGCTGGAAGCGGCCGTCGCCGAAATCACCGGTTTCGAAGGCTTCGAGCTGAAGCGCATCATGCGCACCGGCACGGTCGGCACCATCGACAACCGCAACTGGGAGCTTCGCGATCAGGCCGGCCCGGTCAAGCGCCTGTCGCAGGCCCGCGCCGTGGCGCTGGACATGGAGTCGGCGACCATCGCCGCCAACGGCTTCCGTTTCCGCGTTCCCTACGGCACGCTCCTCTGCGTCTCGGACAAGCCGCTGCACGGCGAATTGAAACTGCCGGGCATGGCGACCGCCTTCTATCGCACGCAGGTGAACCAGCATCTGCAGATCGGCATCCGCGCCATTCAGAAACTGGCCGAAATGCCGCCGGAAAAGCTGCATTCACGAAAGCTGCGGAGCTTCTTCGAGACGGCGTTTCAGTGAAATAAGGGGCGCTTTGCCCCTTATTTCTTTACTTCCGACATCTGTGCAGCAGTCGCCACTTGCGGATGGTCGGTCGCGGACTCCGCAGCCCAGCTAAGGCAGAGGATCAATACGGCAAAGGCGCCGAAGCCGATTGCGGTACGAAGGACGACCTTGCCGAGGTCGACGGTTTCCAACAGCTCTTTTTCCGACAGGGTCTTGTTGCTCCACTGATTCAACAATGCTGCTTCCAAGGTGTACATCTCCGTCTCTCCTTTGGTGATGACGGAACTTGTCGACTGGCCCTCGCCGTTTTCGACAGCGATCGAAATTTTTGTCATGCTGCCGGCAGAGATGTCGATTTGCGCGCGGCCCGCTCGTCTATGGCTGTCGGCAAATGGAAGAGGAGAGGCTGCGATGAAATATCTTTGCCAGGTCTGGTTCGACGGCACGAGGCTCGATGCCATGACGAAAGAGGAAAAGCACAGGCTCGATTCGGATTCGCTCGGTTACGACCGGGATCTGATGGCAAGCGGGCGTATGATCCAGGCCGAGGCGCTGCAGTCGCCAAGCTCGGCGGTGACCGTGCGGGTCCGCAACGGCGAGACATCGGTGACGGACGGCCCCTTCATCGAGACCAAGGAATATCTTGGCGGCTTCATCCTGATCGACGCCAGGGATCTGAATGACGCCATCCGCGTCGCGGCGGGCATTCCGCTCGCAAAGCTCGGCGCTATCGAAGTGCGGCCGATTTACTCCTTCGGTCCAGAGCTCTGAGGAGGCGACGATGAAATTTCTCTGCCAGGTCTGGTTCGACACCGCCGAGATCGTGACCCTCACCGAAGAAGACGGACGGCGGCTGACGCAGGAGTCCGTCGACAATGACAACCGGCTGCGCGAAAGCGGGCACATCCTCGTCGCCAACGCTTTACGGGAGCCGGAGACCGCGAAGACCGTGCGTGTGCGCAAGGGCGAGGCCACGGTCACCGACGGCCCCTTCGCCGAGATGAAGGAACATCTCGGCGGGTTCGTGCTGATCGAGGCGAAGGATATGGATGAAGCGACCCGCATCGCCGCCACCTTCCCCGTCGCCCGATATGGCATGATCGAAGTCCGTGCAGCCTTCGATATCCGCTTTCCGGATGAATAGACGCCAAGGGAGAGAGTGATGCGATTTCTATGCCTGATCTACACATCCGTCGACGTCGACGGACGGCTGACACAAAGCGAGATGAACCATCTGATCGGCGAGCATTTCGTCTATGATGAGGGACTGCGGCAGGACGGCACCCTGATTGTTTCGGATGCGCTGGAACTCCGAAACAAATCTATCGTTATCCGAGCACATGGCGACACGTTTTCGGTGACGGATGGGCCGTTCGTGGAGACGAAGGAATATCTGGCAGGTTTCTACCTCATCGAGGCGCCCGATCTGGATGGCGCAACCGATATCGCCAAACACATTCCCTCGGCACGCTACGGTGCCATCGAGATTCGTCCGGTGCGTATCCTGACCCTTCGGGGAAACCTTGCGGAGGAACGCTGACGCCGTGTCCCTGAACGCAACCATCGACGAAATCTACCGCAGCCAGTCGCGCCGCGTGCTGGCGACGCTGATCCGGCTGCTGGGCGATTTCGACCGGGCGGAAGAGGCGCTGCACGATGCGTTCGCGGCGGCAGCCCAGCAATGGACGGAGGAGACGATACCGGCCAACCCCTATGCCTGGCTGGTCTCCGCCGGTCGCTTCCGGGCGATAGACCACATCCGGCGGCGCACACGCTTCGACGCCTCGAGGGCCGATATTACCGACAGCCTCTATCCGGAGGGCGAGATGATGGAGATCGCCGAGCGCCAGGAGATCGAAGACGATATGCTGCGGCTGGTCTTCACCTGCTGCCATCCACTCATCCCTGCCGAGGCGCAGATGGCGATGGCACTGCGGGAGGTCTGCGGCCTGACGACGGAGGAAATCGCGCACGCCTTTCTTGTTCCGGCACCAACCGTCGCGCAACGCATCGTCCGCGCCAAGAACCGTATCCGTGCTGCCCATATTCCCTATGAAGTCCCGGCAAAGACGGAGCTGCCGGAACGGCTGGCGCAGGTGTTGCACATCGTCTATCTCGTCTTCAACGAAGGCTATTCCGCCTCCTCCGGCACGGCGATCGTCCGCGCCGACCTTGCCACCGAGGCCATCCGTCTCGGCCGCCTGCTGCTAACGCTTCTGCCCGATCCGGAGGTGGCCGGTCTGCTGGCGATGATGCTGCTGCAGGATTCGCGGCGGCTGGCACGGGCAAGCGCTTCGGGCGATCTCGTTCTGCTTGCCGATCAGGACCGTGCGCTCTGGGATGGTGCGAAAATCCGCGAAGGATTGGCCTTCGCGGCCGAGGCAATGGCAGGCGAAAGCGTCGGCAGCTATGCGCTGCAAGCGGCGATTGCCGCCGAGCATGCGCGCGCTACAACGACGGACCAGACCAACTGGCGAGGGATCGTGGCGCTTTACGATCTGTTGTTGGTGGCACACCCCTCCCCGGTGGTCGAGCTCAACCGGGCCGTCGCCGTTTCGATGCGCGATAGTCCAGCGGCGGGGCTGGGGATCGTGGATGGTCTGCTTGGCGAGGATCGATTGGCGAGATATCACCTCGCTCACGCGGCAAGAGCCGATTTCCTGCGTCAGCTCAACCGCGACGACAACGCGCGACGGGCTTACGAAACGGCGCTTTCGCTTTGCCATCAGGCCCCTGAGCAAGCATTCCTGCGCAAGCGACTGGCCGAACTTGCCGACAAGACCGGGCAATAGGCTCGGTCAGACCCGCTTCCTGGAGGCAAGCAGGCCGAGCGCTGTCCCGGTCAGGGCGGATACCACGATCAGCAGATGCGCGTTGATGCTGGCCTGCGCCAGATTGTCGAGCGCGACCTTCGCGCCCGAAGCTCCGAAGGCCACCGCCCCAGCCGTGATGCCGGCCGGATAGGTGCCGACGCCGCCGGGCGCATGCACCGGCAACACCGACGATAACTCGCCGCCGAGCGCGCCGCCGAAGCTAGCCGACAGCGGTGTGACATTCATCAGGCCGAGCGCCCAGGCGAGCACCGCGACCTTCACCAGCCAGTTGACCACCGTCGTCAGCCAGGCGCGGGCAAAGGCGCCGGCATTGGCGGGCAAGCCGCGCTCCAACTCATGCACCAGTCCCTGCGCCTTCTTTGGCAATACCTTGGAGACAAAACGGATCAGCGGCCGGCGCAAGGCAAAGCCGGCGACCGGCAGGAGCAGGAAGGCGACCCAGACTATCCAGGCAAGTGCCGGATAGGGAGAGGCAAGCGCAAGGCCGATGCCGGCCGCAGCCAGCAGCGCATGCAGATCGAACAGCCGCATGACGAACAGCGCCGAGGTGCTGCGCGCCAGGGGAATGCCGAATTCCGACCTCATCAGCACGGGGAAACTGGTCTCGCCCGCGCGGAAGGGCATCATGATGTTGAGGAGATTGTGAACCTGCGTCACGCGGAACAGTGCCGCGAAATGGCCGCCGGTCTCCTTCGGGAAATAATCGTAGATGCGCCAGGTGCGCAGGAAATAGGTGCCGGTCAACAGCGCTAGCGCCAACAGGATGGGCAGGACCCCAACCTTGCCCCATTGCGCCAGGATCGAACTCCAGCCCCAGAACCACTCGATGAAGGCGGCATAGGCGAGCACGACGGCAAGCGTGAGCAGCGTCATGCGGTTGCGAATAAACCAGCTCTGTCGGCTGGCAACCATCGGAGTCTTCATGTAGTAGAGCACCCAACGCGAGCGGAGGCGGACGCCGGACATGTCGCTCGCTCCGTCCGGCAGGTTCTGCCGGTCTTTTAGGAGAAAGAACAGTTGCAGACAACGGCAGAGTCGATCCTCTCCCTGGCCGACACGGCAAGCGCCCTAGAGCTTTCGCTGGTCGTGCCCGTCTTTAACGAGGAAGAAAGCGTCGGACCGTTGATCGAACGCATCTGTTCCGCGATGGTGGATTTCACCAAGCCCTGGGAACTGATCCTGATCGACGACGGCAGCACCGACGCCACGCTTGCCAATGCGCGCCGCTCGCTCGGGCGCGAGGGACTGACGCTGCGCATCGTCGAGCTTCAGCGCAATTTCGGCCAGACCGCCGCCATGCAGGCCGGCATCGACGCCGCCAACGGCCGGCTGATCGCCACCATGGACGGCGACCTGCAGAACGACCCGAAGGATATCCCCTCGATGGTCGAGGAACTGGAACGTCGTCAGCTCGACCTGCTCGTCGGCTGGCGCAAGAACCGTCAGGACGGGCTCCTCCTGCGCAAGATCCCCTCCTGGTGCGCCAATTATCTCATCGGCCGCATCACCGGCGTGAAGCTGCACGACTACGGCTGCAGCCTGAAAATCTACCGCGCCACGATCATCAAGCAGGTAAAGCTGATGGGCGAGATGCACCGCTTCATCCCGGCCTGGGTCGCCGGTGTGGTCCCGAGCTCGCGCATCGGCGAAGTTCCTGTTACCCACCATGCGCGCCAGCACGGCACATCGAAATACGGGATCTCGCGCACCTTCCGCGTCATCCTCGATCTGCTGTCGGTGATGTTCTTCATGCGCTACAAGGCGCGGCCGGGCCATTTTTTCGGCTCTCTCGGCCTCGGCCTCGGAGCGCTCTCCGCAGTGGTGCTGCTCTGGCTCTTCATCGACAAGTTCGTCTTCGGCGACGATATCGGCAACAGGCCGCTGCTTCTGGTCGGCATCGTACTCCTGCTGTCGTCGGTGCAGATGATCACGACCGGTATCCTCGCCGAGATGATCGCGCGCATCTATTATCGTGACGATCTGTCGCCGAACTATATCGTCCGCAAGATCTTCGATCGGAACAATCAGGAAGCATAGACTTCCGATGCACGGATAGGCCGATCCTCGTCGTCTCAACGCCGGAACCACTCATGAACCCGACCGAAAAGCCCGCAAGTACATTGCCTGATCCCGCCGATCTTCCAGCATGGGAGGTCAAAAGCTCCACCCATCTGGTGCACGACCGGTGGCTGAAAGTCCGGGCCGATAACTGCGTGACGGCGGAGGGCGTGGAAATTGCCCCCTATTATGTGCTGGAATATCCAGACTGGGTGGAAGTGATAGCGCTCGACGCAGAGGACAACATCTATCTGGTGCAGCAATATCGCCACGGTCTGGGTGTCGTCGCATTGGAGCTGCCAGGCGGCGCGATTGACGCAAGTGACGCCAGCCCTGTCGAAGCAGCGGCGCGAGAACTAAGGGAAGAGACCGGCCTCTCAGCAATCGAATGGGAGTATGTCGGCAAGCTTGCTCCCAATCCGGCCACCCACACCAACCTTTGCCATATCGTACTTGCCCGCAATGTCGAGCTTGCCACCAAGCCGGCAGACGACCCGACCGAACGCATTCGCCTTGTTCGCATGCCGATCCGGCAGGCTATCGGGCTGGCGCTTGAGGGCAAGATGATCCAGGTCATTCACGTCGCGGCACTGACGCTTGCCCTGCACAAGGCGGGCAAGTGGGATGCGCCATCCCCGGCGAACAAGAGCTGACTAGGCTCTCGCCTCCGCCCAGACGGCGTCCAGCGCCAGCCGCGTAATGCGGACCATCTCGTCCACCTGCTCGTGGCTGATGATCAGCGGCGGCGAGGCCAGCATGCGGTCGGCGGTGGCGCGCAGGACGAGACCGTTGGTCAAGGCGTGGTTGCGCACGGCCGAGCCGATGGCATCCGGCTTTTCGAAGCGGCGGCGGGTGGATTTGTCGGCGGCGAGCTGTAGCGCGCCCATCAGCCCGATGCTCACCGCTTCGCCCACCATCTCATGATCCGCGAGGCTGCCCCACACCTTGGCGAAATAAGGGCCGATGTCGTCGCGGACACGCTCGATCAGCCGCTCGTCCTCGATGATCCTAAGATTTTCCAAGGCGGCGGCGGCGCAGACCGGATGGCCCGAATAGGTGAAGCCGTGGTTGAACTCACCGACCTCGTTGATCAGCACATCGGCGATGCGGTCGCTGACCAGAACGCCGCCGATCGGCAGATAGCCCGATGACAGGCCCTTGGCGATGGGAGCGAGATCGGGCTCGACACCGAAATGCTGATAGCCGAACCATGAGCCGAGCCTTCCGAAGCCGCAGATCACCTCGTCGCAGACGAGGAGAATGTTTCTTGCCTTGCAGATGCGGGCGATCTCCGGCCAATAGGTCGAGGGTGGAATGATGACGCCGCCTGCCCCTTGCACCGGCTCGGCGATGAAGGCGGCGACATTGTCCTCGCCCAGCTCATCGATCTTCTCTTCCAGCTCACGGGCGACCTTGATGCCGAACTCCTCCGGCGAGAGATCGCCGCCTTCGCCGTACCAATAGGGTTGCCCGATATGGACGACGCCGGGAATCGGCAGGTCGCCCTGCTCGTGCATGTATTTCATGCCGCCCATGCTGGCGCCGGCGACGGTCGACCCATGATAACCGTTCCTGCGGGCGATGACCGTCTTCTTCGCCGGCTGGCCGATAGCGCTCCAGTAGACACGCGCCATGCGGAACCAGGTGTCGTTGGCTTCCGAGCCGGAATTGGTGAAGAAGACATGATTGAAATGCGGCCCGGCATGGGCGCAGACTTTCTGAGACAGCAGCGTCGCCGGCGTCGTCGTCGTGCCGAAGAAGGTGTTGTAATAGGGCAGCTCGTTCATCTGCCGGATGGCGGCATCGGCGATTTCCCTTCGCCCGTAGCCGATATTGACGCACCAGAGGCCTGCAAAACCATCGAGATATTTCCTGCCGTTGCTGTCGAAGATGTAGACGCCTTGGCCACGCTGGATGATCCGCGCGCCGTCGGCGTTCAACTTCTTCATGTCCGCGAAGGGATGGAGATGATGAGCGGCATCGATGGCGGCGAGATTGGAGCGGCTGGAAGTGTCGGACATCGTTTGCAGAATCCCTATCGGATTGAAAGGCTGGCTTCGATCGTTTACGACCATGACGTGAGCATCGGGGAATGACAAGGGCATGGCGGCTGACAACGCGACCAAGGGACTAGCACGCATCGAAGTGCTGATCGCCGACATGAACGGCCGCCTTCGCGGCAAGCAGATCCCGATCGAAGCCGAAAAGAAGGTCTGGTCCGGTGCGGTGCGACTGCCGACTTCCACCCAATCTCTGGATATCTGGGGCGACGACAACGACGATATCACCGGCCTGTCGCTGACCATCGGCGACCCCGATGGTACCTGCGTCGCCGATCCGCGCACGCTCGCCGACATGCCCTGGGCGCCGCCGGGATCGAAACAGGTTCTCGCCACCATGCATGAACTCGATGGCAGCCCGAGCTTCCAGGACCCACGCGCGCTCCTTGGCTCCGTCCTCGAGCGCTACAAGGCGCTCGGCCTGACGCCCGTGGTCGCGACCGAGCTGGAATTCTATCTTCTCGCCGGCGACTGGCGCGAGCGCGGCATCCCCTCGCCGCCGCCGGTGCTGATGTATCGCGGTGAGCCGAACGGCTACCAGCTCTACGACATGGATGCCGTCGACCTGCTCGGCGACTATCTCGAAACCCTGCGCGCCTATGCCAAGGCGCAGGGCCTGCCGGCCGATGCGACGACGGCGGAGTTCGGACCCGGCCAGTTCGAGGTCAATCTGCTACATCGCCAGGATGCACTGGCCGCCGCCGACGACTGCATCCTCCTGAAGCGGGTGGCCGAACAGGCGGCACGCAAGCATGGCCTGAAATCGACCTGCATGGCGAAGCCCTATACCGACCATGCCGGCTCCGGCCTGCATGTGCATGCCAGCATCATCGACAGCAAAGGCCGCAATATTCTCGACGCGGCAGGCGGCGAGCCGGTGAAACTGAAATCGCTCTGCGCCGGCCTGCTGCGAACACTGCTGGATGCGCAGCTGGTCTTCGCGCCCTATGCCAATTCCTACCGCCGATTCCAGCCGGGTTCGTTTGCACCTGTGGATCTCACCTGGGGCTACGGCCATCGTGGGACCGCCATACGTATCCCCGAAAAGGATGGGCCAGCCGCCCGCATCGAACACCGTGTCGCCGGCGCCGATGCCAATCCATATCTTATGCTGGCGGCAATCCTCGGCGGAATGCTGCGTGGACTGGAGAACGACCTCGATCCCGGCGAGGAGACGACGCCAGACCATGTGCCGGCCGACGCGCCACGGCTGACGCATGATTTCCTGACCGCCGTGGAGCGCTTCAGCACCTCCCCGTTCATCGCCGATATTTTCGGAGAGCGCTATCAGAAGCTCTATGGCGACACGAAGCGCAAGGAAGCGATCAGCCACCTGCGCACCGTATCCGATTTCGATTATCGGACCTATCTGCCGCGAGTGTGAAAACACCCTCTCCCCATCGAGGAGAAGGGCGCGCGGAACGCGCAGGTTGAGGGAGCGTTACCGGGAAATTGGTCGTAAAGAGTAACCCTAGACGGTCTTCTTATGCCGACACTCCCCCTCATCCGACCCTTCGGGCCACCTTCTCCCCGAGGGGAGAAGGAGAAATTCATCCCCCGACCGCACTGCGGATCACGTCTTCCTCGGCGGCACGCGCGGCCGTGCCCTGCCTGATCATCACCTTCAGCTCGCCCGCATGGACCTTGAGCGTGACATCGCGTTCCAGCGGCAGCAGCTCGCCGTCCATGACGCAATTCGCCAAGCTGCGCAGCTGCGGGAAATGCAGGTGCACTTCGCGCGCATGCATGACCATGACATCGGCGTTCTCGCGGAACCGGCCGCGCAGCATGTCGACGGCTAGCCTTGCCACGCCCAGCGGCCGCAGGGGCTTTGCCGTGTAGAAGCCGAGCTCGCCGCTGCGCAGGTTGTCGGCATAGAGCAGCGCGTTGGCGCCGAAGGGATTGTTGGAGACCGAAATCGCCGAGACATGCCGTTGTTCGTGTATTCCCCCGGCTTCGAAATCGACATCGAATTCCGGCGGATTGAACACGACACCGAAAGCGGCGCGGGTACTGGCCGACATCTTGCCGATACGTGAGCGGTAGGTATAGCCGTTGCGATAGCGCACCATCCGCGCATGCAGGCCGGCGGAAAACTGGTGAATGAAGGGCCGGCCGTTGGCGCTGCCGATATCCACCTGCTCGACCTCGCCGGTCGCCAGCACGTCCAGCACCTGCCAGATATCGAGCGGCAGCTTCAGCGAACGCGCGAAGAGATTCATGGTCCCGGCCGGAATGACGCCGAGCGCGACACCGTTTTTCCAGGCGACGGAGGCCGCAGCCGAAATCGTGCCATCACCGCCGCCGGCAACGATGCCGTCGATATCGTCGCGCCGCGCCGCGCGCTCCATCGCCGCCACCACCTCGCCGCCCGACACAACAACGCTCTCGAAATCGTGGCCGGCATCGCGGAAAACCTGCTCCGCCTTCTTTTCGTAGGCGGCCATGTCCGTGGTCTTGAAGGTGCCGCCGTCGCGATTGAAAAAGCCGATCAGTTTCATAAAAGCTCTCGGTTTCCCGCCAATTGAGTGCCAGGAAGGAGCCGATCCCCACGCCTGCTTCTTCACAGATGGTTCCAACCGGAGCGATTTCAAGCGTCGGGATGCCGCTTGCGACCGACACGGCGGGCAACAGGTGGGCGAGGTTGCGCAAATACTTATGCGTGAAGCGATATGCTGCACTGCAAAAAATGCACGCGACAGCGGTATGGCGCCAAACATACTATCGCGCGAGGCATATTCGTGCCTTCCCGATCTTTTCATTTTCTATGCTGTGCCCGAAGCCTCTTTGCCAGGTTTCGCTGCCTGCCTCGCGGCACTTCCGCATGATCGCCGACATGGAGTTTTCGTGAGCGATATCACCGCCGACGTCATCGATTCTCAATCCGTCATCGAGGCGCCGTCGCGCACCGCGATCATGCTCGTCACGCTGGCTCTCGCTGTCGGCAGCTTCGGTATCGGCACCGGCGAATTCGTTATCATGGGCCTGTTGCCGAATGTCGCCGATGCATTCGGCGTCACCACTCCGCAAGCGGGTCATGTCATCAGCGCCTATGCGCTCGGCGTCGTCGTCGGCGCACCGATCATCGCCATTCTCGCCGCCAAGATGGCACGGCGCACGCTGCTCCTGCTGATGATGGCGATCTTTGCCGCCGGCAACATTTCCAGCGCCTTTGCTCCGACCTTCGAAAGCTTCGCGGCCCTGCGCTTCATCACCGGCCTGCCGCATGGCGCCTATTTCGGCGTCGCAGCGCTTGTCGCCGCCTCGATGGTGCCGGTTCATCGTCGGGTCCGCGCCGTCGGTCAGGTCATGCTCGGCCTCACCATCGCCACGCTGATCGGCACACCGATCGCCACCTTCCTCGGCCAGATCCTGAATTGGCGGGCCGCCTTCATGATGGTCGGCGGCATCGGTCTTGCGACCATGCTGCTGATCGCCCTGTTCCTGCCCAAGGACCGGGTTGAGGAAGGCGCCAGCATCACCCGCGAACTCGGCGCACTCAAGCGCATACAGGTCTGGCTGACGCTCGGCATCGCCGCCGTTGGCTTCGGTGGCATGTTCTCGGTCTTCAGCTATGTCGCAACGACAACGACGCAAGTAGCCGGTCTGGGTGCTGCCATGGTGCCCGTCGTGCTCGCGCTCTTCGGCATCGGCATGAATGTCGGCAACGTCGTCGGCTCGCGTCTCGGCGATCTGTCGATCAAGGGCACGATCGGTGGCATGATGGTCTTCAACGTCATCGTCATGACGCTCTTTTCGCTGACCGCCGCCAATCCGGTCATGCTCTGTCTCTGCGTCTTCCTGATCGGCTGCGGCTTTGCCGCCTGCCCCGCCGTGCAGACCCGCCTGATGGATGTCGCGGCCGATGCTCAGACGCTCGCCGCTGCCTCCAACCATTCCGCCTTCAACATCGCCAATGCGCTCGGCGCCTGGCTCGGCGGCATGGTGATCGCCTGGGGCTTCACGGCGGCCGCCACCGGTTATGTCGGCGCAGTGCTGTCCGTCCTCGGCCTTGTTGTCTTCGGGATCTCAGTTGCCCTGGAGCGCAATGGCCGGAGCGCATGATGCCGGCGAAAGCCGCACCTCCTGCTTGCCGGTGTGGCAGAGGACATTTTCCTCGCCCCAGACGGCCATTGCCTTGATGATCGGCTGCAGGCTGGCGCCGAGCGGCGTCAGCGCATAGTCGACGCGCGGCGGCACGACCGGAAAAACGGTGCGCGACACCAGGCCGGACACTTCCAGTTCCCGTAGCTGCTTCGTCAGCATGCGCTGCGTCACCGACGGCAGCTTGCGGCGGATCTCATTGAAGCGCAGCGTTCCCTCCATCAGATGGAACAGGATCACACCCTTCCACTTGCCATCGAGCAGGCTCAGCGTCGCCTCGACCGGGCAACCGGGGAAATTCTTGACGAGCTTGGCGCGGGGTAGCGACATCGACGGTATCCTTTTGGGTACTACGTACAGAATTTGTGCATTCTTGCATCTTTCGATCATAAGACGCATCTGGACCCTATGCAACGAAGACAGGAGTTTGCCATGCGTGCCGTCGCCTACAAGATCCCGCAGCCCATTTCCGCCGAGACGTCGCTTGTCGACGTCGACCTCCCGACACCCGAAGCCAAGGGCCATGATCTCCTGGTCGAAATCAGAGCCGTCTCCGTCAATCCGGTCGATGTCAAAGTCCGCGCCGGCGTCGCCCCTGCCGAGGGCGAACACAAGGTGCTCGGCTGGGATGCCGCCGGCGTCGTCAAGGCAGTCGGTCCCGACGTCACCATGTTCAAGCCTGGCGACGAGGTCTTCTACGCCGGCGCCATCAATCGCGGCGGCTCGAACGCCGAGTTTCATCTGGTCGATGAACGCATTGTCGGCGCCAAGCCGAGGAGCCTCGATTTCGCTGCTGCCGCTGCCCTGCCGCTGACCTCGATCACCGCTTATGAGACCTTGTTCGACCGCCTCAAGGTGCAGGACCCGGTTCCGGGCGCCGCCAATGCCATTCTCATCATCGGCGGCGCGGGCGGCGTCGGCTCGGTCGCCATCCAGATCGCCCGGGCGCTGACCGGCCTGACGGTGATCGCCACCGCCTCTCGGCCGGAAACCCAGGCCTGGGTGAAGGAACTCGGCGCCCACCACGTTATCGATCACTCCAAGCCATTGGCTCCGCAGATCGAAGCCCTCGGCATCGGCGCCCCGGCTTTCGTCTTCTCGACCACCAACACCAGCGATCATATCGCCTCGATCGTGGAGATCATCGCGCCGCAGGGCCGCTTCGGGCTGATCGACGATCCGAAAATGCTCGATATCGTCCCCTTCAAGCGCAAGGCGATCTCGATCCACTGGGAACTGATGTTCACCCGCCCGCTCTTCAACACGGCCGACATGATCGAACAGCACAGGCTGCTGACCAAGGTCGCCGAACTGGTCGACGCCGGCGAGATCCGCACGACGCTTACCGAAACGCTGGGCACGATCAACGCCGCGAACCTGAAGAATGCGCATGCGCTGGTCGAGACCGGCAAGATGAAGGGCAAGGTCGTTCTGGCCGGTTTCTGAGGCTCATTCATTCGCGAAAACGGTCGGGTGCAGGACGCCCGGCCAAGCCATTTTTGGTCCTTCTGAAATAGTGATTGCCGCAATGCAAAAGCCGTTAGCTGCGCAATCGAATTTTTTCTGCGACATTATGGCATTAACCGTCTCAGCCACTTGACTTTTGGCCACTTCGGAGCGACTTCTCCCCGCGTGGGGAACACATGTTTTCCATGCCGATTAACCGGAGCCATCTTACGATGCCTAGCGACAGTAGTAGTCGATTGCCTTTGCCGTCAGTGGCCTTCGTGCAGTAACCGACTCCTGTCGGCTCGCCACGATCCGCCGCGACGGCAGATCGACTGGAAAGGCGAGCTATCATGAATATCAACAGCTTTCCCGTGCGGGCCGGCAATGCCGCCCGTGCATTCATCAATAACAACCGCGCCGTGACCATCGCGGAACGTGTCGAGTCGCTGAATGCGATCGACGCGAAGGAAGCCGCACGCATCCTCGCCAAGATGCCGGAGGAACGCGCCGTTCGTATCCTCGACCGGCCGGAACTTCGCAATGCTCCTGCTATTCTCGAGGTCATGAGCAATGCCGACGCCGCACGGCTGCTGCACGGCATGTCCAACGACCGCGTGGCCGACGTTCTTCTGGAGCTGGACAGCGATGCGCGCGCCCGGCTGTTTGCCACCCTCGACGAGCCGGTTCGCGTCGCGATCCAGGGTTTGATGGGCTATCCGCCGCGCACCGCGGGCGGCATCATGACGACGGAATTCGTCAGCGTGCCCGCCAGCTGGACCGTTGCCCAGACGCTCGACCACGTCCGCCAGGTCGAACGCTCCCGCGAAACCGTATATGCCATCTATGTGCTGGACGACGAAACGCAAGCGTTGCTGCATGTCGTGACACTGCGCCGCCTCATCACCGGTGAGCCCGACGCCTGCATCCTGACGGTCGCACAGAAGGGTACGCCGGTCACCGCCCCCGCGCTGATGAAGCAGGAGGATGTCGCTCGCCTCATCCGCCGCCACGACCTGCTTGCGCTGCCGGTCGTCGACGAAAACTGTCGCATGCTCGGCATCGTCACGGTCGACGACGTCATCGACACCATGATCGCCGACACGACGGAAGCCGCCCAGAGGTTCGGCGGTATGGAAGCCCTCGGCCAGCCCTATATGAAAATCGGCTTCGCCGGCATGATCCGCAAGCGCGCCGGCTGGCTCGCCGCCCTGTTCCTCGGCGAAATGCTGACGGCAAGCGCCATGCAGCATTTCGAAGGCGAATTGGAAAAGGCCGTCGTCCTGACGCTGTTCATCCCGCTGATCATGAGTTCGGGCGGCAATTCCGGCTCGCAGGCGACATCGCTGATCATCCGGGCGCTGGCGCTCGGGGAACTCAAGCTTTCGGACTGGTGGCGTGTCGCCCTGCGCGAACTGCCGACCGGCATGGTGCTCGGCTCCATCCTCGGCCTCGTCGGTTTCGCCCGCGTCGTGCTTTGGCAGACGATCGGCCTGTTCGACTACGGTCCGCACTGGCAGTTGGTCGGCCTGACCGTCTTCGCCGCGCTGATCGGTATCGTCACCTTCGGCTCGCTTGCCGGCTCGATGCTGCCGTTCCTGCTGCAGAGACTGCGGCTCGATCCGGCCAGCGCATCGGCTCCGGCCGTCGCAACGCTGGTCGATGTGACCGGCCTGGTGATCTACTTCTCGGTCGCGCTGCTGATCCTCAGCGGCACGATGCTCTGAGGATAATCGAAACCCTGATATCGAAGGGGCCGGCAACGGCCCCTTTTTCATTTCAGACCGGCTGAGGCAGCTTCAGGGCGCCGTTGGTCTTGAGGGTACGGATCGCGAAGTTCGAGCGTAGATCGACGACGCCCGGAAGCACCAGAAGCTTTTCCGACATGACTTTTTCATAGGCAGCGAGATCTTCCACCACGACCTCGGCCAGAAAGTCGGCCGTTCCTGAAATCAAATGGCAGGCGACGACTTCCGGTATCGCAAGCAGTGCTGCCTGCTGTGCCTCGGAATTTTCCTTCGAGTGATGCCCGACCTTGAGCTCGACGAAAACCGTCAGGCCGAGACCGACTTCCTTGCGGTCGATATCGGCGCGGTAGCCGCGCAGCAGGCCTGATTTTTCCAGATTGCGGATACGCCTCAGACATGGTGACGGCGACAAATTCACCTTCTCTGCGATCTCGACATTGGTGGCGCGCGCATCCTCCTGAAGACAGTTGAGGATGGCAATATCGAACTTATCCAATTTTAGCATTTTCGTGAAATCCGACTGCCTGTATTGGCAGATTATTGCTCTTAGCATGTTCTGTGAGCCATAACTAGCAAGGACATGCCTCAGCCTCCAGCGCTATCTTTTCTTCAGCCGGATGATGATCCGGACGGTTAGAAAGGATATGTCGATGACCACTTTGGCTTTCTCCTCCCGCAAGACGATGCCCACCGCGATCGGCTATGCCGGCGCCATCGTCACCGTGCTGATCTGGGCCAACTGGATCCTGGCCACCCGCCACACCGCTGAAACACAGATGAGCACGATCGATCTCGGCCTCGTCCGTTACGGTATCCCGGCACTGGTGCTTTCTCCCGTCTGGCTGCGCACCGGCCTGCTGCCGAAGGACGTGCCGCTGAAGCTCCTGGCGCTGATGGTGTGCGGCTCCGGCGCACTGTTCTTCCAATTGACCACCTTCGCCATCCACTTCACACCCGCCTCGTCCGCGGGCATTCTGCTCGGCGGCTCGATGCCGCTGGCGGCCGCGCTGATCGGCGTGCTGCTGTTTCGCGAGCGTCCGGATATCACCCGCTGGCTCGGCCTTGGCGGCATCGTCGCCGGCGTCTTCATCCTTCTGGCGCGCAGCCTTTCCGGCGCGGAGTTGTCCTGGGTCAGTTTCACGCTGTTGCCGCTCGGCGCGCTGCTCTGGGCCGGCTATACCCACGCCTTCCGTCGCTCCGGCCTGAACGCCATCCAGTCGAGCGCCATCATCGCCATCTGGTCGTTCCTCATCCATGTCGGACTGGCTCTCATCTTCGGCAGCTCGCTCGCCTCCGTACCGCTGCCTGAAATCGGCCTGCAGGTCGTGAGCCAGGGTCTGCTCTCCGGCCTCGCCGCCACCCTCGCCTACGGCCTTGCCGTCCAGGTCCTCGGCGGCACGCAAGCCGCCGCCTTCACCGCCATCACCCCCGTTCTCGCCACCTTCGGCGGCGGGCTGCTGCTGGGCGAGCCACTCGGCGCCGCCGAGATTGCGGCGGCAGTGGTTACGGGATTGGGTGTTGCACTGTCGACGGGACTGCTGTCACGGAAGTAAGACGCTGCACAAAGACTGCGTGAAGGGCTGCCGTTGGCAGCCTTCGGCATTGAAAATGACATCATCCGATGCTAATTTTGATGCCAAAGGAGCATATCAATGCGGACCACCGTCGCAATCGATGACAAATTGCTCGCGGATGCACGCGAGGTTACCGGTCTGGCCGAGACCTCCGCGATCCTGCGCGAGGCGTTGAAAGCTCTTGTAGAACGCGAAGCCGCCAGAACTCTGATACGTCTTGGCGGCACGGAGCCGGATATTACGGCTCCTCCCCGTCGTCAGTTTGGCGCCGAATGATCCTAGTCGATACGTCGATTTGGATTGATCATTTTCACTCGCTGGACGCCCGGCTCCAATCTTTATTGGAGCAGAAACAGGTTCTTATTCACCCCTTCGTCGTCGGCGAGATCGGCCTTGGAAATCTGCGGCAATATGATCTCGTGATGCGGAGCCTGAGCCGGCTATATCAGATTGCGAAGGCGTCGGATGACGATGTCCTCTATTTCATCCGGAGTAACAAATTGCAGGGTGCAGGGATCGGCTATGTAGACGCTCATCTCGCCGCAGCCGCGATGCTGACGCCCGGAACCTATCTTTGGACGCGCGACAAACGGCTTCAGCGCGTTGCCGAAAATCTCAGAATTGCCGTGCCATCATAACTCAGAACCACAGCGCCATCGCAACCCGCCGGGCCGGGTCGGCACCGTGCTCAAACTCCCTTTCCAGGATTCGCGTCAGTTCCGCCGATCTCTCGCGTTCGTCCAGTATGCGGAGTCCAAGCGAGGCATAGAACGGTGCGTTGAAGGGCACATGGCGATCCGTCGTCAGCGTAATGCCCGATGCGCCCCGCGTGCGCGCAGCCTCGATCATGGCTTGCATCAAGCGGCGTCCGACGCCCTTTTTCTGCCAATGCCGGAGAACATCGATCTCGGCAATATGGATGGTATCGGCCATCACGATACCAGCAAGGAAGCCGAACGGCTGGTCCAGCGCATCGGCTGCGACGAACAGCAGATCCGTCTCCAGAGATTGCCGGAGCACGCCAACCGGCAACGACGTCGGTTCGCAGGCAACCGCGCCGGCATCGTGCAGCGCCCAAAACGCATCGACCTCGATGGCGGCCAGCAGGTGCAGTTCGTCCGGGCGGGCCAAGCGTATCGTGTAGATGTCTCGCCCGACCTCCTCCATGCTGTCACATATTCGGATAGACCGGCCCCTCGCCACCCTGGGGCGGGACCCAGTTGATGTTCTGGTTGGGGTCCTTGATGTCGCAGGTCTTGCAGTGGACGCAGTTCTGGGCGTTGATCACATAGGTCTCATCGCCGTCCTTCTCCACCCATTCATAGACGCCGGCCGGACAGTAGCGGGTCGAGGGGCCGGCATAGATGTCGTGCTCAGAGCGCTTCTGCAGCTCCATGTCCTTGACCTTGAGATGGACCGGCTGATCTTCCTCGTGATTGGTGTTCGACAGGAACACCGAGGAGAGACGGTCGAAGGTGAGTACGCCATCCGGCTTCGGATAGTCGATGCGTCTGTGTTGGGCGGCCGGCTCAAGCGATTGCGCGTCGGTCTTGCCATGCTTCAGCGTGCCGAAGAAGGAGAAGCCGAGGAGCTGGTTCGTCCACATGTCGAGACCGCCGAGGGCCACGCCGATCGCCGTGCCGAACTTCGACCAGAGCGGCTTGACGTTGCGCACCCGCTTCAGGTCCTTGCCGATATCCGTCTGGCGCCATTCGTTCTCGATCTCGATCACTTCGTCATTGGCGCGGCCGGCCGCGATCGCGCCCGCAATCTTGTCCGCCGCCAGCATGCCCGACAGCACCGCATTGTGGCTGCCCTTGATGCGCGGCACGTTGACGAAGCCGGCCGAACAGCCGATCAGCGCGCCACCGGGGAAGGAGAGCTTCGGCACCGACTGATAACCGCCCTCGGTGATGGCGCGGGCGCCATAGGAAATGCGCTTGCCGCCCTCGAAGGTGCCACGGATGGCCGGATGCGTCTTGAAGCGCTGGAATTCCTCGAAGGGGAAGAGATAGGGGTTCTTGTAGTTCAGGTGCACGACGAAGCCGACGGCGACAAGATTGTCTTCCAGATGATAGAGAAAAGACCCGCCGCCGGTCTTCATGCCGAGC
>DASWOH010000331.1:0-37839 GCA_036398815.1 Rhizobium sp. | reverse complement strand
CTTCCAGCCGATTGCGTCTATTTCGGCGAAGTCAGCCTGTCGGGTGCCGTCCGGCCGGTTGCGCACACCGCTCAGCGCCTCAAGGAAGCCGAGAAGCTGGGATTTTCTGCAGCGCTTCTCCCGACCGCCTCCGCCGACCTGCCGAAAGGCAATGGCGGGCGCTGGAGCGAGATCGACAGCCTGCCGGATCTGGTGGCGCGCATTGCCGGATCGAAGGGCGCGCTCAAGCGTGCGGAAGACGAGGACTGAGCCTTACTTCAGCCGTTCTTGACGGCAAGAGAGGCGCATAGTGAGGCCGATGGCAGCCATGCTCGGCATGGCAAGTCTTGGAGTGGATTATACATGCCCATTACGATTTTCGACGGTATTGTTATCGGCGTCATCCTGTTTTCTGCCGTTCTGGCCATGGTGCGCGGCTTCTCCCGCGAAATTCTCTCGATCGTCAGTTGGGGCGGCTCGGCCGTCGCCGCCTATTATCTCTATTCGTTGCTCGTACCCTATGCGCTGCACTACACGGCAGATACGCGCATCGCGACGATCGCTTCCGCCGCCGTCATCTTCCTCATCGCGCTGATCATCATTTCCTTCATCACCATCAGGATCGCCGACTTCATCATCGATAGCCGCATCGGCGCGCTGGATCGCACGCTCGGCTTTCTTTTCGGCGCCGCCCGCGGCCTGCTGCTGATGGTCGTCGTCGTGGCCTTCTGGAACTGGCTGGTCGCGCCGCCCGCCCGTCCCGATTGGGTCAACAACGCGAAATCGAAGCCTTTCCTCGATTCGATGGTCGAAAAGCTGAAGTCCGCTCTTCCCGAGAACGTCCAGGCGATGCTTCCGGCCGAGATCATCAACAAGATCTCGCCGAATCAGCAGCAATCGCAGCCGCAGGATGGCGGCGCAACGAACGAGACCGCACCGTCCGACGACGCGCCCGCGCCGCAAACGAATAATTGACGAAGCGTTTACAGGCTTGACCTGACGGGCGATAATCGCCATGTGAACGCCATGAAAATCGAAAATCCGGCCCGATAGTCCTTCCGGCCGGATTTTCAGTTGTTTTTGCATTCAGTCGCGATGCCGCCCCGACCCACCCATGTTGAGAGCAAAGGCCCTGCAGCTATGACCCACTCCCTTTCCATCGAGGATGACATCGACGGCGATACGCTGCATGAGGAGTGCGGGGTATTCGGCATTCTCGGCCATCCGGACGCGGCGACGCTGACGGCGCTCGGCCTGCACGCTCTGCAACATCGTGGCCAGGAAGCGGCCGGCATCGTCTCCTTCGACGGTCAGCGCTTTCATTCCGAACGGCGCATGGGTCTCGTCGGCGATCACTACACCGATCCCGCCACGCTGGCCCGCCTGCCCGGCGACCGGTCGATGGGCCATGTGCGTTACTCGACGACGGGTGAAACCATCCTGCGCAACGTGCAGCCGTTGTTTGCCGAACTGGAAGTCGGCGGCATCGCGATCGCTCACAACGGCAACTTCACCAACGGCCTGACCATGCGCCGGCAGCTGATCGCCGACGGCGCCATCTGTCAGTCGACTTCGGACACCGAAGTCGTCCTCCATCTCATTGCCCGCTCCAAGCATGCCTCCTCCTCCGACCGCTTCATCGATGCGATCCGCCAGATGGAAGGCGGCTATTCGATGCTCGCGATGACGCGCACCAAATTGATCGCCGCGCGCGACCCGATCGGCATCCGACCGCTGGTGATGGGCGAGCTCGACGGCAAGCCGATCTTCTGCTCGGAGACCTGCGCGCTCGACATCATCGGCGCCAAATACGTCCGCGACATCGAAAACGGCGAAGTCGTCATCTGCGAGATCCAGCCCGACGGCTCGATCACCATCGATGCCCGCAAGCCGGAGGTGTCCCGGCCGGAGCGGCTTTGCCTGTTCGAATATGTCTATTTCGCTCGTCCCGATTCCGTCGTCGGCGGCCGCAACGTCTATGTCGCCCGCAAGAACATGGGCATCAATCTGGCCAAGGAAGCCCCTGTCGAGGCCGATGTCGTCGTGCCCGTGCCGGACGGCGGCACGCCGGCGGCGATCGGCTATGCCCAGGAAAGCGGCATCCCCTTCGAGCTCGGCATCATCCGCAACCACTATGTCGGCCGCACCTTCATCGAGCCGACGCAGCAGATCCGCGCTTTCGGCGTCAAGCTCAAGCATTCCGCCAACCGCGCCATCATCGAAGGCAAGCGCGTCATTCTCGTGGATGATTCCATCGTGCGCGGCACCACCTCGGTGAAGATCGTGCAGATGATCCGCGATGCCGGCGCCCGCGAGGTCCATATCCGCGTCGCCAGCCCGATGATCTTTCATCCGGACTTCTACGGCATCGACACGCCGGACGCCGAAAAACTGCTCGCCAATCAGTACAACAGCCTGAAGGCGATGGGCGATTTCATCGGTGTCGACTCACTGGCGTTTCTGTCGATCGACGGCCTCTATCGTGCCGTCGGCGGTGCACCGCGCGACAATGCGCAGCCGCAATTCACCGACCACTATTTCACCGGCGACTATCCGACCCGTCTGCTCGACCGGGAAAGCACCAGCAATGTGCGCAAGCTTTCCATGCTTGCCAGCAACGGCTGACCCCGGCAACTGCTGACAAGGGGCGTTTCTTCGCCCCTTTCCTTCCCCAGAGCATTCGGATCCAGGCAGCATGAGCGTCAATCTCAAGGACAAGATCGCCCTCGTTACCGGCGCATCGCGCGGTATCGGCTATTTCACCGCACTGGAACTTGCCAAGGCCGGCGCGCATGTAATTGCCTGCGCCCGCACGGTGGGCGGCCTTGAGGAACTCGACGACGCCATCAAGACCACCGGCGGTTCGGCAACGCTCGTGCCCTTCGACCTCTCCGACATGAATGCGATCGATGCGCTCGGTGCGTCGATCTTCGAACGCTGGGGCAAGCTCGACATCCTCGTCGCCAATGCCGGCGTGCTCGGCGTCATCTCACCGATCGGCCATATCGAAGCCAAGGTGTTCGAAAAGGTGATGGCCATCAACGTCACCGCGACCTGGCGGCTGATCCGCTCGGTCGAGCCGCTGCTGATGCGATCCGATGCCGGCCGCGCCATCATCCTGTCATCGGCCGCCGCCCACCGCTGCCGGCCTTTCTGGGGCGCCTACTCAGCATCCAAGGCCGCCGTCGAGGCGCTGGCCCGCACCTGGGCCGGAGAAACCCAAAGCACGGCCCTGCGCATCACCAGCGTCGACCCCGGCGCCACCCGCACCGCCATGCGCGCCCAGGCTATGCCCGGCGAAGACCCGGATACGCTGCCGCATCCCCGCGACGTGGCCCAGGCCATCCTGCCGCTCGCCGGCCCGGATGTCACCGAAACCGGCAAGCTCTTCGTCGTGCGTGAGAACAAGCTCGTCAACTACCGGATGCCGGAATAAGACACCTTCTCC
The DNA here is from genome assembly GCA_036398815.1 of Rhizobium sp. Lineage (GTDB taxonomy): Bacteria > Pseudomonadota > Alphaproteobacteria > Rhizobiales > Rhizobiaceae > Rhizobium. The sequence goes on along the minus strand of DASWOH010000331.1, from coordinate 34,412 downwards.
CCTCGGGGCGAAGGTCGAGCGAAGCTCGGGTTGAGGGGGGTGCACCGTAAGGGTTGCTCTTCTCTATCGCTCGGGGCGCTCCGAGCTGGCGCTCGTCGTCGCCCTCATCCGACCCTTCGGGCCACCTTTTCCCCGAGGGGAGAAGGTAAGATTGGGCTCTTGACCAATCACCATAGTCGCGCGATAAAGCCTGCCATGAAAACGGTTATCTGCATTATCTGCCGGAAAATTATTCGCTAGCGTTTCGCTGGCCTGGCCGTTTTCGTCTCCCAAAATCCAAGATGACAAACGCCCCGGCCTGCCGGTGACGATATTTTTCGGGTTTATGCCTTTGGGAGAGTGAAATGGGCACCGAGCCACAATTGAAGCTGTACAACACGCTGACGCGCGAAAAGGTCGACTTCCAGCCGATCGACCGTGAGAACGTCCGCCTGTATGTCTGCGGCCCGACCGTCTATGATTTCGCCCATATCGGCAATGCCCGCCCGGCAATCGTCTTCGACGCGCTGTTCCGGCTGCTTAGGCAGGTCTATGGCGAAAGCCACGTCACCTATGTTCGCAACATCACCGACGTCGACGACAAGATCAACGCGCGGGCGCTGCGCGACCATCCCGGCCTGCCGCTGAACGACGCGATCCGCCTGGTCACCGAGAAGACCGAGACGCAGTATCGGCAGGACACGATCGCCCTCGGCTGCCTGGAGCCAACAGTGCAGCCGCGGGCGACGGACAATATCGCGCAGATGATCGAGATCATCGAGAAACTGATCGCCAGGGGCCATGCCTATCAGGCGGCGGGCGAAGTGCTGTTCGACACCAAGTCCATGGCCGATTACGGCCAGCTCTCGAAGCGCAATCTCGACGAGCAGCAGGCCGGCGCCCGCATCGCCGTCGATGCCCATAAGAAGAGCCCCGGCGACTTCGTGCTATGGAAACTGTCCGACGAGAACGAGCCCGGTTGGGAAAGCCCCTGGGGCCGTGGCCGTCCCGGCTGGCATATCGAGTGCTCGGCCATGAGCGGCCGCTATCTCGGCGACGTCTTCGACATCCATGGCGGCGGGCTGGACCTGATCTTCCCGCACCATGAGAACGAGATCGCCCAGTCGCGTTGCGCTCATGGCACGGATGTGATGGCGAATGTCTGGATGCACAACGGCTTCCTGCAGGTCGAAGGCCGCAAGATGTCGAAGTCGGAAGGCAATTTCGTCACCATCTACGAATTGTTGCAGACGGAGAAACTCGGCGGCCGGACCTGGCCGGGCGCGGTGCTGCGCCTTGCCATGCTGATGACGCACTACCGCGAGCCGATCGACTTCTCCGTGAAGCGGCTGGAAGAGGCCGAACGCTTGATCGCAAAGTGGCCGGCTGCCGATGCTGGCGATGCCGCACCGGATGCCGCCGTGCTGGCAGCCCTTGCCGACGACCTCAACACCGTCGTCGCCATCCAGGCGCTGCATGCCCTCGCGCAAGCCGCCAATGCCGATGCAAGCATCTTGCCCGTGTTTGCGGCAAGCGCAGCACTTCTCGGCCTGTTGCCCGAGAAAGTGGAGATAGACGATGCCATCGCCTCGGAGATCGACCGGCGGGTGCAGGCGCGGCTGGAGTTGCTGAAGGCGAAGAACTTTGCCGAGGCGGACAAGATCCGCGATACGCTTTTGGCTGAAGGCATTCAGCTGAAGGACGGCAAGGACCCAGCGACGGGTGAGCGCATCACGACCTGGGAGGTCAAGCGGTGAGTGTGACCTACACCGGCGGCTGTCAGTGCGGTGCAGTTCGCTTCCGGGTACGGGGCGAACTCACGGACGCGTCGATCTGTCATTGCCGGATGTGCCAGAAAGCCTTCGGCGCCTATTACGCGCCGCTGGTCTCGACGCGTGGCGCCGAGCTTGTCTGGACGCGGGGAGAGCGGAAGACATTCCGGTCGTCGAATTTCGTCGAGCGCGGCTTCTGCGGCGATTGCGGCACGCCGCTGACCTATGAGGCGCCGGATGGCGTAGCAGTTGCGGCTGGTGCCTTCGACGATCCGTCGCTCTTGCCGCCGGTGGTGCAGTACGGCACGGAGAGCAAGATAGACTTCGTCGACGGGCTGCATCTGCTGCCGGGCCACCGGACGGAAGAGGATGCGGAACAGGCGCCTTTCGTGCTGGAGCTTGTGTCGTACCAGCATCCGGATCACGATACGACAGCATGGCCACCGGAGACAGGTCAATGACCAACGCGGCGGGATATAGCGGTGGATGCCAATGCGGCGCGGTTCGCTATCGAGCCGCCGGTGCGCTGGGCTATCCGCATCTCTGCCATTGCCGCATGTGCCAGAAAGCTTCCGGCAACTATGCCCTGCCGCTGGGGAGTGCCAAGCTTACAGATTTCCAGCTGACGCGCGGCGAGCCCTCGTGGTTTCATTCGTCCGATCTCGTGCGCCGCGGCTTTTGCGGCACCTGCGGTACGCCTTTGTTCTATGATATTCCGGGCGCGGATTCCATCAATGTGACGCTTGGCTCGCTGGACGAGCCGATGGCGGTGCAGCCCGTTGCACAATCGAACCTCGCGGCAAAGATGCCGTGGTTTCATGCGCTGGATGTGCTGCCGGTGGAAGCGGATGAAGATGAGGCTGACCGCACCGAGGCGATCCGCTCGTCCAACCATCAGCACCCTGATCACGATACCCAAACCTGGCCACAGGAGAAGAGCCATGACTGAAGTCACCAGAAGCGGAGGATGCCAGTGCGGCGCGGTGCGGTTTCGCATTCGCGGTCAACTCGGACGCCCCTCGATCTGCCATTGCCGCATGTGCCAGAAACAGTTCGGCAGCTTCTTCTCCGCTCTGGTGACCGCACCGGCCGACGGTCTGGAGTGGACGCGCGGCGGGCCGACCTATTTCCAGTCCTCGGTCAACATCGAACGGGGCTTCTGCAAGAATTGCGGCACGCCGCTGACCTATCGTCATCCCGGCGGCCTGGAGATCGCCATCGGCGCCTTCGACGAGCGCGACGATCTGGCGCCGCAGATCCAGGTGAACCACGCCTCGCGCCTGCCCTGGGTCGAAACCATATTTCAGCAGCCGGTCCTTCAGGATCCGGATTTCTACGCGCAGCAGGAGCGGATCATCTCCTTTCAGCATCCAGACCACGACACCGATGTCTGGCCCGCGGAAGGACTGAAAATATGACGGAGATATTGCGCACGCTTTACCCGGAAATAGAGCCCTATGCCTCCGGCCATCTCGATGTCGGCGACGGCCACGTCATCTATTGGGAACGCGCCGGCACACCCGGCGCCAAGCCGGCGGTTTTCCTGCATGGCGGTCCGGGCGGCGGCATCTCGCCGAGCCATCGTCGGCTGTTCGATCCGTCGCTCTACGACGTGACGCTGTTCGACCAGCGCGGCTGCGGCAAATCCACGCCGCATGCCGGGCTCGAAGCCAACACGACCTGGCATCTGGTTGATGATATCGAGCGGCTGCGCGACATGGCGGGCGCGGACAAATGGCTCGTCTTCGGCGGCTCCTGGGGATCGACGCTGGCGCTCGCCTATGCGGAAACCCATCCCGAGCATGTCTCGGAACTGGTCGTGCGCGGCATCTATACGCTGACCAGGGCCGAGCTCGACTGGTATTATCAGTTCGGCGTCTCGGAAATGTTCCCGGACAAGTGGGAGCGCTTCTTAGCACCGATCCCGCCGGAAGAGCGCCATGAGATGATGACCGCCTATCACCGGCGGCTGACGCATGAAGACAAGGCCGCGCGTCTGGAAGCCGCCAAGGCCTGGGCGATCTGGGAGGGTGAAACCATTACCCTTCTGCCGGAGCCTTCGACCAGCGGACAGTTCGAGGACGCGGAATATGCGCATGCCTTCGCGCGCATCGAGAACCACTTCTTCGTTAATGCCGGCTGGATGGACGAAGGCCAACTGCTGCGCGATGCCTACAAGCTGAAGGACATTCCCGGAGCTATCGTTCATGGTCGCTATGATATGCCCTGCCCAGCAAAATATGCCTGGGCGCTGCACAAGGCATGGCCGAAAGCGGAATTTCATCTGATCGAAGGCGCAGGCCATGCTTATTCCGAGCCCGGTATCCTCGACCAGCTGATCCGCGCCACCGATAAGTTTGCAGGGAAGATCCAAGCCTGAACGATACCTCTCCCTGCCCCTTCGACAAGCTCAGGGTGAGGAGAGGAAACGACCGAGCAAGAAGAAACCGGCTCGCCGGAGGAAACAGTATGACACGCGAAAAAATCTATCTCTTCGACACGACCTTGCGCGACGGGCAGCAGACGCCCGGCATCGACTTTTCGGTCGAGGACAAGATTTCGATCGCCACCATGCTGGACGAATTCGGCCTCGATTATGTCGAGGGCGGCTATCCCGGCGCCAATCCGACCGATACCGCCTTCTTCAACGAGAAGCGGACCCAGACGGCCGCCTTCGTCGCCTTCGGCATGACCAAGCGCGCCGGCGTTTCCGCCTCCAACGATCCGGGCCTTGCAAGCCTCCTGCAGGCGAAGGCCGATGCGATCTGTTTCGTCGCCAAGAGCTGGGACTATCACGTCAAGGTGGCGCTCGGCTGTTCCAACGAGGAAAACCTCGAAAGCATCGCCGAAAGCGTCAGGGCGGCTGTCGGCGCGGGCAAGGAGGCGCTGGTCGACTGTGAACATTTCTTCGACGGCTATAAGGCCAATCCGACCTATGCGCTCGCCTGCGCCAAGACGGCCTATGAGGCCGGAGCGCGCTGGGTCGTGCTCTGTGACACCAATGGCGGCACGCAGCCGCCGGAGGTGCGCGCCATCGTCGAGGCCGTGATCGCCGAAGGCGTTCCGGGGCACTGTCTTGGCATTCATGCTCATAACGATACCGGCCAGGCGGTCGCCAATTCGCTTGCCGCCGTCGAGGCCGGCGTGCGGCAGATCCAGGGGACGCTGAACGGTATCGGCGAGCGCTGCGGCAATGCCAACCTGATCACGCTGATCCCGACATTGGCCTTGAAGAGAACCTATAGCGAGCGTTTCGAAACGACGATCGATGGCGAACGGCTGTTGGGACTGACCAGGCTGTCGCATGCCTTCGACGAACTGCTGAACCGCTCGCCGGACCATCAGGCACCCTATGTCGGCGCCTCCGCCTTTGCGACCAAGGCCGGCATCCATGCCTCGGCGCTGCTGAAGGATCCGCGCACCTACGAGCATGTGCCGCCGGAAAGCGTCGGCAATTTCCGCAAGGTCATGGTTTCCGACCAGGGCGGCAAGTCGAATTTCATCAACGCGCTGAAGCGGCGCGGCATCGAAGTCGGCAAGGACGACCCGAAGCTCGACCGGCTGATCCAGATCGTCAAGGAACGGGAAGCCACGGGCTACGCCTATGAAGGCGCAGACGCCAGCTTCGAGCTTCTGGCGCGCCGCACGCTCGGCACCATTCCGGACTTCTTCGCCGTCGACGGCTTCCGCGTCATGGTCGAGCGCCGCTTCGATTCCCACGGCCGGGTGAAGACCGTCTCGGAAGCGGTGGTCAAGATCATCATCGACGGCCAGACCATCATGTCGGTTGCCGAAGGCGACGGCCCCGTCAATGCGCTCGACCTGGCACTGCGCAAGGATTTCGGCAAATACCAGCACGAGATAGACGATCTGGAACTGGCCGACTTCAAGGTGCGTATCCTCAACGGCGGTACGGGAGCCGTGACCCGTGTCCTGATCGAATCCACCGATAGCGACGGCGTGCGCTGGTGGACGGTCGGCGTTTCGGAAAACATCATCGACGCCTCTTTCCAGGCACTGATGGATTCCGTCATCTACAAGCTGATGAAGAACCGGCATATGGCGGGCAGAATAGCGGCGGAGTGATCCGCCGCTCATCAAAAACCTTGACCATGTGGTCAAGGAAATGAATTGGCCCTGCCTCGCGCTTTGGAGTAGTCCCGTCCTAAAGAAAAAATATTAGGACGGGAAACATCAATGGCTACCGATACGGTTGCACCTGACGTCAAGAACGAGGACAGCCTGCGCGGCTTCGGCTTCGCGCTGACGGCCTACCTCTTATGGGGCGTCTTGCCGCTCTACATGAAAGCCTTGGCGCACATCCCCGCCACGGAGATCGTCGCCCACCGTATTTTATGGTCCGTGCCCGTTGCCGGCATCGTGCTTCTGGCGCTCGGTCGCATGGGCGACATCAAGGCGGCGCTCAGCATTCCACGCACGGTCGCCATGGTGTCGCTGACGGCGACGCTGGTGACCATCAACTGGGGAACCTATGTCTGGTCGATCAGCGCCGGACATTCGCTCGACGCGGCGCTCGGCTACTTCATCAATCCGCTGTTCAGTATCGCGCTCGGCGCCCTGCTGTTGAAGGAGAAGCTGGCACCGCTCCAGATCGTCGCGATCTGCCTTGCGGCGGCGGCGGTGGTCATTTTGACCATCGAGGCCGGCACCGTGCCCTGGGTCGCGTTGACGCTAACTTTATCCTGGGGCTTCTATGCCTTTTTCCGCAAGACGCTGCCGGTAGGGGCAAACCAGGGCTTCTTCCTGGAGGTGCTGTTGCTCTGCATCCCAGCTACGCTTTACATCCTCTATCTGGAAGCGCGCGGCGAAGGCCATCTCTACCGCACGGGCGTCACGGATACGGCGCTTCTGCTCGGTTGCGGCCTGGTAACCGCCCTGCCGCTGATGATCTTCGCCAACGGAGCGAAGCTGCTCCGACTCTCCACCATCGGCATCATGCAGTATATCGCGCCGACGATGATCTTCCTCATCGCCGTCTTCCTGTTCAAGGAGCCTTTCGGCACGACGCAGATGACCGCCTTCTCGCTGATCTGGGCAGGGCTGGTGCTCTATAGCTGGTCAATGCTGCGTCAGAGCCGAGTGCGCTAACCGGTAAACATGGTTAGCAAATCCTTTATCAGAGCTTCGAGATAACAGCCTCTTCGCCATCGCGGGGTCCCTGCACTTCAGCGGCATGCTTGCGGATCGCCGGGATGATGTCGGCTATCGTGTCGATGACCAGCGGCTGGACGCGGTGGGACGTATGGACGAAGCCCTCTTCCGTCATGTGGCGGATCAGCTCCATCATCGGGTTCCAAAAACCGTTGATATTGGCGAAGACCATCGGCTTTTCATGACGGCCGAGCTGACCCCAGGTCATGATCTCGACGATCTCCTCCAGCGTGCCGATACCGCCCGGCAGCGCCACGAAGGCGTCGGAGCGCTCGAACATGCCGTGTTTGCGCGTATGCATGTCCGGGGTTATGATGAGTTCGTCCAATTGGCCGAGCGAATGGCGCGTCGCTTCCATATCGACCAGGAACTCCGGAATGATGCCGGTGACCTTGCCGCCATGCGACAGGACGCCGCTCGCCACAGCGCCCATGATGCCCTTCGTTCCGCCGCCGTAGACGAGGCGCAGCCCGCTCTCGGCGATGCTTTTGCCAAGCTCGCGGCCCGCGGCCATATGGGAAGGGTCGCGTCCCGGCCTGGAGCCGCAATAGACGCAAATGGATCGAATTGGCGCAGAATCGTCGGTCATGAATGCAAACAACTATGCTGCAGATGCTCAGTCAAGAATTTTCAAAGGAAAACCTGTGCCCGAACATGCGGAAATGGCTGAGAAAGCTTGTAAAAGCAGGCGAAATCGTTAGCAATTTCAAGAGTTGCGACGACGCCGCCGCTTGGAGATGAATGATGATGAAGAACCGTGCCGGCTGGCTGGCTCTGTTGGTGCTGGTAATTGCGACCCTCCTGATGGTCTTTTTTGTGATGCCGCGTATCAACGGCGACAAAAAGCCGATTGGCGACGCCGTCAATCAGGCCAGCGACACGGTGAAGAACACCATCACGGAGAGCGCGCAAAAAGCTGATGACGCGGCGCAAAAGGCGAGCGAAGCTACGCAGGACGCTGCCGCGAACGCGACCAATGCCGCGGATGTGGTCAAGAAGCTCACCGATCTCGGCGGCGCGGCGACCGCTTCTCTCGCCGATCTCAAGGCGCTCTTCAAGGACGGCAAAGGCCCGAGCGAGGATGTTTTCGCAGCCGCCAAGACGAAGGCGATCACGGCGCTGCAGGCGATCGTCGGTTTTGCCGTTCCCCAAGGGGCGGACGCCACCACCACCGCCTTGGTCGACAAGGCCCATGACGGCGCCGGCAAGGCGCTCGCCATTATCCAGTCGCTTCCGGAAAACATCGCCGAGGCCGGTGCCGCGATCGACAAGGCGCTTGCGGCGCTGACAGGCCAGGCCGCACCGCAGACTCAGGCCGCAGCCGGATCTTCGACGCCGTCCTTCGACGTGCTGCGCGTCGAGCCCGACGGCTCCACCGTCATCGCCGGCTCGGCCGAACCCAATTCCAAGCTGGAAATCGTCGATGGCGACAAGGTGGTGACGACGACACAGGTCGGACCGAGCGGCGATTTCGTCGCCGTGCTCGACAACCCGCTGCCGCCCGGCGACCATGAGCTGGCGCTGCGCGCAACCGGCAAGGACGGCAAGGCGGTGACATCGGAAGAGGTCGCCACCGTTTCGGTTCCGAAGGACGACAAGAGCCAGCTCCTTGCCATGGTTTCCAAGCCAGGCGAGGCAAGCCGCATCATCACCGCACCATCGGCCAAGCAGGGACGCGTCTCTCCAGGCGAGCAGGCGGCGCCGACCAGCACGCCCGCGACAACAGCCGCCGGCGCGACCACGACTGCCGGCGCCAAACCGCAAGACAATGCTACTGTCGCTTCCGCCGATCCGGCTACCGGCAACACTGCGGCCACTCCGCCGGCAGCAACGGCTGGCGACCAGCCGGACGTGATGGTCAATGCGGTCGAAATCGAAAATGACCATATTTTCGTTGCCGGCACGACGAAACCGAACGCCAAGGTCCGTGCCTATGCCGACGGCAAGCTGATCGGCGAGATCGCGGCGGGAGCCGACGGGCACTTCGTCGTCGACGGTACGATGCCGTTGTCGGTCGGCGATCACAAGATCCGCGTCGATGTCCTCGGCGGCAACGGCGATGTAGTGGTACGCACCAGCGTCAACTTCAACCGCCCGCCGGGCAATCAGGTGACGGTCGCAGCGCAGACGCCGGCGGCTCCCGGCGCCAACAACAACACCGCGGCCACCACCATGGTACCGCTCGATGAAGGTGCGCTCGGCAAGCTGACGGAGAATGCCGCCAAGGCCTTCACCCTGCTGAAGGGCCTGTTCGCCGATGGCAAGCAGCCGAATGCCGAGCAGCTCGCCGCCGCTCGCTCGGGAACGGAAATCGCTCTCAAGTCTCTTTCGGAATTCCGTCCGGCGATCGGCGCGGATGCGGCGCTGAAGCAAGCTGCCACCGACGCCTCGAACGCGGCCCTCAAGGCGCTTTCCTCTCTGCAGGCCCTGCCGAAAGATCCGAAATCGGTCGGCGATGCATTGCCCGATCTCGAGCAGATGATTGCCGTTGTCACCAAGCCCGAAAAGGCGGCGCCGGCGCCGGCAAGCGTCGAAACCTCCTCCAATGGCGGCGGCCCCAAGACCCTCGAGCAGGCGCCACTGTCGCAGGACGCCAATGCCGTCATTATCCGCCGCGGCGATACGCTCTGGCAGATCTCCCGCCGCATCTATGGCGCCGGCGTGCGCTACACGACGATCTACATCGCCAACGAAGACAAGATCAACAATCCGGACCGCATCCTGCCCGGCCAGGTCTTCGGCCTGCCGAAAGATGCGTTGCCGAATGCGGAAGAACTGCACCGCAAGCGGCTTTCGGGCGAGCATCTGTAACGGGCAAGCTTTCACAACGGACCGACACGATATGGCCAGGCGCAATCAACGCCTGGCCATTGCTTTTACACCGCATAAAAATGGTATAAGCCTGCCGCCGACCCCTTTGCCCCGGTCATGACCTGACTGGGCCTTTCCCGTCGGGCCTGCTGCGCGAATACGCGCCATTGCCCGGCTGTATCAAATATTCGCCGGAGACGGACATGGCAGACCGCAAGAAGACCATATCGGCGGATTCCGCCAATCCATTGAACACGCTCGTCAATCTCTGGCCCTATATGTGGCCGGCGGGCCGCATGGACCTGAAGATGCGGGTCGTCTGGGCCACCGTCTACCTGCTGATCTCGAAATTCTTCCTGCTGCTGGTCCCCTATTTCTTCAAATGGTCCGTCGATGCCCTCAACGGCAAGCTGGACATGCAGGGCATCCTGCCGGCCTTCATGGTTGGCGCCATCGCGCTGATCGTCGCCACCAACGTCACGCGCCTCATCCAGCTCGGCCTCAACCAGCTACGTGACTCGCTATTTGCCAGCGTCGGCCAATATGCAGTGCGCCAACTCGCCTACCGGACCTTCGTGCACATTCACGAGCTGTCCCTGCGCTTTCATCTCGAGCGCAAGACCGGCGGCCTGTCGCGCGTCATCGAGCGCGGCACCAAGGGCATCGAGACGATCGTCCGCTTCACCATTCTCAACACCCTCCCGACATTCGTGGAGTTCCTGCTGACCGCCATCATCTTCTGGCGCGGCTACGGTCTTTCCTATCTCGCCATCACGGCGGTCACGGTCTGTCTCTATATCTGGTTCACCGTCAAGGCGAGCGACTGGCGCATTTCCATCCGCCGGACGATGAACGAGAGCGATACCGATGCGAACACCAAGGCGATCGATTCCCTCCTGAACTTCGAGACCGTCAAATATTTCGGCAACGAGGAGATGGAGGCCAAGCGCTTCGATCAGTCGATGGCGCGCTACGAAAAGGCCGCAACCGGCGTCTGGACGTCGCTCGGCTGGCTGAATTTCGGCCAGGGCGTCATCTTCGGGCTGGGCACCACGGTCATGATGGTCGTCTCCGGCTGGGCTGTTCTCAACGGCCACCAGACGGTCGGCGACTTCGTCTTCATCAATGCCATGTTGCTTCAGCTCTCCGTGCCGCTCAACTTCATCGGCTTCGTCTACCGCGAAATCCGCCAGGGCCTGACCGACATCGAGGAGATGTTCGACCTCCTGGAAGTCAAGCCCGAGGTGACGGATGCTCCCGACGCCAGGGAACTGGCCATCGACCACGGCGCCATTTCCTTCAAGGACGTGCATTTCGCCTATGACGCCGCCCGGCCGATCCTCAAAGGCATCTCATTCGACGTGCCGGCCGGCAAGACCGTCGCTGTCGTCGGCCCCTCGGGCGCCGGCAAATCGACCCTGTCGCGGCTCCTCTATCGCTTCTACGACGTGCAGCGCGGCACGATCACCATCGACGGCCAGGATCTGCGTACGGTGACGCAGAAAAGCCTGCGCAAGGTGATCGGCATGGTGCCGCAGGATACGGTGCTCTTCAACGACACCATCGCCTACAATATCCGCTACGGTCGGCCGGGCGCGAGCGAAGCCGAAGTGGAGACTGCGGCCGAGATCGCCCAGATCGGCGACTTCATCCGCCAGCTGCCCGAGGGCTTCGAGACGAAGGTCGGCGAACGCGGCCTGAAACTTTCCGGCGGCGAAAAGCAGCGCGTCGCCATCGCCCGCACCGTTCTCAAGGCTCCGCCGGTGCTCATCCTCGATGAAGCGACCTCGGCGCTCGACACGACGACCGAGCGGGAGATCCAGACGGCCCTCGATGTCGTCTCGAAGAACCGCACGACGCTGGTCATCGCCCACCGGCTCTCCACCGTCATCGGCGCCGACGAGATCATCGTGCTGAAAAGCGGCGAGATCGCCGAGCGCGGCACCCATGCCGCCCTTCTGGAGCAGAACGGCCTCTACGCCTCGATGTGGAACCGCCAGCGCGAGGCGACACAGGCGGAAGAGCATCTGAAGCACGTGCGCGAGAACGACGACCTCGGCGTGATCAACCGGCTGGCGCCGGCGAGCTGAGAGGGGACCACCTGCCGGAGCCATTCCTACGACAGGAAGACACTCGACGATGCGGCGGCTGTCACGAGACTGAGATACGCGCTTGATACGTACGGCGGTCATTCATTCGAAGAGGCCCCCCGAATGCGTAGTCTTGCCAGAACGTTTACTCTCCTTCTCGCCGTCAGTCTTGCCGCACCGGTTTTTGCCGACGACGCCAAACCGTTTAGCGACGCCAAGGAAATCAACCTCCTGAACCTTCTGCCGCCGCCGCCCGCCAATGATTCTGCCCAGACGAAAGCCGAGCTGGGGGAAATCCTGACGATACAGGTGACCCGCACCCCGGAAATGGCTGCCCGCGCGGTCGCCGATGCCGAGGAAGACGTCTGGCGCTTCTCCGATGTCATCGACAATCCGAAGTTCACCAAGGAAAACCTTCCGAAATTCTCCGCCTTCTTCGATCGCATCGTCGAAACCGAAGGCGCCGTCGTCGATCCGGCCAAGGATGTCTGGAAGCGTCCGCGCCCGCATCTCTACAGCGATCTCGTCAAGCCGATCGTACCTCTGTCGAAGTCCGGTTCCTATCCGTCCGGCCACACGACGCTCGGAACGCTGATGGGCATCGTTCTCTCGAACATGGTGCCGGAAAAGAAGCAGGCGCTCATGGCTCGCGCCTGGGAGTACGGTCATAACCGCGTCGTTGGCGGCATTCACTACGCCACCGACATCGAGGCCGGCCGCATCGCGGGCACGGTCATCGCGCAGACCATCACGACACATGAGGACTACAAGACCGAATACGAAGCCGCCAGGGACGAGCTGCGGGCCGCCCTCGGCCTCTGATCTTCGCTGACCACAGCATTGGCATCGACAAGCCGCCGGAACATCTTCCGGCGGCTTGTTTGTTTGTCGTCACGGTAATTTTCTTGGCTTCGCGGTATCGCACACCGGAGCAGACGGTTCGGAATGCAGCAACGACGGCATTCTTGCTTCAACCGGTTTCGCCTGGGGGTGAATGCGCGAAACCATTGCCCATGACGGCTTTTGCCTGTAGTCACCGTCAACTGGTAGTCACAGGAGCCCGCCATCGATGAGCTTGTTGAATAGCGTACGCAACGTAATCGTTCCGGTGCACAAGGAAGGCTATCCCTTCGTCGCAGGCTTCTTTGTTGCATCGCTGGTTCTCGGCTGGGTCTTCAAGCCGCTCTTCTGGATCGGCCTGATCCTCACGCTCTGGTGCGCCTATTTCTTCCGCGATCCCGAGCGTATGACTCCGCAGGACGACGACCTCGCCATATCGCCGGCCGACGGCAAGGTCTCCGCCGTGCAGATGGTAACGCCGCCGGCCGAGCTCAATCTCGGAACCGAGCCGATGCTGCGCGTCTCCATCTTCATGAATGTCTTCGATTGCCATGTGAACCGCTCGCCGATGCGCGGCCGCATCACCACTATCGCCTATCGCCAGGGCAGCTTCCTCAATGCGGAGCTGGACAAGGCAAGCGAGCAGAACGAGCGCAACGGCCTGGTGATCGAGACGAAGCATGGCGAGATCGGCGTCGTGCAGATCGCCGGCCTTGTCGCCCGCCGCATCCTTTGCTTCGTCAATGAAAACGAGCCGCTCGACGCCGGCGAACGCATCGGCCTGATCCGCTTCGGTTCGCGCCTCGATGTCTTCTTTCCCGCAGGCGCCGAACCGCGCGTCGCGGTCGGTCAAAGGGCGATCGCCGGCGAAACCGTGATCGCCGAATTCGGCTCGCCGAAGGGCCCGACCGTTAGCCGCCGTAGCTGAGCCCCAAGGAAACGAGCAGGATGAAGACGCCTTTTCCGCCCTTCGAGCCGAATGGTCCCAACGACGAGGCGCGCGGGCCGCGCCTGCGGGAAATTCCATTGCGGCTGATGGTGCCGAACATGATCACCGTCCTGGCGATCTGCGCGGGCCTGACGGGCATCCGCCTTGCGTTCGAAAACCGCTACGAGCTCGCCGTGGTCGCCGTGCTGGTCGCCGCCTTCCTCGACGGTATCGACGGACGCGTGGCGCGGCTGATGAAGGCCACGTCCAAATTCGGCGCGCAGATGGATTCGCTTGCCGACATCGTCAACTTCGGTGTCGCGCCGGCGCTTGTCGTCTATGTCTTCCTGCTGGATCAGGCACGCTCGCTCGGCTGGATCGCGGCCCTGATCTACACCATCGCCGCCGGTCTTCGGCTTGCACGCTTCAATGTGATGGCGGAACGCGAGCACAAGGCCTCCTGGCAGTCGGAATACTTCGTCGGCGTGCCGGCGCCTGCCGGCGCCATGCTGGTGCTGCTGCCGGTCTATCTCGGCTTTCTGGGTGTGGAGCCCACCCGGACCTTTGCCTATTGGGGTGCCGCTTATACCGTACTGATCGGCTTCCTGCTGGTCAGCCGCCTGCCCGTCTGGTCCGGCAAAACCGGAGGCAGCGGCATTCGCCGCGATCTCGTGCTGCCGGCCATGCTGGCAATCGTCGTCTATGTGGCACTGCTGATGAGCTACACCTGGCATGTCATGGTCGTGACCGTCATTGTCTACCTGCTGTCACTGCCGCTCGGGGCGCGCTCCTGGGCGCGCAAATATGGCACCTTTACCATCAACGGCCCCGCCGACCCGGATGTCGACGATTCCAACGACGATATCGGCAGGCATATCTAGCCCAAAAGCGGGTATGGCTCGGCGCACCGAGCCCCGCCGTTCGTCTCGTTGGACGAATGGTTGCGTCAGCTCACGCCAAGCGCGCATATGGTTAATTAAGAATTAATACCTCAGGTAGATATATAAAATATGAAAATTTCGCGCTCATCTCGCGAAATATGGTCGGTGTTTACAAAAGCTGATCGGCAGACGCCTTTGATTTGTCATGATTTACGACACATTAGCGAAGCAGTTTGGTGATTCAGAAAACACCAGCGGGAACAAGGTGAGGAGTAACCCATGACCACGAAGAAAAACGAAGCGGCACAACCGCAGGCAAAGATCGATCCCAGCTTGCTTTATCGTCCGCTCGGCCTGAAGGCCGTTCTGGCGGCACATCTGATGCTGAAAGCCAAGCCGATGAAAAAGAAGATCGCTTAAGACCAGACATCATTTGCCAGCCAGGGGGAGCCGACTGTTCGTCAGTGGCTTATGGCAGCGCCGATCTCGACACGAAGCCGTTCAGAAGAGATTCAACTGGCCATCGCCAGGGTCCGGCTTCTTCGGCGGCTTGGCTGGAGCCTCGATCGTTACCGGCTCCTGCAAATCAGGCCCCATATTGGCGACCTTATTGACGCGATCCGAAACCGGGATCGCCTCGAAGAAATCGTCCTGAACCGGCGCCATCAGATCGAGAACCTCGCGTGGCTCCTGCGTCTTGCAATCGAGCCAGCGGGCAAAATCCTCCGGTTTGATGACCACGGGCATGCGATCGTGAATGGGACGCATCGTCTTGTTTGCAGCCGTCGTCAGGATCGCGCCTGTATCGACTTCCGACCCATCGGCCGATGCCCATGTCTCCATCAGGCCGGCAAAAGCAATGACGCCGCCGTTGCGCGGGCGCACCCAATAGGGCTGCGACTTCTCGCCGCTCTCCTTGGAAGGGCGGTGCCATTCGTAAAAGCCCGAGGCCGGGATCAAAATCCGCCGATGGCGCATGGCGGCACGGAACGAAGCCTTGCCGATCGCGGTTTCAGCGCGCGCATTGATCAGCAGCGGAAATTCCTTGGGGTCCTTCACCCAGGCGGGCGTAAAACCCCAGCGAACGAGCAGCGCACGGCGATCCGGCAGATTGCTGCCCCGTTCCTGTCGATCGCCCGAGACGACGACCAGGATCGGCTGTGTCGGCGCTATGTTATAGCGCGCGGGAAAGCCTTCGCTGAGCAGGACTCCCAGCGCCTCGCCCACGTATTCCGGCGTCGATGTCAATGCAAAGCGTCCGCACATAGGGCTTGTTTTGCACCCTGAAAGCGCCGGGTCAAGGAGAAGGTCAGCCGCGCGGGCCGAAGAGAATGATCGCACCGCCCGCAAGGCAGACGGCGGCGCCGGAAATATCCCAGCGATCGGGCAAGCGCCCCTCGGCCAGCCAAAGCCAGAGAACCGAGGCAACGATATAGACGCCGCCATAGGCCGCGTAGGTGCGCCCTGCCGCATCGCTCGGCACCAGCGCCAGCAGCCAGGCAAACAGCGCCAGCGACACCAGGCCGGGCGCCAGCCACCAGATCGGCTTTGCCAGCCGCAACCACGCCCAGAAGGCAAAACAGCCGGCAATTTCAGCCAGCGCGGCAAGGGCATAAAGTGCGTAGGTCATGATGATTTCCAGCAGTTCGGGCGGCGATCTCGAATCGCCTTTCCCATCCGGCAGTAAAAGGGCTTTCATCTCGTGCAACAAGAGCCGTATCCTGCGAGGACTGAAAGCTTCCATCGCCGTATGATATTCTCCTCGGAATCCGCTATCCCATGACCTCCATCCCCCGCCCCGCTTCCTCCGCCATCCTCGAACGCGACGGCCGCTTCCTTTTGGTGCTGCGCCGCAATCCGCCGTCGGCCGATATGTATGCCTTCCCCGGCGGGCGGGCCGAGGACGGCGAAACGCCGGCGGAAACGGCAATGCGGGAATTCGAGGAGGAGACGGGAATATCAGCCCGCAATCCCCGCCTGTTCGAGACTTATGATCTGCGGAGCCATGCAGCAGACGGGACGCTCACCAGTCACTTCCTCCTGTCCGTTTTCCTGGTCGATGCCGACGAGGAAGCGACCGCCGAAGCTGCCGACGATGCCGCCGCAATCGGCTGGTACTCGCTGGAAGAGATCCGCGCCCTGCCCGTTCCGGCAAGCGTGCTCGAATGCGTGGAGCGGATCGCCGCGGATCGCGTCTGACGGGATGAGCCGGGCTCCCGCGTTAACGATGCTTAACAATAACCGCGTGGAAAGCGAGCCTTTCGCCTTGTTCCCGTCATGCTTGCCGTATCAACTGAACACATGATTCATCGCCGCCTCATCCACCCGCTCGTGATCTGCGCCGCGCTTATGGCCGCATTTCCGGCCTTTGCGCAGCCGGCGACGGCCGTTCCGCAGGTGCAGGTGCCTGACAATGGCGGCGACACCGAGCGGCCGACACCCTATGACGACCAGCTTTTACGGCTCTCCGAAATTCTCGGCTCGATCAACTATCTGCGCAACCTCTGCAGCCCCGCCACGGAAGATGGCTGGCGGGCCGGCATGCAGCAATTGCTCGACACTGAGACCAAGAACGAGCCGAAACGCAAGGAAAGGCTGACCGCCGCGTTCAACCGCGGGTACAGATCCTTTGCATCGGTTTATACGAATTGCACGCCGCAGGCCGTCGTTGCCGAGGAGCGATACCGTAACGAAGGTGCAACACTTGCTACAGAAATAACGGCCCGCTTTGGAAATTGACGATTTATTAACCCCTTTTCGTACCGAGCCGTGTCGTTTTAGGAAAAGGCTGATAAAGTCGTTAAGCAAGTGGTAAGGACATGGATGTCTTGAGGAAAGAAACAATGGAAGCCAGCCTGAACGAAATCGACGACATGATCGTCCATGAAAAGATGCAGGCAGCGCTGGAATACCAGAACGAGGCTTGGGCCGATGGAATGGCCGACGGCATCGAACCGGAGATCATTGCCGACGCCGCCATTGCCCATGCCATCCGCGAAACAATTCGCATTCATGGAGAACAGGGCGCGGAAGCCTTGCTCGAATCGCTTAGGGAACGCATGCTTGCTGGTGAATTCTCACCGAACCGCACCCTGCAATAACAGCCAGAGATTCCTTATGCATATCGTATCGGGCAATGAGTTTCGACGTTCCATTGCCTCGCTCGCCGCTGCAACCATGTTTTTCGGCAGCCTTGCCCAGCCCCTGCCGGCCCTCGCCTTCTCGCTGACAAACCCGCCTGCCGCTCAGCCGGATGCTGCGGGCAAGCCCGCGCAGCAGAATAATGACAAGCCAGTCGAACAGGCGCTGGAAGCGCCGTCCAAGGCGCTTCCCATGCCGGACCCGCTGGTCAAGAGCCAGGCCGGACAGTCCAGCAGCAACGCCACCGCGAGCGACGCGCCGAATAACGGCAAGCCGGCGGAAATCATCTACGATATCAGCAAGGTGCCGGAGCCTGTCCGCAAGCTGCGCGAGACGATCGTCGAGGCGGCCGCTTCCGGTGATCTTGAACGTTTGCGCCCGCTGATGAATGTCGGCGGCGGCCTCAACCAGACGCAGGTGACGGCGGACGATCCAGGCGAAGACCCGATCAAGACGCTGCATGATCTTTCCGGCGATTCCGACGGCATCGAGATCCTGTCCATCCTCCTCGATATCCTGTCGAGCGCCTGCGCCCATGTCGGCCAGGGAACGCCGAACGAAATGTATGTCTGGCCCTATTTCGCCGAGAAGGACATCAAGACCCTGACCGCGCCGGAAAAGGTCGACCTGATGCGGATCGTCACGGCCGGCGATTTCTCCGACATGCTGGAATTCGGCGGTTATAATTTCTATCGCGTCGGCATCACGCCCGACGGCAAGTGGAAATTCTTCACCTCCGGCGAATGATCCGGCCGCGGAACTTGCGGTTCCCGAGCGGAGGCCCTACCTCTGGGCGATAGGCGAAATTAGCGGGTCCACCATGCCAGCCGTATTCCTGAAAGACCGCTCCTTTCTTCGCGTCACCGGCGCGGAGGCAGAGCCCTTCCTGCACAATCTCATCACCACCGATCTTGCCTCACTCGGCGCGGACGAAGTGCGCCCCGGCGCGCTGCTGACGCCACAGGGCAAGATCCTGTTCGACTTCATGATCTCCAGGGATGGCCCCGGCTTTCTGCTGGAGACCGATACGGCGCAAAAGGATGGGCTGCTGAAACGGCTCACCATGTACCGGCTGCGCGCGCCGGTCGATTTCGCGGTCGGGGATACAGAAGGCGTTACCGTCGTCTGGGGCGAAAATGCAGCCGAAGGCCCCAAGGATAGCCGTTTCGGCAAGGCGGGCATTGCGTTGACGCGCGCGCCCGGTCATCACGGCGACGATGCCGAGGCACTTTACGAGGGGCTGCGCATTGCCAACGGGATCGCTGTTTCCGGCCCGGACTTTGCCCTCCAGGACGCTTTCCCGCATGATGTGCTGCTGGACCTCAATGGTGGTCTCGGCTTCCGCAAGGGCTGCTATGTCGGCCAGGAAGTGGTTTCCCGTATGCAGCACCGCGGCACCGCGCGCCGGCGGGTGGTTATCGTCACCGGCGGCGCCGATCTGCCCGCGACGGGCACGGAACTGACCGCCGGCGGCAAGCCGATCGGCACGCTGGGTTCGACCGAGGGTGCCAACGGACTTGCCATCGTCCGCATCGACCGCGCCGGCGAAGCCATTGCGGCGGGCACGCCGATCCTGACGGCGGATCGCGTGGTCTCCGTTGCGCTTCCCACCTGGTCCGGCCTTTCCTTCCCGACGCAGACAGACGAGGCTTCGGCATGACAGCGGGTGCTAACCCGCGTGCCTGGCAGCGCATGCTGTCCGGGCGCAGGCTCGATCTGCTCGACCCCTCGCCGCTCGACGTCGAGATCAGCGACATCGCCCATGGCCTTGCCCGCGTCGCGCGCTGGAACGGCCAGACCTCCGGGGATCACGCCTTTTCGGTGGCGCAACATAGTCTCGTGGTCGAGGCGATCTTTCGCCAGCTCAACCCGGCGACACCGGACGAATTGCTGGCCGCACTGCTGCACGACGCCCCGGAATACGTCATCGGCGACATGATCTCACCGTTCAAATCGGTGGTCGGCGGCGAGTACAAGCTGGTGGAGAAGCGGCTGGAGGCGGCGATCTACCGGCGCTTCGCCTTGCCGCCGCATTGCGCACCCCGCCTGAAGGACAAGATTAAGAAGGCCGACACGGCCTCCGCCTATTTCGAGGCGACACTGTTGGCCGGTTTCACGCCGCAGGAAGCCCGCAAGTTCTTCGGCCAACCGCGCGGCATTACGCAGGACATGCTGCCGATCCAGCCGATGCCGGCGGTGGAAGCCCAACGGCTTTTCCTGAAACGTTTCGAGGCGATCGAAGCCGAGCGCGCCGCCGTGAGAGCCGAGGCATGACCGCGATCGTCGTATCGCCGCTGGCCCGCATGGCTGAAATGGCGGTCCGCCACGGCGCATCCGAAATGATCAGCCTGATGGCCAAGGAGCAGGCCTTTCACCGGCCGGCCGTGATCAAGGCGGACAGGCATCTGTTGCTCGGCATGAACGATATCAGCTTTGCCGGCACCGGCGACCTGGTCGCGCCGCAAGAGACGCATGTCCGCGACATCATCGATTTCGCGAGAAGCTGGAATCGCGCGTCGCCGCTGCTGATCCATTGCTGGATGGGCGTGTCGCGCTCGCCGGCGGCGGCATTGATCGCGGCGCTTGCCGTCCATCCCGAAGAAGACGACCTGATGCTAGTCCACCGGCTGCGCGCCGCTTCGCGCTATGCAACGCCGAATGCGCGGCTGGTCATGATCGGTGACGAAGTGCTTGGCCGCAAGGGACGGCTGGTCGACGCCGTCAAGGCGATCGGCCGGGGTGCGGATGCCGATGGCAACGCGCCGTTCGTGCTGCCGCTCCTGGCGGAGATCGACGTCACATAAAAACGGAGACTGCATTTGCGCAATTTCCGTCCATTCCAAGTCTGAGCCATGGCAGTCGATCAGGGGCAGCCGATCAGGCGGCGACGTCGTCAGAGGAACTGAGGTCATACTGACCATAGGTATTCTGATAGGCGTTCATCGAGGCTTGCATCTCGCTGATGAAGGTTTCCAGAGCATTCTGGTCGGTATTCTCGCCAGCGCTCGTGCTGCTGCTATCACTGAAGGATTGCTCCAGCGACAGGACATCGGCGGCGGATGGATCGCTCGGCTTCAGGACGTCGAGACCTTCGGCGAACTGGTCCTTGTCCAGAGAGCCTGAGCTCTGGGTATCCAGGCTCTTGAACAGGCTCTCGGCATCGCTTTCGCTCATGTCCTTCGGCCGTCCGGCCACGAACTCGTCCGACGAAACCTTGCCGTCCTTGTTGGTGTCGAGGCTGGCGAAAAGCTGGTCCATCGGCGATTGATCCGACGAGCTGTCGCTCGACGTGTCCGTGCCGGTCTGGCCGCTAGCGCTTGCCTGCTGCATTTGCAGCAGCATGGATGCCAGATTGCCGGAGAATGCACCCGTCGGGCTCTGATCGCTGCTGTCATCGCTGTCTTCGTCGCCGAGCACGCTCGCCGATAGAAGCCCCGATTGTGCTGCTTCCTGCAACTCCTGGGCGTCCACAACGCCGTCATGGTTTTTATCAAGGGGACTGTACGAGGCAGCGCTCATGCTGCTTCCAACTGAAGAAATACCACTCATCCAAATCTCCTAAAGTAAACGCCATCGGGCGCTTCGGTGGGACGCAGCACATTCGTTGAAATGCCTGATGGGATAGGCCGATTTTCAGGGGCGGTCAAAGATAGGTGTTAATTGATCATTAACCCCAATTGACAGGCACCGAATCATATCGGCGGTGGGCCTCCGCGCGGGAGAGACAACCAGTGCTTGGCAGAGATCGGGACAAACGCCGCGAATCACCTCGACGACGAGACTATTGAATGACCGCGCAAGCCAGCCGCTTGCCGGCGCCGCCGACGGGCTGGCTGCGGTAATCATCGGAATCCGCATGGATCATCAGCGTCCGGCCACGAATGCCGTTCTTGCCGTCCAGCGACACCATGCCGTTGAAGACCTGGGCCCGCAGCTTGCCGTCCTGATCGACATATTGATTGGGCATGTCGCCGGCATGCGGGCCGTTGGCCGCAAGCAAGCCGTGCTCCGCCTTGGTGGGATTGAAATGGCCGCCGGCGGATTCGAACCCGTGCGTATGGTCGCACCGATCGCTCTCATGGATATGGAAGGCAACCCAGCGGTTGACCGGCAAGCCGGAGACGTCGAGCTCGATCAGCACGCCCGTCTTCGCCTCGGTCAGAACCGCCCGTCCCGATTGTTTGCCATCGGCACCGACAAAATTGGCAATCGCCGTCTGCTTGCCCTGCGCCAAGGCGGGCAAAGCGGCGGCCAACGCCAGCGTTGCGGCAATAATGATCGTTCTCATGGAAACATCCTCCCTTTGGCGTCATCAATGCAACGCACCACGGGGATGGGTGTTCCGGAGAAGAGAGAAATGAATAGTTTCAATCACAAACGAGCGGCCCGCCGCTATCCGGCGAACCGCGATCTATCCAGGCAAAGCGGATCAGGCCGCCATGCTGTCCACGTCATACTGGCCGTAGGTGCTGTTATAGGCATCCATCGGCGTCAGCAGGTCGAGGTTGAAAGCACTGCTCGCTTCCAGCGATTTGCTTGTCGCCGTGGCGTCGCTCGGCATTTGCATGAGCTTTGCCATCAGGCTGCTGAGTGCGTTGCTCGTCCCGTTGCTGCCGTCGGCATTTGGATCGGTTTCGAGAATGCCCGGACGCTCGTCGGCTTCGCGCTCCTCGCGACTCAAGACACCATCGCCGTTCGCATCGAGCCGCGAAAGCGTGCCACGATAGGGATAGGAACTATTGGATACGGAAGACACATGGGACATACAAACCTCCTGAGGTAGGAGCCGCCTCATGCGACGTCGTTTGTACGCAATACATTTCGGTTGAACTATCTGTGCTGATAAGCTGGTTCGCGGCACTGGTAAAGGACAAATTGTTAATGAGTATTAACAATAGTTTCCGAGTTATAAATTATGCTTCCCTAATGATACCCTGCTGGCCGGCAAAGCCGAATATGCCGCCTTTGCCACGTAATCCCCTGGAATCATAGGTGAATTGGCTGTTCATCCCTTACTCCCCGGCTCATTTCGTATAATGTGCGGCCAAGAGCCCACGGAGGGGACATCATGGATTTGCTGCTGATCGTGGTCGTGGTGACCGGTATTTTTATACTGCGGAGCTACAATCTACGGCTAAGGAAGCTCGAAGGCCGCGTCCAGGAGCTGCAAAACGCACTCGCCGGCCAGGTGCTGGCCGTGAGAAGCCACGAATCAGTCCTTGCAGCGGAGCCTACCGAAGCCGCCCCACAGCCATTGGCAGAGACAGTCGCGGAGCCTGGGGCCAAAGCCGGGTCCATGGCCGAGGACGAAGAAGCCGCCATCGCGGCGCGCGGCATCCCGGAACAAATCCACGAGACCGCCGCTCCTACCCTTGCACCGGACGTCGCGGCCTCCAGCAATGAAAGCCTGGAAAGCAAGATCGGCGCGCGCTGGGCGGTCTGGGTCGGCGGCATCGCACTGGCATTCGGTGGCATCTTCATGGTCAAGTACTCGATCGAAAGCGGCCTGCTCAGCCCGGCCGTGCGATTGACGCTCACAGCCATCTTCGGCCTTGTCCTTGTCGCGGCCGGCGAAGTGATCCGCCGCCGTTCTGCGCCGGTTCTCGCCAACACCTTCCAGAATGCGATGATCCCCGGCGTGCTCACGGCAGCGGGCATCGTCGCGCTGTTCGGCTCGACCTATGCAGCACACGGCATTTACGGCTTCATCGGGCCGGCAACCGCGTTCTTCCTCCTGGCCCTGATCTCCCTTGCCACGCTCAGCCTGTCGCTGCTGCACGGCCAGGCGCTTGCCGGCCTCGGCCTGCTGGCCTCGATGGTCACTCCGGCCCTGATCGCCTCTACGGCGCCGAAGCCATGGGTCTTGTTCGGCTATCTCGTCCTCACCTGGCTCGCCACCGCAATCGCATCGCGGCTGCGCCGCTGGCAGATCGCGCCTGCCTTGGCCAATGTGCTCCTCAGCCTCTGGGCGCTGCTCTACATCACAAACAGCCCGGTCGTTGATCTCAGCCCGGTCACACTCGCCATGTTGGCGATGGTCGCCGGCACGATCTTCATCTGGCCGGGACGTTATGAAGCCGTAGCAGCGCGCGCTCCGGCGCCAGCCGATTCAGAGGAGCCTCCGGCCTCGCAAGCCGCAAACCATCCACTCACATTCCTGGCCCGCGCACCACGCGGCATGACGCTGACGGCGGCCATCGGCGCCATCGCCATCGCCCTGTCCCTGCTTGGCTACAGCCTGCTGAACGGATACCCGCTCCCGAACGCCACCCTTCTGTTTGCAGCCATCGTTGCGGCAGTCGCGGCCTTCGGAGCCAGCCGTTTGCATGCGGCCTGGGCGGCGATCCTGTCAGCCGTCGCCGCCGGCCTTGGCATGTGCATGGTTTTGACATCCCCGATGAATGCCACGGATTGGGGCCTCGCGGAGGTCTCGCCGGCGCTCTACGATGTCGTGGTGTACGAAGGTTTGGGTCTCGGCGCGGTATTCGTGCTGATCGGCATCTTCTTCCTCAAACGGTTCGGTGACAGCGAGAAGCCCTTTGCGGCGCTCTGGAGCGTCATCATGGCAGCCACGCCGCTGGCGATTGCCGTCATCAGCTATGTAACCTTCGGCAACTGGACCCGCGACTGGCTGCACGGACTTTATGGCATCGGGCTCGTCATCGTCCTGATGGCGCTCGCCGAATGGCAGCATCGCCGCTCCGCCGAGGGCAGCATGACGCTTCCGACGAATATCCTCGCGGCCGGCTCCTTCGCCGCCGCCGTCTTTGCCCTGCATACGCTTGCCCACGACGCCGTACCGACGATCCTGCTGCCGGTGCTCGGCATTGCCTATCTGCTGGCCGGACGGGTCCGCTCGTGGCCGGTGCTGCCATGGACGATGGTCGCGGCGCTGGTCATCACCATGGGCCGCATCGCCTGGCAGCCGACCATCGTCGATCCGGGTGAACTCGGCACGACACCGGTCTTCAACATGCTGCTTGCCGGCTACGGCATCCCGACGGCGCTCGCCGTCTGGTCCGCCTTCGAGGCAAGGTATTCGCCAAGCCTCAGGCTGCGTAGCGCGTTGCAGGCGCTGGCGAGCTTCCTGGTGCTGCTGACGATCGCCATTCTCGTGCGCCATGCGATGAACGGCGGCGTGCTGAATTCAAACGTACCGACGCTCGGAGAACAATCGATCTACACGTTGCTGGCGATCGGCGCCTCGGCGACGCTGATGGCGCTCGATCTCAGCGCATCGAGCCCCGTCTTCCGCTATGGCGGCATGGCGATCGGCGTTCTCTCCGTCATATCGATCCTGACGCTGCATCTGCTCGGGCTCAATCCGTTCATCACCGGCGAAAACACGGGCCGGATACCCTTCTTCAACCTGCTGTTGCTCGGCTACCTCCTGCCGGCGCTCGCCTATGCCGGATTGGCGCTCTATGCGCGAAACAGGCGACCCCTGCCCTATGTGACGATGCTGGCCGTCGCCGGCGCCGTCATGACCTTTGCCTGGGCGACGCTGTCGGTCCGCCGCTTCTGGCAGGGCGAGTATATCCCGTTCTGGAACGGCTTCATTCAGGGCGAGCTTTACTCTTATTCCGTCGTCTGGCTGGCGATCGGCATCGCCCTCCTCTGGCTCGGCGCACGCTTCGATGCACGCAGCCTGCGCATCGCATCGGCCGCGCTGGTCTTCGTCGCCGTCGTCAAGGTCTTCCTGATCGACATGGCAAATCTGGAGGGCTTTCTGCGGGCGCTATCCTTCATCGGCCTCGGCGCAGTCTTGATCGGCATCGGCCTGTTCTATCAGAAGGTTCTGACGGCCAAGAAGGCTCCGGAGTGATTGCGGAGAATCTCCGCGCTCGATAGGAACAGGAGAGATCATTTCGAAGCGGGACTTGACGATGGACACCAACAGGATGGCGCGGGCCTTTGCCCCGTTCGAAACGCTTGCTGCGGATCTCATTCCGCATGCGGCCGATGGCGACGACGGCTCGCACGACATCGCCCATATCCTGCGCGTCTTCAGGAACGCCATGGCCATCCAGGCCGAGGAAGGCGGCAATGCCCGCATCCTTGCCGCTGCCGTGCTGCTGCATGATTGCGTCTCGGTGGAAAAGAACTCGCCGCATCGCGCCCAGGCATCAAGGCTCGCCGCAGAGAAGGCATCCGGCATTCTCAGGGAGCTTGGATGGACCGGCGAGGATATCGCCGCCGCCGCACATGCCATCACCACGCACAGCTTCTCCGCCAATCTGCCGCCGGAAACGCTGGAGGCCAAGATATTGCAGGACGCCGACCGGCTGGATGCGATCGGCATGGTCGGCGCTGCCCGCTGTTTCTATATTGCAGGGCGCATGGGCTCCGGTCTCTATGACCCGTTCGATCCGCTTGCCACGGAACGTCCGCTTGACGACAAGTGCTTCGCCATCGATCATTTCGAGATGAAGCTGTTCAAACTGGCGGATGGGTTCCAGACCGAAGCCGGACGCAGGCTCGCCGGCGCCCGGCATGAGCGACTGAAGACCGTGCTGGCAATGTTCATCGACGAAATCTGAGGGCTATTCCATGCAGGTCAGCGACCTCTTCATCTATCCGCTCAAGAGCGCGCGCGGCATTGCCATTCCTTCCGCCGCCATCGATGCCTTCGGCCTGGCCGGCGACCGCCGCGCCATGCTGGTCGACCCTTCGGGCCGCTTCATCACCCAGCGCGAATTGCAGGACATCGCCCGCATTGACGTCCAGCCGGCTCCCTCCTATCTGCGGCTGAAAATGGAGGGCAAGGCCGATATCATCGTGCCGCCGCCGCACCCGGACAACCGCATGGACGTCGTCGTCTGGAAATCGGCCGTCAATGCCTCCGTCGCCGACGACGCGACGAACGAGGCGCTGTCAGGCTGGCTCGGGCGTGACGTCAAGATGGTGTTCTTCGACAGGCTCGCCACGCGCATTGCCAGCCCGGAATGGGCGGGTGACGGAACGCCGGTTACATTCAGCGACGGCTACCAGATCCTGATCACCACCACCGGCTCGCTGAAGGCATTGAATGCCAATCTTGCCGCCCATGGCGAGGGCTCGGTCGGCATGGAACGCTTTCGCCCGAACATCGTCATCGACTGCGACGAGGAATGGCCGGAGGATCGCTGGGCGGCGATCGAGATCGGCGGCATTCGCCTCGATCTCGTCAAGCCCTGTGCCCGCTGCATCATGACGACGCAGGACCAGAAGACGGGCTCGCGCGACGTTCCAAACCCGATGCCGGCGATGGGCCGCGTCCGCATGTCCGCCGACCGCCGCGTTCCAGGCCCGCTCTTCGGCTGGAATGTCGTCCCGCGCGGCGAAGGGTCGGTGAAGATCGGCGATGCGGTGACGGTGATCGAGGAACGGCCGGAAGGCTGGGCCTTCAAGCGGCGATAGTCGTTCCGCCATTTAACACGCCTCAACGTTTGGCGGCGATGACTGGCTGATTGTCCGCCCGGTCCAGAGAAACGGCGTTCATCGCTTTCAGCGCCGCTTGAATGAAACCGTCGCGCGCCGCGGCGATCTCGATGCCGCGTGGCTCGTAGACATGGCGGTGCAGGAAAAAGCCGGTCAAGCGGAAGGCGGCGGCGAGGCTTTCGCCATTCGCCGCCTCGACGGCCCCAGTGGCAAGGAAAGGCGGCAGCGCCAGCATCTTGTCGGCCCAGGGCGCACCGGCTGTTCGGCAGACGGCGCGTCCGGTCTTCGGTGAAACGAAGGCCAGATCGTCGCGCACGCCGGTCGCGGCGCATTCGCTCAGATCCAGACCATAGCCAAGCTCGTTGAGCACCGCCAATTCGAAGCGGACGAAAAGCTCGCCGGCGTCGATAGGGTTCTGCAGGTTTTCAAGGATGACATCGAGCGTGTCGTAGAGATACGGATGCGGATCGCGCTCCGGCAGCAGACGCAACAGCGCGCCCATGGCCTGCACGCCATAGACCGCTGTCGCCGTCTCCATCAGCCGCGCCGCTCTCAGCCGCACCGGCTCCATGCGGAATTCGCCGAGATGCTCGTGCAGGCGCGCACGCCACGTCACCTCGACCAGATTGCCCGGCTGCAGCACCGGCTGCATGGCACGCGACCGGCCGGACCGCACCAGCCCCATATGCCGGCCGCGATCACGCGTCATCACCTCGGCGATGACGCTGGTCTCGCCGAGGCGCTTGACGCCCAGAATGATCGCATCGCCCTGCCACTGCATCGGCGGTTTGTCCCGTAAACTGTCTTGATTCGAGTTTAGGACAAACGGCGTTCGCTGTCACATGTCGGAAGATCCGCTTGCGGATGCCAGCTTGTCGACGAATGCGCGCATGGCGGCCTCGTCGAAAGGCTTGTTGAGCAGCGGCACATGCCGCAGGTCAGCCGGAAAATCGAGCGTATCGGAATAGCCGCTGACGAAACCGAAGGCGATGCCGCGCTCGACCAGCAACCGGGCAAAGCCGAAACTCATCGACTCCCCCAGATTCACATCCAGCATCGCAAAATCATAGTGATCGGTATGAATGGCGTTGACCGCCTGCTCCAGGTTCGAGGCGATTTCCACCTCCTCGACCCCGACGAGACGAAGGATTTCCTCCGCCTCCATGGCAATGATCAGGTTATCTTCCAAAATAAGAGCGCGCTGAACCGTCATATCAGCGCCATCCCTGCATGCGCGCGCCTGGCGACGCCACGCCCCGTAGTACTTTCCACATCTATCCCTCCGGCGCCAATCATCGGCCCGTGTTGAATGGACGGCATGCCCCCATCCGTATTGGCTTGGTCTCAGTCACATGACCTTGCCCCAACCCGCTTCGCACTTTTCGCTCCACGGTACTATGGGCTCGTCATCATGCTCCGATCGCTTTTGCCGCAGCGGTTAGTAAGAGGTGAAACTGGTCGAAAAGTGACGGCGATAGCAGTCTATGTTGATACACTATTAGCCGGCAGTAAAAAAACATGTGCCAGATCGTGTCAACGCCGCAGGTCTGCGGAGCGATCACTTGCCCGAATCGAACCATTTCGAATCGGCAGGCGTGCGAACCTGCCGCTGGGCAACAGGCCACACCCGCACCCCCGCAAACGGATCAGCTCCTGTTTCGAGAGCTTTTTCAACATCTTGTTGGTATGAACGGTGGAGCGGCGGATGAGATCGGCAGCCTGCCTGTGACCCTCTTCAAGGGTCTTGCAGCGAAAGATCCAACCGAAAAGAAACATGAAGAGGTGAGCGCTCAAAGCGCTCTCAAAAAAATCGCCGCTCGGGCTCAATCCTCTGTCCGGCGGCTGTCGCGAGGGGAGACAGTGGTCGGAACTCCGTTCTATCCGCGCGGAAACTCAAGCCCCATTTCACGGAAGCGCTCGGGATCGTCGCCCCAGTTCTCGCGCACCTTCACGAAGAGGAAGAGATGCACCGGCTGTTCCAGGATCGCGGACAGTTCCTTGCGCGAGGCGGTCGAGATCGCCTTGATCGCCTCGCCCGATTTGCCGAGCGTGATCTTCTTCTGGCTTTCGCGCTCGACATAGATGACCTGCTCGATGCGAACCGAGCCGTCCTTGCGCTCTTCCCATTTTTCCGTCTCGACATGCGAGGAATAGGGAAGCTCCTGATGCAGGCGCAGGAACAGCTTTTCGCGGGTGATTTCCGCGGCGAGCTGGCGCATCGGCAGGTCGGAGATCTGGTCTTCCGGATAATACCACGGTCCCTCAGGCAGGGTCTTTGCCAGATAGTTCATGACATCGTCGCAGCCGGAGCCATTCTCGGCCGAGACCATGAAGGTCTCCTGGAAGGCGATCTTCTCGTTGGCGGCGGCGGCAAGCGCCAGCAGATCCTCGCGGCGAACGCGGTCGATCTTGTTGAGAACAAGGATCTTCGGCTGGAAAACTTCCTTCAGCCCCTCGAGAATGGCCTCGGCATCGCCGCGTATTCCCCGCTCGCTGTCGATCAGGAGCATGATGAGATCGGCATCCTTGGCGCCGCCCCAGGCTGAGGTCACCATGGCGCGATCGAGACGGCGGCGCGGCTTGAAGATGCCGGGCGTATCCATGAAGACGATCTGCGCATTGTCGTGGATGGCGATGCCGCGCACAATGGCGCGCGTCGTCTGCACCTTATGGCTGACGATCGACACCTTGGCGCCGACGAGCCGGTTGACGAGCGTCGACTTGCCGGCATTGGTCGGGCCGATAAGCGCCACAAAGCCAGAATGCGTCGGGCCGCTGTTTTCAACCGCGCCTTGGCCGGCAGCCGTGTCTTCCTGATTGGTCATTTTTTCCGTCATTTCTGAGCCGACTGGGGCTGCCATATGCCTTCACGCTCCAAAATCCGCGTCGCGGCCACCTGCTCGGCGGCACGCTTGGAGCGCTCTATACCGGTCTCGGGCGCGGCTCCCGCCACTTCGACCGTCACCGTGAAGCGGGGATCATGATCCGGTCCGCTGCGGTCATCAACCCTGTAAACGGGTGTAACGCCGAATTTCGCATGCGCCCATTCCTGCAATTCCGTCTTGGCGTCGCGCCTTGCGCCGTCGGGACGGATAGCGCGCCCTTCCCAATAGCGCAAAATGAACTTGCGCGCCACTTCGAGGCCGCCATCGAGGTAGAGCGCCGCAATCAGGCTCTCGACGACATCGGCGCGCACGTTCAGCATGCGCTTGCCGGTGAGCTTCTTCACATCCGCGCCGGTACGAATGAAGAGATGCAACTGCATCTCGTCGGCGACTGCCGCACAGGTCTCGGCGCTGACCAACTGGTTGAGGCGAACCGAAAGCTCGCCCTCGGTCGCCGCACCAAACGTCTTGAACAGGAGTTCGGCGATGCACAGGCCGAGAACCCGGTCGCCGAGAAATTCCAGCCGCTCGTAATTGCCGGCTTTGTGCGTGCGGGCGCTGGCATGCGTCAGAGCCCAGTCCAGGCGCTCCTTTTCCACGAAGGCATGGCCTATCGCGGCTTCAAGCGTAGTACGATCCGCCTGAGAGAGCGTCGGCGTCTTCGTCATTCGACAACCTTGAAGAGGCGGTCCCAACGCATGTTCGTCGGCCATTTCCAGATTTCGCGGAACGACGTGTCATGCCCGAGCGAGAAGAAGATGACGCTGGCACGGCCGATCAGGTTCTCGGCCGGCACGTAACCGACGTCGAAACGGCTGTCGTCGGAATTGTCGCGATTATCGCCCATCATGAAGTAATGGTCAGCCGGAACGACATATTCCTGGGTGTTGTCGCCGCGCGAGGTCGGAGAGAGGTCCAGCGTGTCGTAAACCTTGCCGGTGTCTGCCAGCCGCTCGCTGTAGACGGGAATGCTGTCACCCGGCTCCTGGCTGTAGTCCGAGGCGAAAGTGCCGTGCGGTTCACGCGGAACAGCCTGGCCGTTGATGTAGAGAATGTCGTTCTTCACCTGAATGCGGTCGCCCGGCAGACCGATGACGCGCTTGATATAGTCGACATCCGGATTCGGCGGGAAACGGAAAACAACGACATCGCCACGCTTCGGCTCACTGCCGAAAATACGGCCGCTGAACAGGTCGGGCGAGAAAGGCAGCGAATACTTCGAATAACCGTAGGCGAACTTGTTGACGAAGATATAGTCTCCGACAAGAAGCGTCGGCATCATCGAGCCGGACGGAATGGTGAATGGCTGAAATAGCACCGTGCGGATGATCATGGCCAGGACGAGAGCCTGTACGATAACCTTGATGTTCTCCCAGAGGGCATTCTGCTGTTTTTCGGCTTTCTCGGACACGCAGTCTTGTTCCTTGTTTGCACCCCACCGGCGCACTTCACATTCAGGCACTCTCTACTCGCTTCGCACCACGGCGGCAATGGCGCCGGTATCAAAAGCGACATACGGCTGTCATTCAGCCGGCAATCGGCAGCGCCTCGATAATCACAAAGGCTTGAGCGAGCGGGAAATCGTCGGTTATCGTCAAATGAATGGCGGCGCGGTGATTTTCCGGCAGCATGCCGGCCAGCCTCTTGGCCGCGCCACCCGTCAAGTGCATGGTCGGCTTGCCGCTCGGCAGGTTGACGACACCCATGTCACGCCAGAAAACGCCCTGCGCCAGACCCGTGCCGAGCGCCTTGGAACAGGCTTCCTTGGCGGCGAAACGCTTGGCGTATGAGGCCGCCTTGTTCTTGCGCCCTTCGGATTTGGCGCGCTCGATGTCGGTGAAACAGCGCTCGGTGAAGCGGGTGCCGAAACGCTCGATCGATTTTTCGACGCGGCGGATGTCGATGAGGTCGCTGCCGATCCCGATGATCATGAGAAGGCCCTCCAGCCGGCCGCCGCGACGCCCGCGCTCGTCAGACGCCCGATGCGTTTTCGGCGAGAGACATACGTTCGCGGGCTCGCTCCATCAGCCGTTCCTTGCGTCGGGTCTTGAAGCTTTTCACACCGTAATAGGTCAAGGCATAGACAATGACACCGGAAACGATGGCCGGAGGAATGCCGCCGATCAGCATCGGCTTCAGAACCGGGTCCCATATCTGCGAAAGATCGCCCTTGTGCCACAGCGCCGGCAGATCGATGCCGCCACCGCCCTGCCCGCCGCTGTCGCGCGCCAGGATCAGATGGCCGATTTCCCAGGTGAAGGCCCAGATGAAGGGGTAGGTAATAGGATTGCCGGCTGCCAGACAGCCAAGCGCGGACGCAATCACATTGCCGCCGATGAGATAGGCGATGACGATTGCCATCACAAAATGTACGCCGATGAACGGCGTCCAGGAAACGACGATACCCGCCGCAAAACCAGCCGCCACCGAATGCGGCGAAGCGGCAAGGCGCACGAGGCGTTTTCCAAAATATTGGAACGAGCGGACAAAACCCTTACGGGGCCAAAGATGCTCCCGCAGTTTTTCTTTGAACGTCAGTGGTTTTCGGCGTCGAAATAACATGCGGCTTATCTAGTGCACTGAGGGCCGTCATGACAAGTGCGACAAAGCGTTCATGCGCTGAATGTCCAGCCGCTATGCCCAACTCCTTGAAGCGTTGCGTGTTCAAGAACACGGACAACCGCTCCCGCTTTCGGATACGGAGCATGCAATCCGCTCTTGGCGGGATGCTCCAAGGGCGCAGCAATCGTCACGCCCCGTCCCATTCGAAAGTATCGTCAGCGATTAACGCTGGCGGAACATGCCGCGATCGACCTGACGCTGACGATATTCAAGGTCAAAGCGGTCGTGCGAGCCGTTCAGATAGGCCATTTCGCGTTCTTCAGCACTCGGAACACGCAGGGCACGGGCGAATTTCTTGATAGGACCAAACATTGTCTTCTCTCATCTCTGTTTCGTTTCTTCGATGACCAGAAGATAAGCGTTGCAAAGGTTAATTACCAACGCTGTAAAACCGATGCAGCCATGCACATATCGCATGGCTGCACATAATGGCGGTCGGATTTGACCATAAATTGGTCACAAAATATGCAGCCACGCCCAATCGGCGCCATCGCTACAGATAATTATTCGTAAAGCCGCTTTACAGTGGCAATGCAGTCGAGCTCTTTCAGCTGCACCAGAAGCTGGTTGAGCTGACGCAGATCCCAGACTTCGACATCCAGAGCCATCTCGGTAAAGTCGGCGGCGACGCGCACCGTATTGAGAATGCGGATATTGACGTCGACGCCCGCAACCGTCTGGGCGACCTTGGCGAGCGTGCCGGGTTCGTTCAGCGCATTGATCAGGATCCTCGCGCCAAAGCGGGACTTGTTGGCCTCGTCCAGATCCCAGCGCACATCGATCCAGCGCTCCGGCTGGTCGTCGAAGTGTTGCAGCACCGGCGACTGGATCGGGTAGATGGTAATCCCCTTGCCTTTTTCCATGATGCCGACGATGCGGTCGCCGGGCACGGCGCCGGTCGGGGCAAAATGCACTTCGACATCCGCCGCCAGACCGCGGATCGGCAGAGCATCGATACCCTCGATGCTTGCGGCGAGATCGGCCTTGGTCTTGCCGGGGATCTTGAAGATCATGCCGGAGGCGCTGCGGACGTTGAACCAGCCCTCGTCGCCGGCGGGCTTGACGGTCACGCGCTCGTCCTGATGGTCAGGATAGACGGCGCGCAGCACGTCGAGCGACGACATCTCCCCGCGCCCGACGGCGGCAATCGCGTCCTCGACATCCTTCTGGCCAAGGCGATGCAACGCCGGCTTCAGCGCCTCACGCGAAAAGACCTTGCCGGCGCGCTCGAAGGTGCGTTCCAGAATACGGTGGCCGAGGCCGGCATATTGCTTGCGGATGGCAAGCCGCGTGGCGCGGCGGATGGCGGCGCGCGCCTTGCCGGTCACGACGATCTCTTCCCAGGCGGCCGGCGGCACCTGCACCCCGGACCGGATGATCTCGACTTCGTCGCCATTGGTCAGCCGCGTCACCAGCGGCATGATGCGGCCATTGATCTTGGCGCCGACAGTGGTGTCGCCGATATTGGTGTGAACGGCATAGGCGAAATCGATCGGCGTGGCGCCGCGCGGCAGCGCGATCAGCTTGCCCTTGGGCGTGAAGCAGAAGACCTGATCCTGGAAGAGTTCGAGCTTGGTATGTTCGAGGAACTCTTCCGGGCTGTCGCCTTCGGCCAGCGCCTCGATGGTATGGCGCAGCCAGGAATAGGCATTGCTTTCGCGCGACAGCAGTTCGCCGTCGCCATTGTTGTTGCCGTCCTTGTCCTTGTAGAGCGCATGGGCGGCAATACCGAACTCGGCGATTTCATGCATCCGCTTGGTGCGGATCTGCAGTTCGATGCGCTGGCTGGACGGGCCGACGATGGTGGTGTGCAGCGAGCGGTAGTCGTTCTGCTTCGGCGTCGAGATGTAATCCTTGAACCGGCCGGGCAC
>DASWOH010000330.1:0-25018 GCA_036398815.1 Rhizobium sp. | reverse complement strand
GCCGGATGCCGTGACGAGGAAGGTGACCGCCGCCGCCTCGCGCGATTCTGCTCTTTGAAAGGCGTTCATGGCCGAGTTGGACAGCGCGCCGACCAAAGCCAACCCTGCAACGGCCTCGATCAGGATCGGCGGCGCCAGCGTCACGAAGGCGATGACCGCGCTGGCAAGCAATCCGAGGATGACATAGACGACGCCCGCGACGAACGCCGCTCAGGATCGGCATGCGCATCCTGCCCGGCGCACATGGCGGCCGTAACGGCGGCGAGATTGACGGCGTGGCCGCCGAAGGGAGCGCTGAACAGCGAAAACAGCCCCGTGACCGCGAAAAGCGGACCGGGCTTCGGATCATAGTGATGCACCTTCAGCACCGCGATCCCCGGAATATTCTGTGACGCCATGGTGACGATGAACAGCGGCAGCGCAATGGAGACGAGCCCGGCGACGGTGAAGACCGGCTTGACCAGCTCGACGCTCGGCAGCAGCGAATGCTCCAGCGACATCAGCGCCCCGTCGGGTATCTTCACGCCGAAGACCAGCACCAGCGCAAAGGCGACAAGCGCCGCCGGCACCGCCCAGAGCCGCTTGAACGCCCCGACCACGATCCAGGCGAGAATGATGGGCAGGCCGAACAACGGGTTGAAGGCGATCGCCTTGACCGGCGCAAAGCAGAGCCCGAGCAGGACACCGGCGAGCATGGCATTCGCCAGCGGCGCCGGAATGGAGGCAACGGCACGCCCAAGCGGCCGGAACAGGCCCGCAATCACGATCGACACCGCACAAACCAAAAACGCGCCGACCGCCACCGGAAAGCCGCCGTCGATCGCACCCGTGCTGGCAAGCAACGCCGCCCCAGGCGTCGACCAGGCGATGCTGATCGGCAGCTTCGTCACGACGCTGAGGACGATGGCGCAAAGGCCCATCGAAACCGACAGAGCCATCAGACCGGACGCAGCTTGCGCATCCGTCGCCCCGACCGCCTGCAATCCATGCAGCACGACGGCAAAGGAACTGGCGAAACCGACAAAGGCGATGAGACAGCCCATGAACAGGCTTTGGATGGAGAAATCTTTGAGCATGGCAATGACAGGAGACTCGTGGATTTGGGGGAAGCGCATGGAGCATCCCTGGCGGCAGTCGCGCAAGTGCAGTTTGGTGAAAGAATGGCGCGATGCTTGATGACGGAAGCGGTCGTTCGTCTGCGACTGGAGAGTGATCACATGCCCGAGGCTTCCGAGAACCATAATGTCTTGTAGAGCTGTCGAGCCTTCTACGAGATGGCAATGATCTCGAGCTCTTGACCGCCTGCGCCCACGACATCCCCAACCGCTTTGCCCATCAGAAGCCTCGCCACCGGGGATACGTAGGAAATCGATCCGGCCTTGGGGTCCGCTTCGTCCTCTCCCACGATACGATAGGTCTGCACGCGCCCGTCATCGCGGCTGAAGGTCACCGTGCTCCCAAAGGCAACAGCGTCGATTGAAGCAGGCTCAGGGACAGGCTGAGCCGTGCGAACTCTTTCCGCAAGGTAGCGCAGATCACGCAAGGGGCCTGCGGCCTGCCGCCGCCGTTCGTTCACGTCTTCGATTGTGCTCGCAGCCGCGTAGGCCTCGCGAGCTTGCTGGAACTGCAATTCCAAAGCCCTCAACCCCGCTTCCGTCACAAGGTTCGGATGGGGTGAAATTGGGCGGTCAGGTATCAGGGTTTCCGAAGCGGTTTCGAAACTCTCTTCCTTGGTGAAGGCAACGGCCAATCTCGAACTCCGTTCAGGCGTGGTGTGTTCTGACCATGTATACGACGAGAATGGACGAACCGCCAATCTTGGCCCGTCAGAGGCCGAGACAGATCCGGTCGTCACTGGCGACGAGAATAGTTCGGCTTTAGACGAGGGCGGCGTCGGCTGTTGACGTCTGTTCGGTGGAAATCGCTTCCCTTACGGCCAACTCGGCCATGGCGAGAGCAGCCCCGCGGGTCTTGGCGGCGGCGATGAACCGGCCATTATGGCAAAAGCTCGCACCCTCCACGCCGCAAGCCGCTTCCAGATCGCCATTGGTCAGGCCGGCCCAGGCTGCAGGTAGATCGGCCCGCAGTTCAAATCCCTGGTCCGCGCGGCGAATGCCGGTCAGGCACCAATCCTTGTCTCGCGGGTGAACGACAAACAGCAGGCGATCGGCACCCGCCTTCACGATGGCGGAGCGGAAGGGCATCCCCATCGGGAGTTCCAGAATACGGCCCTGGCCTGCATCCTCGATCGCCTGATGCACAAGCGCCTCGGCTCGCAATTTTGCAGCACTTTGACCTACTCTTGCCTCGACGAAACTGCGGGCAATGGCGAGAGCGTTTTGGAAACCGCGATCTTCGGCCTCCGGATCAGTCTCGTCGAAAACGGGTTTCAGGGTTTCCAGCAGAGCCGGCAGCGTGAGCCCGGCCAGCGGCCCCGCAACCGAGGGGCTAAGCGCGCCATTGTCCACCAGATCGACCGGCAGCACGAAGCTGTTGTCGAAAGAGGCATGTACAGCCTCGACATGCGCTTCAGGAAGGCCGAAGGCGATAAGATAATCACGGCCATAATGCTTCCAGATCAATCCGAACGAGCTGTACGGCTGGCCATCCTCCCGCAGCGGAGCGCCGCGCTGGTGGTGATCGTATATCCGCTCGGAAGCATCATATTTTCCGCCGACATCATAGATGATCCGGTCCGCGCCGGGCGTGATCCATTCCGGCGCCCTGCTGCGGATGATACGAGCCTGCGGAAAAAGCCGGGTCAGGATGACGCTGGACAGCAGTTCGTCGGCATGGAAGCCACCGGAATGGGTGACGAGGAAATCTGGGGTCATGCCGATATGCGCCTTGTCGTTCGTGGAAGGGTCTCTTGAGGTAGGTCTCAGATAGACGTTGCCGGAGGACAGCTCAACCCGTCATTCGCTCTTAAAAGAGCTGTCGCTGCACGAAAAACGCCCTCGCCTGCCTTCCGGCAAGCGAGGGCGCTCTATAATCGATATCGCTAGATCAGATCTCGGCCTGAGACGTGACGATCCGCGAAACCAGGCCATAAGCCTTGGCTTCTTCGGCGGACAGCCAGTAGTCGCGATCCGTGTCCTTGGCGATCTTTTCGATCGGCTGGCCGGTGGCTTCCGAGAAGATCTTGTTCAAGCGCTCGTTCATCTTGATGATCTCGCGTGCCTGGATCTCGATGTCGGAGGCCATACCGCGCGTGCCGCCGGACGGTTGGTGCAGCAGGAAGCGGGTGTTCGGCAGGCAAATACGACGCTCCTTGGGAACCGAAACGTAAATCAGCGCGCCGGCGGAAGCGACCCAGCCGGTGCCGATGATCCAGACCTTCGGCTTAATGAACTTGATCATGTCGTGAATGGAATCGCCGGATTCGACGTGGCCGCCGGGCGAATTCACGTAGATGCGGATATCCTCATCGCTGGCGGAAGAAAGCGCCACGAGCTGCGAGCAAACCTTCTGAGCCAATTCCTGCGTGATGCCGCCGTAAATGAAGATCGAGCGCGACTTGAAAAGATTCGCCTCCGCGTCCTTGCCCAACGGCGTTTCGATCTTCTTGTCTTCCTGTTCGTCTTCGTCGTTCATTCGCAAGTCTCCAGCATGATGCGTCGTTCACCGCACATAGTGCGACTCAATGCGTAAAACAATGCTGGAAAAAGACAAGGCGCGAATAGCTCGCGAAACCATGGCACTATGGTTGCGGGTTACCGAAATGTAACTTGCAGCGGCTTTGAAAAACCGAAATTGCATCCTACGTCAGGTCAGCGCGAGAGGAATCGCGCCCCGACTTTGCAGCAACAGATAGCCAAGGAGGCCATCATGTCGCCTGAAGAACGTCAATTGCTCGCGTCCCTCTTCGATCGCGTCCGCTCCGCCGCCGGCACCCAGCGCGACGCCGATGCGGAGACTTTCATCAACCAGTCGGTCCGCGACCAGCCCTACGCCCCCTATTTCCTCGCGCAGGCCGTCATCATGCAGGAACAGGGCATGAAGGCCGCGGCCGACCGCATCCAGCAGCTCGAAGCCCGCGTGCACGAACTGGAACAGCAGGACACCGAAAATCATCAGCAGGCCCAAAGCGGCGGCTTCCTCGGCGGCCTCGGCTCGCTCTTCGGCGGCGGCCAGCAACAGCGCGGTCCCGCGCCTCAGCCTCAGGCCGGCTATCCCCAACGGCAGGGCCAGCTCTATGACGACTACGCCCGCAACGCCCAGCCGCAGCCCGGCCCATGGGGCGGCCAGCAACAGCCGTCCGGTCCCTGGAGCCAGCAAGCGGCAGCGCCTTCGGCCGGCGGCAGCTTCCTGCGCGGTGCGCTAGGCACGGCGGCAGGCGTCGCCGGCGGCGTGATGCTGGCGGAATCGCTCTCCAGCCTCATCAGCCCCCATCTCGGCGGTTCCGCGGCTGGCGGTCTCGGCGGCCTCTTCGGCGGCGCTGGCACTAGCGCTGCTGCCGGCATTGCCGGACAGCCGGCCCAGGAGACGGTCATCAACAACTATTACGGCAACGACGACAACAACGATCAGAATGATCAAAGCGGCATCGACACCGCGTCCAACGATCAGGATGACAACAGCTACGACGACTCGTCCGACGATAGCGGCGACGACAGTTCGTTTGCCTGAGGCCAATCGTCTTTGACCCATAAAAAAAGGCCGCCTCCCTCGGGATGGCGGCCTTTTTTTCAATTCACCCACGCCCGCGATAGGGCTGCACGCCCTGATCCGGCAGCCACACGCCTTCCGGCGGCTTGCCCGTCTGCCAGAAGACGTCGATCGGGATGCCCCCGCGCGGATACCAGTAGGCGCCGATGCGCAGCCATTTCGGCTCCAGCAATTCCACCAGCCGCTTGGCGATATAGATCGAGCAATCCTCGTGGAAGGCGCCGTGGTTGCGGAAGGAATGCAGGAAGAGCTTCAGCGACTTCGATTCCACCAGCCAGTCGTTCGGCACATAGTCGATGACGATATGGGCGAAATCGGGCTGGCCGGTCATCGGGCAGAGCGAGGTGAATTCCGGCGCGGTGAAGCGCACGACATAGTCCGTGCCGGCATGACCGGCAGGCACCTTCTCGAGAACGGCCACCTCGGGGTTCGCGGCCGTTTCCGTCTGGCTGCCGAGCATCGACAGGCCGGAAACATCGGTCTTGGGCATATCAGGTCTCCTTGATCACTTTGACGCGGATGCCGTGGGCCTTCTCGCCCTCCGGTTCCACATGAATGGTTATTTCCGCGCCCGCATGGATCGCCCGTATGGCGTCTTCAAGGCGGTCGCAGATACGATGCGCCTCGCGCACCGGCATCGCGGCAGGCACGACGAGATGGAAATCGACGAAGGTGACGGCCCCTGCCCGGCGTGTCTTCAGATCGTGCACACCGAGCGAACCATCCGCGTGCGTCGCGATCGCTCCCTTGATCACCGTCTCCTCTTCCGGCAGGACGGCCTTGTCCATCAGCCCGTCGATGGAATTGGAGATGACCTTCCAGCCCTGATA
The DNA here is from genome assembly GCA_036398815.1 of Rhizobium sp. Classification (GTDB taxonomy): domain Bacteria; phylum Pseudomonadota; class Alphaproteobacteria; order Rhizobiales; family Rhizobiaceae; genus Rhizobium. Next base: position 19,520 of record DASWOH010000330.1, on the reverse strand, counting down.
AAGAATGTTGATCGCGACCAGAATGGCAAGCACCGGGTCGAAAATCGGATAGCCGGTGCCGAGCGCCAGGAGCAGGCCGATGAGCACGCCGACCGAGGTATAGACATCCGACATGATGTGCTGCCCGTCCGCCGTCAGCGCCGGAGAGCGATGCTCACGCCCCGCGCGGATCAAGGTCACTGCCCACAGGGCATTGATGACGCCGGCGACGAGGTTGATGGCAAGGCCGAGGACAGGCGCCTGCATCGGCTGCGGATTGCCGAGGTGCCCCACCGCCTCCTGCACGATCATCAGCGCCGCGACCACGATCATCACCCCTTCGGTGACGGCGGAGAGATATTCGGCCTTGTGATGGCCGAAGGGATGATCGTGATCGGCCGGCTTTTGCGCATAGCGGATGACGAAGAAGGCGATGAAAGCGGCGACGACATTGACGAAGGATTCGAGACCGTCCGACAGCAGCGCGACAGAGCCCGTCACCCACCAGGCGACCATCTTCAGCCCCATGACGCCTAGGGATAGCGGGATGCCCCAGAAGGCCAGTCGCCGTATCGTCTGGTTGCCCAGTTCGTTCATGTGTTTCTCCAATGCGGATACGGCCCATGCATATGCGAATGAATTGCAAAAACAGTGCCATTGAAATGCAAAACCGCCCGCGCGAAAATCGCGCAGGCGGCTCATTGGGGGCTCATATGGTGCAGAACGTTCCATTTGTCAAAGGCCGATTCAGGCCCCGCGCACCACAATTTATCCCAAATACACACGTTAAACGGAGTTGAACCACAAGCGTAGCCGAACAGCGGAAGACCAGCGGCCTGCCCGTGCGACGATCGAGAACAGGCTGGATTGATGTTTCACGGCAATTGGACCGTGATTATGCGACCGCCACCGAAAATCGCGCTGGCGCTTTCCCTTGTGATCGCGCACTAAGCTATGCTTCGGCCCATCCCGGCGGGGCGGACGGCATTCAAAAGACGAGTCACCGCCACTCCTGACGAAACCACGGTTGAACATGCCCGCTCCTGATGATCGCATCGATCCGAACACCACCTCTCCGGCCGCCGATGCGTCGCCAAAGGAGCTGGATCATCTGATTGCGGCCTGCGCATTTCCGGAAGCGGAGCGCGCCGCGGTCTACCACGCCATCGAAACCCGCCGCGATGTGCGCGATCAGTTCCGTTCCGATCCCTTGCCGGAAGATCTCGTCCGCCGTCTGCTCGAGGCAGCCCATAGCGCCCCCTCCGTAGGCTTCATGCAACCGTGGAACTTCATCCTGATCAAGCAGCGCGAGACGCGGGAACGCGTATGGCAGGCCTTCAGCCAGGCAAACGAGGAAGCCTGCCTGATGTTCGAAGGGGATCGCCGCGCGCAATATCAGCGGCTGAAGCTCGAAGGCATCCGCAAGGCGCCGCTCAGCATCTGCATTACCTGCGATACCAAGCGCGGCGGCCCTGTGGTGCTTGGGCGCACGCATAATCCCGCGACCGATGTCTATTCGACGGTCTGCGCCGTTCAAAACCTCTGGCTGGCGGCACGCGCGGAAGGCGTCGGCGTCGGCTGGGTGAGCATTTTTCACGAGGACGCGATCAAGACGATCCTCAACATACCGGAGCATGTCAAAATCGTCGCGTGGCTCTGCGTCGGCTATGTCGATGAGCTCTACGACATGCCCGAGCTCGCGGTGAAGGGCTGGCGCGACCGCCTGCCGCTCGACGAGCTGGTCTTCGAGGAATGCTGGCAAGCGGACGGCAAGGAACGCTAGACCCCGCCAAGCTGGCAAAGACCTAGCATTCCATGGCTGCCTTCCATCGAGGCCGCGTGATCACGCGGCCTTGGTTTTCGCCCGGCGCGCCAGATGCGCCACTACATTCTCGATCATCCGCATGCCGGCATCGCCGCCGAGCGTCATGATCGATTCCGGGTGGAACTGCACCGCCGCGATCGGCTCCTTGACGTGTTCGATGCCCATGATCGTGCCGTCCTCGCTTTCCGCCGTGATCATGAAATCACGCGGCAGAGTCGAGGGGTCCGCGAAGATCGAGTGGTAGCGGCCGACAGTGACTTCGCGACCGAGGCCGGAGAAGACGAGGCCAGGCTCCAACACGCGGATGCGCGACGGCTTTCCGTGCATCGGCAATGCCAGGTGGCGAAGCTCGCCGCCATAGGCCTCCGCCAGCGCTTGCAGGCCGAGGCAGACGCCGAAGATCGGCAGATTGCGCGCCCTCGCCTTCTTGATCGTCGCCTTGCAGTCGAAGTCTTTCGGATTGCCCGGTCCCGGCGAAAGCACCACCAGATCCGGGTCCAGCCGGTCGAAGACCTCTTCCGGCACCGGCGTGCGCACGGTCGAAACCGTGGCGCCCGTCTGGCGGAAATAGTTCGCCAGCGTGTGCACGAAGCTGTCTTCATGGTCGATCAGCAGGATCTTAACGCCCTTGCCGACGGAAGCGACATCGCGCTGCTGCTTGCCGGAATTCGCAGCCTTGGCATCACGGATGGCGGAGAGCATGGCGGAGGCCTTCAGTTCGGTTTCGGCTTCTTCTTCCTCGGGATTGGAATCGTTGAGCAGCGTGGCGCCGGCCCGCACCTCGGCGATCCCGTCCTTGATGCGCACGGTGCGCAGCGTCAGGCCGGTGTTCATGTCGCCGTTGAAGCCGACCATGCCGATCGCGCCACCATACCATGCGCGCGGGCTCTTCTCATGGCTCTCGATGAAGCGCATGGCCCAGAGCTTCGGCGCACCGGTGACGGTGACGGCCCAGGCGTGGCTGAGGAAGCCATCGAAGGCGTCCATATCATCACGCAGACGGCCCTCGATATGATCGACCGTGTGGATGAGACGCGAATACATCTCGATCTGCCGGCGGCCGATGACCTTGACCGAGCCCGGCTCGCAGACGCGGCTCTTGTCGTTGCGATCAACGTCGGAGCACATGGTCAGCTCGGACTCGTCCTTCTTGGAATTCAGGAGCTTCAGGATCTGCTCGCTGTCGGCAATCGGATCGTCGCCGCGTTTGATCGTGCCCGAGATCGGGCAGGTCTCGATGCGGCGACCGGAGACGCGCACAAACATTTCCGGCGAGGCGCCGACCAGATACTCCTGATTGCCGAGATTGATGAAGAAGGAGTAGGGCGATGGATTGATCGCCTTCAGCCGCTTGGAAATATCCGACGGCTTGCTGTCGCAGCGCTCCATGAATTTCTGGCCGGGCACGACTTCGAAGAGATCGCCCTTGCGGAAGCTTTCCTTCGCCTTCGTCACCAGTTCCGCATATTCGCCGGGACGATGATCGCTCTTCGGCGGAATGGCGTCTGTATGATGGAACGGCTCGGGGGCGATATCGCCGGCCTTGCCTTCGGTCGAAACGCCGCCCTTGGCGAAATCGTAACGATCGATCCAGGCCTTGGCGGAGTAGTTGTCGACCACCAGGATTTCATCCGGCAGGTAAAGCACCATATCGCGCTGGTCGTCGGGGCGCTTGAGCTTCAGGTCAATGGCATCAAACTGGAAGGCAAGATCGTAGCCGAAGGCGCCGTAAAAGCCGATGCTGGCATCAGCCTGCGAATAGAAGAGATCGGTGACGGCGCGCAGCACGGTGAACACCGTCGGCGTCTTCGAACGCTCTTCCTCGGTAAAGACACGATCCGGCGTCTTGACCGTCAGGTTCAGCCTACGGGCGGTCGAGGCGCCAAGTGTCAGTTCGGAAACCGTCTTCAGCTTTTCGGTGATGAAACCGAGAATGACCTCGCCACGCTCGTTATAGGCTTCGATCCAAACATCGCGCCCATTGCAGGACAGGCCGAGCGGCGGATCGACGACGGCAGTGTCCCAACGGGTATAACGGCCGGGATATTCGTAGTTCGACGAAAACACCGCGCCGCGGCGCTCGTCGAGCTTGTCGATATAAGACGAAACCGCATCCGCATAGGGCGTCGGCCGGCGCTGCCGGGTGACGGTGATCCCGCCCTTGGTCTCGTAGATTTCCGCACCATCATCCCGAAGGATCGTTACCATTGTTCCTCACTCCGTTATTCGGCCCGGATGACAGACGGCCTTTATAACAAAAAAGCCGCCTCGAAATCTCGGGCGGCTCACTCGTCGTCTTTGAACACGATTGGTCGAGGCCGCCTTAGCGAGCCCACCACCAAACTGCAATGTTGTTCAAGGACGTGTTCATGGTGCGAATTGTTAGCGTGAGATGAGGTGATGTGCAAGCCGCAATCTCAGGGAACGGACAGAAACGATATTCGTCTCTGCCCTTACTCTTTTCAGTCCCGCCGTCCAGCCTCCGCAAAAAACGCCTCCGGCCCTTCCACCTCGACCAGCCGCTTCCTGTCGATCAGCCAGAAGCGGTTGCCGATGTTGCGGACGAAGCTGCGGTCGTGGGAGACGAGCAGGCAGCTCGCCTCCTGCGCCATCAGCTCGCCCTCCAGCGCCTCCTGCCCGTCGATATCGAGATGGTTGGTCGGCTCGTCGAGCAGGTAGAAGTTGGGATTGGTGAGCCTCAGCACCAGCATCGCCAGTCGGGCCTTTTGCCCGCCCGAAAGCCTGCCGATGGCGCGGCCCTGCATGTCGATGCCCATCCCGGCACCGGCCAGCAGCGTGCGAGCCCGTTGCTCGCCAAGCTCGAACAGCCGCGTGAGCACGCCAAGCGGCGTATCGTCCTGGCCGAGATTGGATAGTGCCTGGTCGCTATATCCGAGCACCAGCGATGGCGTCGCCCTGACGGCCCCCAAGGAGGCCTGATCGGCAATGGCCCTGCGGATCATCTCGACAAGCCGGGTCTTGCCGGCGCCGTTAGGCCCGAGCAGCACGATACGATCGCCTTGGCAGATCCAGTGCTTGCCGGTCGTGAGCAGCAGCGTACCGTCCGGCGTCTCGACGGAGGCATCGTCCAGCGTCACCAGTATTTTCGCCTGCGTACCGCGATTGCTAAGCTTGATCGCGCCCGCCGAACGTTCCTGATAGCCCAGCCGAGCCGCCTCTTCCAATCGTTCGGCCCGCGCCTTGAGCTGCTTCGTCTTCACCGTCAGCAGGTCGCTGCCGGAATTGATGCCGAGATTGTTGAGCTTGGCCGCCTGCTTGCGCAATTGCTGCGCCACCTTCATGTCCTTCTGGAAACGCCGCTCGTCCGACGCATCCGCCTCGTCCAGCGCCGCCCTCGCCCGGCCATAGGGCAAGGCATAGGTCTGCGATTGCTCCTGGCGCAGGAACAGGGTGCGGTTGGTCACTGCATCGAGAAAGGCACGGTCATGGCTCGCAATCAGCACCGGCACGTCGCGCGGCAAAGCGTTCAGCCAGCCTTCCAGCAGGGCGATCTTGGTGAGATCGAGATGGTTGGTGGGCTCGTCCAGCAGCAGAACGTCCGGCTCCGTCACCCAGACGCGAGCAAGCATGGCGAGCCGCTGCCAGCCGCCGCTGAGTTCGCTAAGCGCCCTCGGCCGCAGCACCTCCGGCACGTCGAGTGAATCAAGCGTGACATCGACACGCCAGCCCTCGCTCTCGGCCTGCTCCGCCGACAAAGCGCGAAGAACCGCATCGTAAAAGGGGACATTCGCGAGATCGGCGGGCACATTCTGCTCGACATAGCCGACGGTGAGGCCGCGCGAACGGGTGATATCCCCGACCGTCGGCTCCAGCCTACCGGCGATGCAATTCAGCAGCGTGGACTTGCCTCGGCCGTTGGCCGCAACGATGCCGATACGGTCGCCCGCCGTGACTGTGAAATTGAGATTGGAGATCAGCGGCACACCGAGCGTGATGCCGAGATTGCGGAGATTGATCAGAGTCATGGTCTTCTTCCGGTCTGACCCGAACAAGACATCGGCGTCGATCCGAGACGCCTTGTCGCCGCGCTATGCGGATATTGTTCGGTAAATCGTCATGACGCAGCCGCTCGAACACGAAGTTTCGACGCTGCATTACCCACAGGGGCAAACCAGAAGGAAATGAATGAACAACAGCCTCTGATCAGCCCTGCAAACGCATTTGCAGGGCCTGAGTCGGACCGAACTGGCGAATATGCCAGACTATCTTGGTCATGCGGTCCTCCTCTCTCAAAACGGGTTATAGGTTGCGCAGTTTTACTAGCATCGAAGAGTGCGATTTACAATTGCCTGCGCCTGGCGGCAAAGGCGCAAAAAAGAGGCGATGCCGAAGCATCGCCCAAGTTTGCTGCGTCGATAAGACTGCCTAGAACTTCTGCGTCAGCGTCAGCTTGAAGGTCCGGCCCGGCTCCGAATAATAGGCAGCAGGCTGCGTCATGGTGGTGCCGGTGCCGGCATTGAGCGCGTCGTAGTAGGTCTTGTTGAAGATGTTGTAGACACCGGCGCGCAGCGTCAGGCCCTTCACCTGCTCCGGCTCCCACCAACCCGTCAGATCGAAGATGCCGTAGCCCGGCGTACGGAATTTATCGTCGGCCTTCTTCGGCTCGCTGGTCGCCGTGATGAAGGTCAGGTCTGTTCCCCAGATCTCGGTCGCATAGCCGACGGTGAAGGCCGCCTTGGCGGGGGCGACGGAATCGATCCATTCGCCGCTATCGGAATCCTTGCCGTTGACATAGGAGAGCGAACCCTTGACGTGAATGCCGTTGTCGAACTTCTTGTGCGCGTTGACCTCGACGCCGAACATGCGGACATTGGCGCGGTTGAAGTATTCCGTGATGCCGAGCGGATAGGTGCGCGTCGGATCGGCTGACGTTTCCGAGTCGATGAAGTTCTTGTACTTGTTGTAGAACGCGCCGATATGGCCGCCGAAATCATCGTCACCCAGGTTGGTGCCGATTTCGATACCGTTGCTGGTCTCCGGCTTCAGGTCAGGATTGCCGTAGCTGACATAGCCGCCTGGTATGCCGTAGTTGAGGTAGAGTTCGCTGGCATTCGGCGCGCGGAAGCCCATCGCCCATTGCGCATAGAATTCGACATTGTTCTGCGGCTGGTACGCGGCGCGCAGCTTCGGCGAAAAGCGAACATCGGACTGGCCGGACGGCAGGCCGGTATAATTGGAGCTGTCGCGATAGGCAGCCGTATTCTTTGGCGCATAATCATACCAGTCGAAGCGCAGGCCAGGCGTCAGCGAGAAACCGCTGGAACCGATCTCGATCTTGTCATCGATGAAGGCGCCTACGCGCTTGCCGTCGACATCCGGCATGTCCGATTGGTTGGTGTGCAGGAATGCGCAAGTCGCGGCCCAACGAGGAAGATCACAACGATCTCCGCCTGCCGAATACTGATGCAGCTTGGTGAAGGCGACGTTGAGACCGAACGTGACGTTATGATGCAGCGAGCCGGTATCGAACGACTTCGAGGCGTTACCGTTGAAGCCGATGCTTCGTTCTTCCAACTCGTTCCGGCGCCAATAATCGCCGATGACCGAGGTATTGCGATAGCCCTCCGCCCCATTCTCGCGCAGAAGGTTCTGCCAGTAGAAGACGGCATTGGCGGTGTCGATAAGGGAATCGGCGCTCTCAGCCTCATATTTGTAATCCAGCGACAGGCGGTTGCGCTCGACATTATCGGTCTTGTCGTAGTCGCCGGGGCGGAAGTTGCCCGCGGGACTTTGGGCACTACGCCAGTCGATAGTCTTGTCCTTGTTATAGTGCTCCGCTGTGATGCCGAATGTGCCGACATCGGTATACTGGCGGATCTTGAACAAGCCACTCCGTTCATTGTAGTCGGCTGGGTCCTGCTCGGTGCGCTTGGTCGAGTAGCCGCCGACATCGCCGTTGTTTTCACGCTCATGCCCGTGCGTGTAGCCGCCCTGGAAGAGGACGGCGGTATTGTCGATGCGCTTGGCAACCGCCGCCGAGCCGCCGATGCTGCGGTCGGTGCCGTCATAGCCGAACTTGAAGACGCCGCCCCAGGTCGCGTCGGGACCGATCAGATCTTCCGGCTCCAATGTGCGTAGCACGAGAGCGCCGCCAAGAGCACCCGAACCTGCGCGGCTGGAATCGGCGCCGCGCACGACATCGACCGCCGAAAGCGCATTGAAACTGAAGCTGTTGACGCCACCATCGGCGTCACGCGAGCCGTCGAGCAAATAGGGGATCTCGATGCCGTCGACCGTGGTCAATACACGGTCGTCGCCCAGACCACGGATATTGATGCCACCGGTGTTGCGGTTGAAACCGACGCCGACCTCGGTGCTGCGGCCGAGATCCTCAATGCTGTTGATCTGCTTATCGTCGATCTGCTGCGCCGTCGTCTCGGTGGTGGTGGGCGAATCGGCAAGCACGTCTTTCGTCGCCTTGCCCTTGACGACGATCGGCTTCAGATCCGTGACGCGATCGCCTTTCGGGGCCACATCATTCTGAGTTGCAGTCTGCGCATAAGACGCTGTGCCGAGTCCAAGGGCCAGAAGCGCGGTGCATGCCAAGAGAACCGAGCGGGATCGCCGGACAACCATAACCATTCCTTTCGAATTGCTATACCGGGCTGGCTGGTTGCTGCTTCTGAGGCGAGCAAGGGGCTGGCTGGGTTCATTCCGTTAACAAAGCAGAAAAATTCCGCCTTCTTTCTGCCGCATTAAAAAACATGACTATTATTGTCAATATATCCGGCCAAGATAATCATGAATAAAAATATCATGTTTAAAAGTGGATCGGTAAAGTTGCTGAATTGCAACGAAATCACTGCGTCGGGCGTTCTCACCATGTCATCATTAGAAACAGGTGAAATACTTGATGCTATTCCGGATCATCTCCGCCGCAACCGCCATCGCCTCGCTGACGGCAGCATCCCTCCCCCAAACCGGGCCGATACCACAGCAAAAACCCGATCGTGAACAAACCCAGCCTTCCGCCGAACCGCCCACGCCCATGGAGAAACCGGCGGTCCCGGAGCCCCAGCCGACCGCCGGGGAAATGCAGGGCCCGCCCAAGCCGCCGCTGGCCATCGCGGCGGAATCGGAGGAAGAGCATAGGGCCTGCCTGGCGCAACTGACCGCCATCGGCGCCAGCTTCAAGGACATCCCCCGCATCGATGACGGCAATGGCTGCGGCATCGACAAGCCGATCGTCCTCACGGAGCCGCTGCCGGGCATCCGGATGAAACCGGAAGGCACGATGCGTTGCGAAGCCGCTCTGGCGCTTGCCCATTGGATGAAGGAAAGCGTGATACCCGCCGCCGCCGCGCTGAAGGACAATGGCCGGATCGTCACGATCAACCAGGCCTCGACCTACATCTGCCGCCTGCGCAATAACGCCACCACCGGCAAGATCTCCGAACACGCCCGAGGCAATGCCATCGACATCGCCGGCTTCACCTTCGAGAACGGCAAGACCGTCGGCATCGAACCCCGCCGCGAAGACCCGACGCTGACAGGCGCATTCCAACGCACCGCCAGCGCCTCCGCCTGCCTCTATTTCTCAACCGTCCTAGACCCGGAGAGCGATGCCGCCCACGAGACGCATTTCCATCTGGATGTATTGAAGAGGAACGGCGGTTTCCGATATTGCCATTAGGCTACCGATGCGACGCCATGAAACGGCCACCTCGGCACAACCGCACTTCCACCGGATTCAGAACTTAAAACAATCCCTCGATATAGCCCTGATCGTTGAGGAAAATCCGTTCCGCCGCCGGCGCTTTCGGCAGGCCGGGCATGGTCATGATCTCGCCTGTGATGACGACGACGAAGCCCGCGCCGGCCGAGAGACGCACTTCGCGAACCTGTACGATATGCCCCTCCGGAGCGCCGCGCACATTCGGGTCCGTCGAGAAGGAATATTGCGTCTTCGCCATGCAGACCGGCAGGTGACCGTAGCCCTGGTCTTCCCAGGAGCGCAGTTGGTCGCGCACAGCCTTGTCGGCGGTCACCTCGCCGGCATGATAGATCTTCGACGCGACGATCTCGATCTTTTCGAGCAGCGGGAGATTGTCGGGATAGAGCGGCTGGAATTTCGCCTGACCGGATTCGGCAAGCTCCACCACCTTGTAGGCCAGATCCTCGATCCCCGCGGACCCCTCCGCCCAATGGCGGCAGAGGATCGCCTCGGCGCCGAGCCGCGCGACATAGTCCTTCACCGCCTCGATCTCGGCTTCGGTATCGGAGACGAAATGATTGATCGCGACGACGACGGGCACGCCGAACTTGCGGACATTGGCAAGGTGCCGGCCGAGATTGGCGCAGCCCTTCACCAGAGCCTCGACATTCTCCTGGCCGAGGTCGTCCTTCTTGACGCCGCCATTCATCTTCAATGCCCGTACGGTCGCGACGATGACGGCCGCATCCGGAGAAAGCCCGGCCTTGCGGCATTTGATATCGAAGAATTTCTCCGCGCCGAGATCGGCGCCGAAGCCCGCCTCGGTCACGACATAATCGGCGAGCTTCAGCGCCGTGCGCGTGGCGATCACCGAATTGCAGCCATGGGCGATATTGGCGAAGGGACCGCCATGCACCAGCGCCGGATTGTTCTCCAGCGTCTGCACCAGGTTCGGCTGCATCGCATCCTTGAGCAGCACCGCCATCGCCCCATCGGCCTTGAGGTCGCGGGCATAGACCGGCGTGCGGTCGCGGCGATAGCCGATGATGATATCGCCGAGCCGTTTTTCCAGATCCTTGAGATCGGAGGCAAGGCAGAGGATCGCCATGACCTCGGAGGCGACGGTGATGTCGAAACCGCCCTCGCGCGGATAGCCGTTGGCCACGCCCCCGAGCGAGGCGACGATGTCGCGCAGCGCCCGATCGTTCATGTCCATGGCGCGCCGCCAGGTGATGCGGCGGACATCGATATTCTCTTCGTTGCCCCAATAGATGTGATTGTCGATCAGCGCCGCCAGCAGATTATGCGCCGAGGTGACGGCGTGAAAATCGCCGGTGAAATGCAGGTTGATGTCTTCCATCGGGATGACCTGCGCATAGCCGCCGCCGGCAGCCCCGCCCTTGACGCCGAAGCAGGGGCCGAGGGACGCCTCGCGCACACAGACGATCGCCTTCTTGCCGATGCGGTTCAGCCCGTCGCCAAGGCCGACGGTCGTGGTCGTCTTCCCCTCGCCCGCCGGCGTCGGATTGATCGCGGTGACGAGGATCAGCTTGCCGTCGGCCTTGTCCTTCAGTGCGGCAATGAATTGGGCGCCGATCTTCGCCTTGTCATGCCCGTAAGGCGCAAGGTCTTCGGCCGGAATGCCGAGTTTCGCACCGATCTCGATGATCGGCAGCTTTTTCGCGGCGCGCGCGATTTCTATGTCGGATTTTACCGTTGCCATGATACCCGGTCCCACCCTCAACAAGGAGACATTCACGTTGCCGGGATAGCCCAATAAATATCCACTGTGAATAGCCGCGAATTGCTGTCCTCTATGAAACTATCCCACCTTGCCGCGAGACGGACGGGCACTTATCCTCAACGACAGCATTCAGGACGAACGAAAAAGGAAAAGACATGAAGTCCCTGGAACTACTGATCGAGCGCATCATTCTCTCCAGCCGCTGGATTCTCGTCGTCTTCTATCTCGGCCTGGTGGCGGCACTTGCGGTCTACGCCGTCTCGTTCGGCTACAAGTTCCTGAAGGTCGCTGCCAACGTCTTCCAATATGACGAGGCGGGCATGATTCTCGCTATTCTCAGCCTCATCGACGCCGCGCTGGTGGCCAGCCTCATCGTCATGGTGATGATTTCCGGTTACGAAAATTTCGTCAGCCGCTTCGACGAGGCCGATGGCGAAGTCTCTTTCCTCGGCAAGCTCGATTCCGGCAGCCTGAAGATCAAGGTCGCCTCCTCGATCGTCGCCATTTCGTCGATCCATCTGCTGCAGGTCTTCCTCAACGCCGGCCAGTATGAAAACGACAAGCTGATGTGGCTGACCATCATCCACCTCACCTTCGTCGTCTCGGCGCTGATGCTCGGCTATCTGGAAAGGATCATGGCGAAAGCCAAAGGCAAGGACGCCTGAGGGTCCGGAAGCAGGCTTATTCGCCGACGTCCGCCGGCACGATCGAGGCCGGCGGCGGCTCGGCGCACGTCGCAATCGATTGCTTGTCCTTGCAATCCCTCGCAGCGACAAGCTGATCCGCAGCCGCAAGCTCCGTCGTCAACCGCAACTTCAGCGCATCCATCTGCGCAATCAGATGGATCGAGGTGGGTTGGGTGCCCAGCATCAGATCGAAGACGGTTTCATCCACGCCCATCTTCTTCAGAAAACCGGTGAGCCTTGCCCTCTGCTGCCTGCCGAGTTTGGTGGTGTCGTATTTGCCAACGAACTGACGTCCGATCTCCCGCTTGGAAAGAACTTTTCGCTTGCCGTTCACCGTCTCGTATTCAGTGCGGTACTTGATACGGACTTCGCTGTAGGTCGTTGTGATCTGATGCACCCCGAGGAGCGCGAAGGGGCTCGATACACGCTGAATGCCGCCGGCGAAAAACAGCGGACAGGCCGAGAAGCAGATGGCACCGGCCGAAAATGTCTCACCCTTGATGGAGCCATCCTTCGCGCGCGCCGCCGAACAGATCGGCTCGGCATAGGGGCAACCGCGCGAGCGCGTCCGGCCGACCGCGATCGCCAGCTTCTGCTTGCGGATCGCATAGGCCATCTCCATTGCCGCCCGGACATCGCCGCCAGGCGAACTGACAATGATCGGCAATTTCCGGCCGCCAAGGCGCTTCAGCAGCTTTTGCAGCTTCCTCGGCGAATCCGCCATGATCTGCCCTTCGGCGGAAATCCAGTCCGGGCAATTATCGGCGGCGCGGCAAGTGGCCATGTCGCCCTGAACCAACAGGAATTCCATAGGCTGGCCAGCGCTGGAGCCGGCAGCCCCGGCGGACGTGAAGGAAGACACGAGAAGAAAAAGGATCGCCAGGAACCACAGTATCTGCCGGTAACAGCACGCGATAAGCTGCGGGGAAAAACGAAAGATCATGAAATAAACGCCTGGAAGCGATTGCCGTGGCAAGATCGATAGCAATCACTTCGGACCTTCGCAAGCCGCGCTGGCCCCAGCAACCATTCATCGCGATCAGGCCGGCATTGCCGCCGGTCATCGCCACCTTGACGAAAACCAGCTATTCGTGCGCGAAGCGCTGCGGATAGGTCAGTCCTCCGGTCTTTGAACCCTGTCCCGGAGCCGCCGAAAAAGTGCATGCCGACCACGGCGCCGATCATGTTGTTATGTGGCACGAATGTTACTGGTTTCTACAAGACCGGAAACTTCGAATTTTCAACCAATGCCTGTAATCGCCACGGACGCATACTGACAGTTTTGCCCGAAGTTTTGCCCTTGCCCGGCCTTCGGAAGGCACGCTTTTGGCGCTGCCATGAAAGAAGTCAAGGGAACAAGTTTTTTATTCGTATTCCGTCCATTTTAAAAAAAGTATTACAAATCAGCAATTTACAATATTAAGATATATGGAAATAAAATTATTTCTGGATATGTGGTATTTTTGCGTCTAGCATTCGCTTGTAAATCCGGTAATTGATAGTCATAACTCGCTGTGGGCGCTCATATCCAAATGTCCTATTTCATCACTGCTGAGAGACAACTGTTGCTTTCCGCCGAGTTGGCTACAGCCCGGACGCAGACGGCTTTTGCCCAAGCTTTGGAACGGACGAGTTCGGCTTTCGGCTTCAGCCATGCGGCTCTTATCAACGCCCCGGTTTCCGAAGACGCCATGCTGACGCCGCTCGTCATCGAGGGGTCGATGCAGCCACAATTTCTGCGCGATTTTGATCGCCTGCAATTGCTCCGCCGCTGCCCGATGCTGTTGAGCGTGCGGAACTCCGTAATGCCGCGCGCCTGGCACCTCTTGGAGAAAGGCGTCTCGCAAGACATGGAGCTGCCACGCGAACTGCATACGCTCCTCACCAGTTACAATTGTCCGATGGGCATCGTCATCCCCATCAACTCCTCCGACGGGCAGCGCCTCGTCTTCTGGTTCATGGGCAACCGCGGCAGTCTTGGCCAGAGCGAGCTCAACGAGCTGAACATGATCGTGCTGCAGGCGCTCGACACCTATAACTGCCTCAAGCGCAATGACGGCTCCGTGCCCCATATGCTCTCGGCCCGTGAGCTGGAAGTCGTCCGCTGGACGGCGCAGGGCAAGACCTCGGTCGAAATCGGCCAGATCCTTTCCCTCTCCGACCACACGGTCAATGCCTACATGATGAATGCGATCAAGAAGCTCGATTGCGTCAACCGTACCCAGCTCGTCGCAAAGGCTATTCGGCTGAAATTGATCAGCTGATCCTTTTGGCAATTCCCTGAAATTTCAAGTTCTCCAGCGCCATCGATTTTACGGGTCGATGCGACGTGCGGGCGATCGCTGGAAGCAACGATCGCCCTCCCGTCTTGGAGCGGTTCTGCGCTTCATGGAATCGCTGAACCGCTCCAGCTTATTGTTTTGATGCAATTCCGGACGGCAAACCGCTGCGCACTTTTCCTGGAATTGCTTTAACGGCCACCGAGAACGGAGCGCATTTCCACCAGATTCGAGCGTACGCGCAGGATGTAGAAGCCCATCGTCGCGAGATGGCTCGGCATGATCCAGCCGTCCTCGCGCCCGTTCGAGATGATGGCGGGCTGGATACGCAGCGCCGCCTCCAGCTGCTTCATGGTGCCGGCCCAGAGCGTGCCGAGATTGCGCTCGGCGATGACCTGCTGGAAATCGGCCCCGACGGCGCTCAGGATACCGTAATAGCCATAGAGCTGACCATAGGCGAACCAGAAGCGGTCGTCGGCGCGCATGTCGAACCAGCCGTAATTATGGTTCTCCGATCGCTCCGCGAGAATGTCCGACGTGCTGCCGAGATCGTTGGCGACACGATCGATGAATTGCAGCAGGTTGTCGGCCCGGCTGTCGAAGACGGCATTGCAGGTGCCGAGATCGGTATTGAATTTGCGCAGGCTGGTGATCGCCGCACGATAATAGCTTGGCGTCGGCGTCTTCGGACCGAAGGGACGCATGCCGAAATACCAGCTCGCTTCGTCGAATTGCAGATTGCCGCGGGCGCTTTGCAGGTCGCCGTTGATGCCTGACGTGCCGCGCACGCGCCCGAGCGTGTCGACCAGCTCCACCGCCGTACGCCGCACCGCCTGGTTCACGCCGCGCTGAAAGGCCGCCTTGTTGTCGAGGAATGGCGTGTCGTCCCAGCGCATGCCGAAGAACCCGAGCTTGAAGAGCAGCATCGAGGAGATCCAGGCATTCTGGTTGACGTTGAAATCGATAAGATCGGCGGTGACGTCGACCACCCCCGAAGTCTGGCAGGCTTTCGGCGCAGTCGCGGCGACCTGCTGCCCGCTCGTTGCAGGCAACTGCTGCCCTGCCCCGACCTTGCGGTCCTCGAACCTGTAGACGCCGGGATAATCGGCGTCGAAGCCGCTCCAGACCTGGGTCTGCCAGATGAAATAAATGTAGAGTACCGCCATCAGCGCCACGAAAGCGGCGACCGGCAGCTTGATCAGCCAATTGCGCCGCTGGTACCAGCCGTGGGCCGCAAGGAAAGGCCAGACGATCCCGACGACGAGAAGCCCGAGGCCCCGCGCGATGGCGGCGCCGATCCGCTTGAAGAACGCAGTAATCGAATCAAGCATGGACGTCTCCTCTGAAGCGCCGCAATCCTTCGGATACGCAAAGGACGCAGGACACCTTGAATCTGCGCAACATATTCACGCTCCTGCAGATATGTGTTTCCGAAGGAGACAGCAACCGGCTGCCGTCATTTTTCAACCGTGGACGATAACGAGGTCTCCGGCTCGGGCTCGATCGGCTGCTCCCCCTCCGTTACCGGCACGACCAGCAGATGAGGTTCCAGCCGCCGCACGAAGACCTTGTCCGCATGCTCCTTGCGCGTCGCAAGATCATGACCGGCGAGCACATTCGCATCGAAGGCCGCGATCAACGCGGCGACCGGCGCTGGTCTTTCAACAGCAGGCAAAGGCGGCACGGCTTCCGACATCGCCGCCTTCAGCAAGGCGATCCGCTGTTCGGTATCGACGGCAAGCTTGCCCGCCATCGCATTGACGGCGCCGATCTGCGCATTCAGAACGCTCGCCACGTCCTCATGCATATCGATGAGCCTCTGCAGCACCGCCCGCCCCGGCTGCAAGTCTCGCTCCCGCGCATGGAGATCATTCTGCTCGGCAAGCAGCCGCCGATAGTCCGCTTCCAATTCGGATTGCGAATCCACATCGCGTGCGGATGAAGCATCGGCATGCCGGTCCAGAATCCTCGGCGCCAGGGCATCGGCCTGTCGCTGCAAATCCTCTATCTCGAAATCGGCGCGTTGCCGCCGCTCGATCACCCGCGCCAAATGCACCTCGCAATCGCGAAAGGCTTGAACCAACAAGGGCCGAGCAACCTTGAACAGCGCGTCAAGCGACGCCGACGCCGCCAGTGCCGCATCCATATCAGCCACGATCGAGGCCGGCGTGGCATGCACCGGGCCGATCCTGCGCCCGAACAAAGTCGGCCTTTCGGGTCCGGCCTTTTCATCGAACAGTCGCCGATGCTGCAAGTCCGCGGCCGCGGTGGCCTCATCGAGTTTCTTGACCAAAGACATTCCCAAGGATTTCCACCGCTCGAGCAGCTCGAGCGTCTCGCGCACCTGTGCCTCTTCCACCGGAAAATTGACGACGCCGAGACGGGTGCCGCCCTTGGCGTGGCCGGCAAGCGCGGTGTTTGCCGCATCCAGGCCCTTGAGCGCATCGTCGAGCGTCACACGCGCCTTGTCGAGTTCGCCGTCGAAGGAATGAACTTTGACCATGAAAGCGTCTCTCAATTGCCGTTACCGGAGAGACTAACCGCTTATATGTGCAAAGAGAATGTCTGAATGCGCCGGGTTTCAGCCTTCACTGCGCGACGGCTGGATTTTTCAGATAGGCGATGAGATTGTCGAGATCCTTGTCGCTCTTCAAACCCGGAAACGTCATCTTCGTGCCCTTGACCAGGAATTGCGGGCTGGGCAGGTATTTTCTGAGCAGCGCCTCGTCCCAGACCTTGCCGTCGGCACCGAACGCCTTCATCGCCGTCGAGTAGTTATAGTCCGGCACGGTGGCGACCCGACGGCCGACCACACCCATCAGCGATGGCCCGACATGGTTCTCATGCTGGGTCGCCGTATGGCAGACGGCGCATTTCTTAAAGACCGTGGCGCCGGCGACCGCATCGCCATCGGCAAAAGCAGCCGAGCTGGAAAAAAGAATGGTGGCCGCAGCCAGCAGACAGAGCGATTTCATTGTTCCTCCCGACGCGAGATCGGCAAGCGATCCCCATTACCGCGACCATAGAGACATTCGCAACCGCTTGCCGGATGACGCAATGACGCGGGCGGCCTACTCCCCCGCCATCGCCGCTTCCCAATGCCGGCGGCAGAGCGAAACATATTTGTCGCTGCCGCCAATCTCGATCTGCGCGCCTTCGCGCGCCACCTTGCCGGCGAAATCCAGGCGCACCACCATCGTCGCCTTGCGCCCGCAATGGCAGATGGTTCGCACCTCCCGCAACTCGTCGGCGATGGTCAGCAACTCCTGCGAGCCCGGAAATAATTTCCCGTGGAAATCCGTACGCAGTCCGTAGGCCATGACAGGCAGGTCAAGGCGATCGACGATATGGGCAAGCTGCCACACTTGTTCCTGCGACAGGAATTGCGCCTCATCGACGAAGACGCAGGCCAGAGGCTCGTGGGCGTGCATTTCATCGACCAGCGCGTAAAGATCGTCGACGGCATCGAACGGTATGGCATCCATCGTTAGACCGATACGCGACGCTATCTTGCCGCGACCGGCGCGATCGTCCAGCGCCGCGATAAAGGCCGCGGTGCGCATGCCGCGTTCCTGATAATTGTAGGCGGCCTGCAGCAGCATGGTCGACTTGCCGGCATTCATCGTCGAATAGTGGAAATAGAGCTTGGCCATGACGTTCTCCTTGACCGTTTCATGGGTGCTCCGCCACGCGAAGAAAAGATGCCTTCGACGAAAACCACAGGAATTACGGCCAACCTGGGGCGGACCAGGCCCGGTTCTGCAACACCTGGCCGGAAAAACACGGGAGTCGCAATCAGCCCCTCCAAACCGGCGCAAATACGCGGAGGTCGCTTGTAAATGTCGGTTATTGGTGGTTGCTTGGGAACGTTAGACTGGGAGTCACGTAATGATAAAAACGACCTTTACCGCACTTGCCTTCGCTTCAACCCTTTCCGCGCTGGTGCTGGGCGCGACCATGGCTTCCGCCGCCGAACCGGCAAGCTGTAGCACCGTGCATTTCGCCGATGTCGGCTGGACCGACATTACCTCCACCACGGCGACAGCCTCCATCCTCCTGAAGGCCCTCGGCTACGACACCGACGTCAAGGTGCTCGCCGTGCCGGTGACCTATCAATCGCTGAAAAACAAGGACATCGACGTCTTCCTCGGTAACTGGATGCCCTCCATGGCCGAGAACATCAAGCCTTTCGCCGAAGACAAGTCGGTCGAGACCGTCCGCGCCAACCTGGAAGGCGCGAAGTACACGCTCGCGACCAACGAAAAGGGCGCCGAGCTCGGCATCAAGGACTTCAAGGATATCGCCGCCCACAAGGACGACCTGGACGGCAAGATCTACGGCATCGAGCCGGGCAATGACGGCAACCGCCTCGTCATCGACATGGTCGACAAGGACACCTTCGGCCTCAAGGGCTTCGAAGTGGTCGAGTCCTCCGAACAGGGCATGCTTGCCCAGGTGTCCCGCTCCGACAAGGAAGGCAAGCCGATCATCTTTCTCGGCTGGGCCCCGCATCCGATGAACACCACCTACAAGATGACCTATCTCACCGGCGGTGACGATGTCTTCGGACCGAACTTCGGCGGCGCGACGGTTTACACCAATGTCCGTGCCGGCTATCTGCAGGAATGCCCGAACGTCGGCACCTTCGTCAAAAATCTCGTCTTCTCGTTGCCGATGGAAAACGAGATCATGGGCAAGATCCTGAACGACAGCAAGGAACCGGAAGTGGCTGCAACGGAATGGCTGAAGGCCAATCCGACAGCAATCACTCCCTGGCTCGCCGGCGTCACCACCAAGGATGGCGGTGACGGGCTTGCGGCGGTCAAGGCCAAGCTCGGCCTGTAACATCGGGGGGACAAGGGGCGGCTCAACCGCCCCTTTCTCTTCCGTGGACGGACTGCTTCCCTCCTATCGCGCCGCGCATCGGGTCGTGGCGCCATAGGCCGTTATTCTCCGGCGGCCCTATCCGGAACGACCCAAGACATCCGGAATCGCCGCCCCAATAGTGGGCAAAGACGTGAACTGGTTAACCGATTATCGCATTCCCATCGGTCCATGGGCAAAAGCCGTCGTGGATTGGCTGACGACCAACGTCACCTGGTTCTTCGACGGGCTTTCCTTCCTCGTCGCGCATGTGATCAAGGCGCTGCTGTTCCTGCTGCAGGCGCCGCATCCGCTGGTCGTCGTCGTCGTTATCGCGGCCATCGCCTATTGGCTGCGCCGGAGCATTCCGGTGGCGGCTCTGACCTTGATCGGCCTACTGATCACCATCAACCAGGGCTATTGGAAGGAAACGACCGAGACGCTGGCGCTGGTGCTGGCCTCGACCTTC